>JANXVA010000532.1 GCA_025351875.1 Myxococcales bacterium | reverse complement strand
CCCTTCGCGCCGAGCCGCTCGCGCGTCGCCTTCCGATCCTGCTCGGGGAGCTGCAGCCATGTGAGGCCCGCATCGTTCCACGCGACGCCACATGGGCCGATCGCGGTCTCGAAGAGCGTGCTCGGCATGACGAGGATTCTAGCGCCTCGGACCGAGGAGGTGGCCTCTCTGCTCGGCCGAGCCTCTCACGCCCTTGTGAATGACGATCTTCTGGCCGGCTTCCTTGCCGTGCGCGTACGCGTCGGTTCGCCTCTGCCCCGCGTACCGGATGTGGCGAACGTGCGGGTGACGGCGCCGGAAGAAGTCCTCGAGGTCGCCGTCCGCGATCCAGACGAGCCCCGCGCCCTCGCTCTGCTTCGCCTCGCGGGCGAGCTTCTCGCTCATGCCGCTCATCACGCCGGCGAGAAAGGTGCGCCGGTCGCGGTTGCTGAAGATCCCTTGCTCGACCTTGTGCTCCATCCAGAGACGCGCGGCCGTCTGCACGAGGTAGCCGTGTACGTACTCGGCGATCTCCACGTTCTCGGGCGAGCCGCAGATCTCGAGGACGCTACCGCGCTTGCCGAGCGCGGGCCGGTAGACCGGCACCCAGATCGCCTCGACGAAGAAATGCTTTCCGAGGATGAGGGAGAGCACGCGCTCGGCCTCCGTCGTGCGGCCCGTCGGCTCTCCGAGGTGCCTCCACGAGTAACCGAGGGCGGCGCGGGTGGTCCGGAGCTCGATGTTGTGCTTGAGGAGGAGGCGCTGCGCCGCGGCCATGGCCGCCTCGGCCTCGTGGACGTTCGGGCTCTCTGCGAGCGCGAGCAGCCGGGCGATCCGCTCTCCGACCTTGCCGAGATCGCCGTGCGCGGCGCCCGGCGTCGGCACCGGCATGCCGCTCGCGGCGGCGTCGATCCCGAGCTTGTCGCAGACTGCGCGGAATCGCGGGCCGTGCGCGCTCTCGCCCTGCTCGCCGAGGACCTCGGCGACGTACTGGTGGGCCATCTCGTGCTTGAGTACCTCGACGACGATGCCCCACGGCTGCTCGAGGACGAGGGGACGAGACAGCTCGATGATGCGCGTGTCCGGGATCCACCGCCCGAGGCGGCCGCGCGACGTGACGAGCTCGAACTGCGGGAGCTCGAGGTTGCCCCTGAAGTACGCGAGAGCGAGGTGCCGGTACGACTCGGCGATCTCGCGGAGGAGGGCGGCCTCGAGGCGCGCGGAGAGATGCGCGGCGTGGTCCATCGGTGACTCGTCTAGCGCGGAAGCTCGAAGGCGTACACCCAGTCGGAGTAGCTCTTGCGGTTGTCGTGGCAGTCGGTGCACACGCTGGGGCGCCCGGAATACTTCGAGTCGCCGCCGTCGTCGTACTCGGCCCAGAACCACCCGTCCGCGCGCTTCTCCATCACGGCGACGAGCTTGCGCGAGTCGCCGCTGAATCCTTCTTTGACGATCAGCGCGCCAACCGGCCACTCGGTGAGCGCCGCGGTTCTCGGCGTCGCCAGCGCGCTCGAGACCTCGGCGTTGACGAAGATCTCGACGGCGCCCGAATGCGCGGTGAAGCTCGGCTTGCGTGTCGGAAAGCCGGGCGCGCGGTCCCATGAGCGGAACCCGGGACCCGCGTTGATCTTCTCCCAGAGCACGCGCGCGCCTTCGTGGTCGTCGTCCTGTCCGCAGGCCGTGACGATCAGGACGACGGACGCGAGAGCGGCGAGGCGAGCGAGCATTTTGCGCTAGTTGATATCCCAGTCCCGCGTGCGTTTCTCGTTTTCCGCGCTGGTGTCCGGGCTCGTCTTCGTATCGTCGAAGGTCTTCTTCGCGTCTTCGATCGAGCTGCCGCGGAGGAAGTAGTTCCGTGCAGCGGCGCCGATGGCCAGCGTGCCTGCGAACGCCACCGCGCCGGACACCATCGAGCCCGCGCCAGGGAAGACGAACTTGATGAGCGCCCGCGCGCCTTCGCGGAACGCGAAGCCGACGCCGACGTTGGCGCCCATGGCGCCGAGGAACTCGGCCGCGGCCTTGCGGTCGAGAGGCCGCCCGGACAGCCATGCGATCCCCGCGATGAGCGTGACCTGCAGCATCGTGATCGGGATGACGTCGGCGACCGGGATCGGGAGGGCGGCGACGCCGGCGCAGATCGCAGCGGTCGCGCGCGTGAGGTTGTTCGCGAGGTCCTCCTGCAGGCCGCGCACGCGCGCGATGCGGACGAGCGTGCCTCGTCCGGCGTCGGGGAGGTGCTTGAACAGCGTGCCGACGAGCTCGTCGATCCGCCATCGTTCGTCCGCGCGGACCGTGTCGTCCTTGCGGAAGGAGATGTAGGTGCTGATCCCGCGTGTCCACACGAGATGCGGCGCCAGCTTCGGGCGCTCCTTGATCTTCGCTTCGAGGTGATGCTCGACCTCGCTCACGCGCGCGAGCTTCTCCTCGATCTCCTCGGGGCTCTCCTCGCTCGCCTTGTGGAGGCGCGTGCCCTTCGGCTCGAGGACGTCGCAGTGCGTGGCGATCGCGACGAGCGGCGGACGGAAGCGATGCTCGCGCTCGATCTCGGCGTAGACGCGCTCGAGCGCCACGAGGTCGGCGTCGATCGCGCTGTCGGCCTCGCTTGCCTTCACGAGAAAGAGGATCACGTCGGGGACCTTTTTCTTCAGCTCGACGACGATGGACGCGACGGCGTCCTTGGCGGCGTCCGACTCGGCGGGCGACGAGCCCTCCTGTACGCCCCGGGTGTCGAGAACCGAGATCGAGCCGCGTTCGGACCTGTGCTCGAACCACTTGCCTCGCCCGGTCTGCGCCTTGACGTGTCCTACCTCGGCCACCTTCGCGCCGAAGAGCGCGTTGACGAGCGACGACTTGCCTGCGCCGCGGCGGCCCACGAGCGCGAGGGCCGGCGCGCGCTGCTCGAGGAGGATGGTCCGGAGGAGACCGATCTTGGCGCGGAGATCGCTCACGGTGTCGGCGTGGAGGGGGAGGAACCGAAGCATCTCCTCGACCCGTCGTATGTTCTCGGCGATGAGGAGCCGCGTCTTTGCGCTGTCGTCACGGTCTTCCTTGTCGCTCTTGTCACTCGCCATGCCCGAGGTTCATCGTAACGCGGCTTTCGGGACGCGCGAGCACGACCGTGAGGATTGCGAATTCGGCATGCCGGCGGTCCCGCCCAACCCAAGGGGCGAAGCCCGACCTCCTACAGTGCGACCAGCGACACGTCGATCACGTCCGGCGTGCAGACGCGGAGCGCGTCGAGCACCTCGCCGCCGGGCGCACGGTCGACGTGGATGCGCGCAACCGCGGCGCGCGCGCCGTCGAACACGATGTTCTCGGTCTCCTGCACGTTGATGCCGCCCTTCTTCAGGCAGTCGAACACCGCCGCGAGGACGCCCACGCGATCGTAGTGGCGGACCGCGAGCAGGTGCGTCGCGGGCGACTTCGTCGCGAGGTTCACGACGTTCGCGGGGCGGCCCGTCTCCTTGAAGAGCCGCACGATGCGCACCGTCTCCTCGGCAATCGCCTCCTGCGCTTGATCCGTCGACGCGCCGATGTGGTGCGTCCCGATCACGCCCGGGAGCTTGAAGATGCTGGCATCCACGTCGCCGACGCCTCCCGAGGGCTCCTCGGCGAAGACGTCGAGGCCGGCGCGGATCCCGCGCTCCTTGACCGCGCGCTCGAGCGACGCCTGGTCGACGACCTCGGCCCGCGAGGTGTTGATGAAGATGGTGCCCGGCTTCATCGAGGCGAACACCCCGTCTCCTATGAGACCGCGGGTCTCCGGGACGAGCGCGAGGTGGACGGTGAGGATGTCGGCGGCCGCTGCCACCTCCGTCGGGCTCGCCAGCAGCGTGATGTTCAGCTCCTCGGCCCTCGCCGGCAGGAGGTGCTTGTCCCAGGCGATGGCGTGCATCCCGAACGCTTGGGCGCGCTTGATGACCTCGATCCCGATGGTGCCCGCACCGATCACGCCGAGCGTTCGTCCGAAGAGCCCGCGCGCCTGCGCGTAGCGCTTCTTGTTCCACTTGCCGCTCTTCAGGTCGGCCGTGCCGTCGGCGATGTGCCGGTCGAGGGCGAGCATCAGGCCCGTCGCGAGCTCGGCGACGGCGATGGCATTCTTGCCGGGACAGTTCGCGACCCAGATGCCACGCTCGCTCGCCGCTTCGACGTCGATCGTGTTGGTCCCGGCGCCCGCGCGCACGACGAGCTGGAGGCTGCCGGACTCGAGCATCGGCCTGGTCACCTGCGAGGAGCGCACGACGAGGACATCGGCCCCCGTGCTCTTCACGGCCGCGAGCAGGCTCTCTCCCGAGACATCGGGCTCGTACGCGACCTCGCAGCCGATCTCCGCGAGCCCACGACGCCCAGAGTCCTCGAACTTGTCCGCGACGAGCACCTTCATGCGCGCAGCTTACCGGAGGGAGGTACGCTGAGCGAGATGGTCCCTTCGCGCGCCGCCGTCGCCGCCGTCCTGGGGCCCGTCGTCCTCGTATTCAGCGCATGCAGCGGCTCCAGCGACGCGGCGGACGGCCCCGCGACGACCTCCGGACCCGACGGGGACAGCGGCCTCGTCACGATCGGGGACGGCGGCGCGGCGGTCACGCCCGGGCCGGAGGCAGGTCGTGATGCCGGGCCGATCGACTGGACGGTGAACGGTCATCTGCTGACGGCGCGAGAACAGGCGGCCGTCCTCGTGATCGCGAGCGACGTCGTCCCTCGGCTCGTCGGCGCCCGCGAGGCTCGAATCACGCTGGCGGCTCGCGGCGCGTGGTGGGCGCTCAAGGAGGGCACGTGGGAGCAGACGCTGCCCGCGATCTACGGGTACTCGAACTGCAACACCGTCTCCGGCGACGTGACGATCGGGCCCACCGAGATCTGCGCGGCGGGCCGCGCGTGGCAGGTGGGGCTCGCCGCGGTGCAGGTCCCCGGCCGCACCGTCGCCGAGCTCGAGTCGCTCGGCGCCATGCTGTTTCCCGCGGTGACGCCAGCCGCGCTCCTCGCGGACGTCGCGGCGAAGGCCGGCGAGCCCAAGGCGACGGCCGACGCGATCGTCGCTTCGACCGGCTCGCTTCGCGTCTCCTGGCTCCTGCGCGTGCCCGCGATCGGCATCGCGACGGTCGTCCCCGGCGAGATCGTCCCGGAGTGCATCGACCCCGCGCGCTCGAAGAACTGGTGCTTCGGCTCGGCCTGGGACGAGACGAAGAAATTCGCCCCCACAAAGGAGGCCGCTGCCGTTTCCATCGGCGACCTCGGGCGGATTCTCGCGGCGCTCGCCGGCCCCTAGGTCGCGGCGCTTCTGACGTCGCGCGTCACGTATCGGCTCTTGTCACGCGCGGTGGCCCCTCTATTCTCGTCGGCCAATGCCGCAGACCACTCGCACGCTCATCAAGGGAGGGACCGTCGTCACGGCGGTCGACACGTACCTGGCCGACGTCGCGATCATCGACGACAAGATCGCCGCGATCTTCGGGCCGGGCGCCGCGCCATCCGGACCGTGGGACGTCACGATCGACGCCACGGGCAAGCACGTCCTCCCCGGCGGCATCGACGCGCACACGCACATGGACATGCCGTTCGGCGGCACGACCGCGTCGGACGACTTCGAGACGGGCACGCGCGCGGCCGCGTACGGCGGCACGACGACCATCGTCGACTTCGCCATCCAGACGAAGGGCGACCCGCTCCGCAAGGGCCTCGACGGCTGGCACGGCAAGGCCGAGGGCAAGGGCGCCATCGACTACGCGTTCCACATGATCATGACCGACGTGAACGAGGGCACCATCCAGGAGATGGGCCAGCTCGTGAACGAGGGCGTCACGTCGTTCAAGATGTTCATGGCGTATCCCGGCGTCCTCTTCGTCGACGACGGCCAGATCTTCCGCGGCATGCAGCGGGCGGCGGAGCTCGGCGCGCTCATCTGCATGCACGCCGAGAACGGGATCCCGATCGACATCCTCGTGCAGCAGGCCCTCGCCAAGGGCCATACGGCGCCGATTTATCACGGGCTCACGCGCCCGCAGATCGCCGAGGCCGAGGGAACCTTCCGCGCGATCTGCCTCGCCGAGATGGCCGGCGCGCCGGTCTACATGGTCCACCTCTCCGCGGAGCGCGCGCTCAAGCAGGTCGTCGAGGCTCGTGATCGCGGCCTGCCGGTCTTCGCGGAGACGTGCCCGCAATATCTCTTTCTCTCGCAGGACGACATGGCGCGTCCCGACTTCGAGGGCGCCAAGTACGTGTGCACGCCGCCGCTCCGTCCGGCGCACATGCAAGAGGACATGTGGCGCGGCCTCCGCACGAACGATCTCCAGGTCGTCTCGACCGATCACTGCCCGTTCTGCATGAAGGGCCAGAAGGACCTCGGCGCCGACAACTTCTCGAAGATCCCGAACGGCATGCCCGGCGTGGAGACGCGCATGTACTTGATGTGGGACGGCGGCGTTCGGAAGGGCCGCATCTCGATGAACCGCTTCGTCGAGATCACGTCGACGGCGCCCGCGAAGATCTTCGGCCTCTACCCGAACAAGGGGACGATCGCCGTCGGTGCCGACGCGGATCTCCTCGTGTGGGACGGCGAGAAGCGCCACGTCCTCAGCGACAAGACGCTCCACATGCGGGTCGACTACACGCCCTACGAGGGCCGCGAGGTCGTCGGCGCGCCCACCCACGTTCTCTCTCGCGGCAAGGTCGTGGTCGAGAATGGGAAGTATGTAGGCAAGAAGGGCGACGGGCGCTTCGTGAAGCGCTCGACGTTCAATTTGATGTGAACCGCAAGCGCCGTGCCGCGTTTGCCCGACGGCAAGCGCGAGCACGAGCGTGAATTCGGAACAAAATAGGGGTGCCTTACGTCCTTCCGGGAGTTACTCCGTAGAAGGACCAAGGGAGCTCGATCGAACATGGCAGAGCGTTACGTCAGGCCGACTGTCGCCGGGTGGCTCACCCCCACGCTGATCGCCCCGTGGATCTCGGTCTACGGCGCCGTCACTGCGATCGCCGCGCTCCACATCGACGGTTTGTTCGGCAAGGTCCTCGGCTGGACCGTGGGGATGCTCGTCGGCTCTGCGTGGGCCTTCGTCTTCTGCACTCTCCTCGTCCTGGTCGACCTCGCGCTCCTCGGCGTGAAGGTCCGCACGCTGCCCGCGGGCAAGCGCGGCTGGGCCCTCAGCTTCCTGTCGCCGCTCGCGGTCCTTGGCGCGTACGTCGCGGTCCCGCCCTACCGGTTCTACGCGGCGGGCCCCTGGGCCATCGGCGCCGCGGTCGTCGTTCCGATGGTCGTCGTCGCGATCGTGTCGCGTGTCTTCGCGGGTCGGAAGCCCCTGGTCTGACACTTCGCCTCACGCCTGTCCTGAGCGGGTCGTATAAGCTGCGCGCCTCATGCGCGCGCGCTCACGGAACCAGAAGGCCTGCGCTCCACGCGCGGGCCTTCTGCATTTCCTGGTGCTCGCGGCGGTCGCGTGGCCTTCGGGGGCCCTCGCGGGCGGGCCGCTCGGGGCACGAGGCACGCCGATCGAGACGAGCCAGTACACCCTCGACCTCTTCCAGGGCCCTGTCCTCGCTTCGTCGCGCGTGACCGCGATGGGCGGCGCGTACGCGGGGCTCGCGGAGGGCGCCGAGGGGATCCCGTTCAACGCCGCGGCGGCGTCGCAACGCCACCCTTACTCGACGACGCGTGCCGACTACGAGCTCAACGGCGGCATCACGTTCCCGGGCTCCGTTTCGAACACGGACTTCGACAACAACGGACACGTCGGGTTCGGCTACGCCAACTTCGTCTTCGCGACGGTCGGCGGGTTCCTCCAGTACGACGACTTCGGGGTCGGCGGCAACGTCTCGCTCCAGAACTACTCGCTCGGGACGCCGCGCCAGTTCGATCTCGGCTCGACGGACGTGAAGGCGCTCACGGTACGCATCTTCAAGGTCGACACCGTCGCGTCGTACGGCTTCTTCCACGGTCAGCTTCACCTCGGCGGCGGCATCCGCGGCGCGGTCTTCAACGCGGTCGATACGTCTGCGGGCGAGCGCCTCCTGCTCGGAACGTACGGCGTGGGCGCGCAGGGAGGGGCGCTGTGGCGTCCGCGCGATTCGCCGTTGCGGCTCGGAGCGACGATCCGCTCACCCGTCATCGGCACGATCGACGCTGCGCCGAACGTCACGCGCAACGCGGAGACCGGCGATCGGACGGTCGGCCACTTCTATCTCCCGACCGGCGTGGACCTCCCGTGGGAGGCCGAATGGGGCGTTGCCGTTCAGATCGGCCCGCGCCCGCTCAACATCCCGTGGACGGACGAGGACGACTATCGCGATCCCGAGGTCGAGGAGACCCGAAGGATGCAGCCGGGAAGCCGCCACGAGCCTCCTCGCCTCGAGCCGCGGAGCGCCAGCGCGCGCCGCATCCTCCGCCGGCGGGCCCGCGAGCTCCCGCGCCAGAAGCTGCTCATGTCCTTCGCGATGCTCGTCACGGGGCCCACGCCGGGCGCGGTGGGCGTGGAGTCGATGCTCTCGCAGATCGTCGAGCGCTCGGGTGTGAAGACGAGCGTGACGATGCGCGGTGGCGGGGAGGTCGAGGCTGTCCCGGGCCACCTCCAGCTCCGCGGCGGAACCTACATGGAGCCGACACGCTTTGCCGATTCGAGCCCGCGTGCGCACGCAACGGCGGGCTTCGAGCTACGCGTCGTCGACTGGTCCTTGTTCGGGATCTACCCGGACGACAACTCGTTCCGCATCAGCGGCGCGGTCGACGTGTCCCGCGAGTACTTCGGCTGGAGCCTCGGTATCGGCAGCTGGTACTGAGCGATCGGCGCGACGGAGGCGCCGGGGTCGCGCAAATCAGCCGAGGTCGATGTCGAGCGGGAGACCCGGACCCAGCTTCGCGGCCTTGTCGGCGTGGCGGAGCACGGCGCGGCTGTCCAGCACGGAGAGCGTCTGCATCTCGAGGGCGCCGATGCGATCCTCGGGGGTGAAGAGCGAGTCGCTGCGCTCCATCGAGAGCTTGTCGGGCGAGTACGTCGCGGCCTCGGCCTCTGTGGCCATGATCGAGTAGTCGTCGCCGCGGCGCAGCTCGACCTCGACCGCGCCGGTGACGTGTGCGGCGATGCCTCCGGCGAGCGCGTGCTTGAGGAGGCGTGCCTCCGGATCGTACCAGCGGCCCTCGTAGAGGAGGCGCCCGAGGCGACGACCGAGCGCCGCGTACTGATCGAGCGTGTTCTCGTTGTGGATCGCGCTGAGAAGGCGCTCGTACGCGATGTGGAGGAGGGCCATGCCGGGCGCCTCGTAGATGCCGCGGCTCTTCGCCTCGATCACGCGGTTCTCGATCTGATCGCTGACGCCGAGGCCATGGCGGCCGCCGACGGCGTTCGCGTCGAGCACCGCCTCGGCGAGCGAGCCGAAGCGCTTCTTGCCGATCGCGACCGGCACGCCGCGCTCGAACTCGATCTTCACGCGCTCGGCCTCGATCTTCACGTCGCTCTTCCACGAGGCGACGCCCATGATCGGCTCGACGATGGAGATGCCGCGGTCGAGGCGCTCGAGGTCCTTGGCCTCGTGTGTCGCACCGAGCATGTTGCTGTCGGTGCTGTAGGCCTTCTCCGTCTTCATGGAGTAGGGGAGGCCGACCTTCTCGAGGAACTCGGACATCTCGGTCCGCCCGCCGAGCTCGCCGACGAACTGCGCGTCGAGCCAGGGCTTGTAGACGCGCATCGACGGCTGCACGAGCAGGCCGTAGCGATAGAAGCGCTGGATGTCGTTTCCCTTGTGTGTGCTGCCGTCGCTGAAGATGCCGACCTTGTCTTCGCGCATCGCACGCGCGATCGCGGTGCCCGTGACGGCGCGGCCGAGGGGCGTGGTGTTGAAGTACGTCTTGCCCGCGGTGGTGATGTGGAACGCGCCGCACTGCAACGCGACGAGACCTTCGTGCACGAGCTCCTCGCGGCAATCGACGAGACGTGCGATCTCGGCGCCGTACTGCTTGGCCCGTTCGGGAACGGTGTCGAGGTCGGGCTCGTCGGGCTGGCCGAGATCGGCGGTGTACGCGCAGGGGACAGCACCCTTTTCGCGCATCCAGGCCACGGCGACCGAAGTGTCGAGACCCCCTGAGAATGCAATACCGACGCGCTCGCCGAGCGGAAGTGACGTGAGGACCTTGCCCATGGCGCCCACCGTACCGAACACCCGCAGCCTGCCCTCAGCTGGGCCGGTAACGTCGGACCGTGCCCGACCTGAACGATTTGTGTGACGACCTCGCTGCGGAGCACGCCGCGCTCGACCTGCTGCTCGAGCCGCTG
>JANXVA010000451.1 GCA_025351875.1 Myxococcales bacterium | reverse complement strand
CATCACACGATTCATTCGCGGTATCTTGATCACGCGGGGGGCTCCTCGTTTTGGTCGTTTGGCAATTGCCAAACCGAGAAGGTCCCCCGCGTATTTCCATCTATTCCGATGCGTGATCGACAATCACGCTCGGTGATTTAGCGGCGCGGAAGGCGGCTCCGTGGTCTCCGCACTTGCGCTCAGAACGCGAGGCCTGGCTCCGAGAGCGTCACTGTCCCGCGGTAGTGCCTGTGGATGAAGAGGAAGCCGCCGCGACCGTCGAAGGACAGCTGCGAGGGCGCGCGACCGAGGTCGGTCGAGAGTCCGAAGGTGATCGTGACGTCGACGTGGTCGACGAAGATCGGGTTCTTGCTGAACGAGAAGCCGACGCTCAGTACCTCGCGCTCCCCCTCGTCGACCCACGCCGACCCCTTGATCGCGGTCTCCGCGGGCACCTTGGGAGCAAAGCCGATCCGCACGCGCGTCGGCTGCGCGGCGTCGCGCTCGAGCATCGTGAACACGTAGCGAGGCTGCTCCGACGCGAGGAACGGGAGCTTCAGGTCGCGCCTTCTCGCCTCGGCCTGCGAGTCCGGATCGCCGAGCCGCTTCGCGCGCCGTTCGGTCGCCTTCCGCTGCGCATCGGCGGTCTTGTCCTTGCCGTCCTCGGTGTAGCGAATGACCTTGATGATGCGGTCGAGCGGCACGCTCGTCGGCGTCGAGCGCATCACCATCTCCTTGCGCTCGGTCGGCTTGCCGTCGCCGTCGACCTCCTCGATGAGGCCGACGACCGTGAAGACACCGCGCCGCTTCATCTCCTCCGTCCGGGCTGCGTGCTGAGCCAGCCCGTTCATGAGGGCTTCGGGCACGGCGGAGGCCGCGCTGCCGCCGGCCGGGGGCGTGCCGTCCGCGAGCGCGGCGTACGGGGTGCCGAGTGCCATGACGCCGAACACGGCGGCAGCGGCGACGGCTCGGCACAGGGACATCCCCAAAGGGTGACCCGTGCACGCGCCGCGAGCAAGGCGGGCGGTTGTCGCGGTATGGTGGCGCCGTGATCGAGCGCGGAAAAATCCTCTGCTATCGCGTCTTCGACGCCGGCGACACGATCGCGCTCGACGTGGCAGAGAAGACCCTCGCCGCAAAACGGGTCGAGATCGTCGGGCCCCTCGTCGAGGGACTGGTGATGCCGGTGAGGCCCCTCGAGGTCGCCGTGGGGCGCTGCACGATCCCGATGGCCAAGCTCGGACGCGAGCTCTCGGCGGAGTGCTCGGCGCGCATCTTCGACTTTGGTGCGATCTCGTTCCTCTACGAGATCGATATCGAGCCCGGCACGACGCTCGAGCAGCTGATCCCGCTCTGCGACGCCCTCTACGACGCGCCCGAGCTCGATGCCGCCGGCAAGGAGGACCGCGCGAAGCTGGTCGAGCGACTCGGCGGAAGTATCGAGAAACCCCACCAGTGGACCGAGGGCGAGACCTACACGATCATTTTCATCGAAAAGCTCACGGGCATGACTGTGGAGGATCCGCGCCATCGCGCGAGCCTGGCGGAGCTCTCGCACTCCGAGGCGGTCGCGAGGCTCCTCCTCGGCGAGACCAGCGACAAACCCCTGAGCGCCGCGACGCGCGACGACGTCCTCAAGAACTCCTTCAGCTACCTCGTAGACGACCTCGTCATCGTCGACTGGAACAGTGCGCTCGTCGTGGAGCCGAGCGGGTCGCGGATCGTGCCGTTCGTCCTGGAGCTCGCCACGTCGCAGCTGCTCGAGTTCCGCTACTACGACGGCGTCCTCGATGGCGAGCTTGGGCGCGTCTACGACTACGTGGAGAAGGCGCGTCCGCGCGTGTTCCGGAGCCCTTACGCGAAGCTGATGCGCGAAGTGGTGCGCCGCTTCATGGAGCTCACGGAGTTCACCGAGCGCGTGGACAACTCGATCAAGTCGGTCGGCGACTTCTATCTCTCTCGCGTCTACCTCTCGGCAATCCGGCGCTTCCGCGTGCCGGAGTGGCGTGAGAGCGTCGAGGCCAAGCTCGGGCTCATCTCGAAGGCCTACGAGCTGCTCAAGGGCGAGACCGAGGTCTCGCGCGCGCAGCTGCTCGAGATCATCGTGGTGGTGCTGATCTTCGTGGAGCTCGTCGCCGCGCTGCGCGGTCATCCATGACGACTAGTCACACGAGGAGCTGCAGCTCGATCGCGTCTTCGCCGTCGGAGTAGTAGCGGGGGCGGACGTTGAAGCGGGTAAAGCCCAGGGAGTCGTAGAGCGCTAGCGCGGCGCCATTGCTCACGCGGACCTCGAGGAGAATGCGCACGATCGCGTGACTGCGGGCGTACGCGATGAGGTCGAGCATGAGCGCCCGACCCAGGCCCTGGCGGCGGGATCTGACGGCGACCGCGACGTTGAGGAGGTGGAGCTCGTCGACGACGTGCCAGAACAGCGTGTAGCCGAGGAGCGCGCCGGACTCGTCGCGAGCGGCGCGGAGGCGAGCCCATGTGCGGGTCAGCTCTTCGCGGAGGCTCCGCTCGCGCACCGCTCGGGGGTCCTCGGCGCTCGTGCCGAGCTCGCCCGGCAGGAACGACTCGAGATCGATCTCGATCGCGGCATCGAGGTCGACGAGGGTAAGCGTGTCGATCGTCACGACACGCGGCCGAGCGCACGGAGGCGTGGCGCGAGGGCATGGACGTCGAGCGCGAGCCGGAGCGAGCCGTCGCCGCGCACGATCGCACCGGCGAACGGCCCCAGCGCGCGAAGGAGCGGCGAGAGCTCCCGTACGAGGACCTCCTCCGTCGCGCCGACGGCATCGATACCCACCGCGAGGAGCGAAGGCGTCTCGAGGCCGACGTCGAGATCGACCACGTACGAAGCGCGGGTGGTGTGCTCGTTGGGCTGGAGACACGCGGCGAGGTGCGGAAGGCGCTCGGACTCGGGGCCGTCGTTGATGCGGACCCCTCGCGTGTGCAGGGCGGGGAGCGCGTGCTCATGGCCGCCGGCCGTGACCCAGAGCACCGTCGCGAGTCCCGTCTCGATCGGCACGTCGACGCGCGCTTCGAACCCCCAGCGCGGCCGGCTGGAGAGCCGGATCGAACCTCCCAGCTTCTGGACGGACGCGAGCGTGATGTCGAGACCGATGCCGCGCCCGGCAAGGAGGTCGGGGCTCTGCCCGCGCGTCGAGAACCCCGGAAGAAAGAGGAGCTCGAGGAGAGTCTGATCGTCCGCGGCCTCGCCGAGCACCTCGGTCACCACGCCAGAGTCGATCGCGCGCTTGCGGACGGCCGGCACATCAACGCCTGCGCCGTCGTCCGAGATGGTCACGACCAGGCGGCTCGCGAGCTTCCGAGCGGAGAACGTGAGCGTCGCCTCTCGAGGCTTGCCGAGTGCCTCGCGCACGTCCGGGGGCTCGATGCCGTGTGCGATCGCATTACGTGTAAGTTGCAAGCAAGGCTCTACCAGCTGCTCGGCGAGCCGCCGGTCGATCGGCTCGTCTGCGCCGATGGTGCGAATCGCGAGGAGCCGCCCCGTGCGGCGCGCCTCGGCCAGCGCCGCCCCCGAGAGGCGAGTGAACATGCCGCGCACGGGCATCTGTCGCATGGTGGACAGCAGCTTCTTCGCGGCGCCGGTATTCTCCTTCAGCGCGTGGTCGCTCTGTTCGAGCTGCTCCGACACGTGATCGAGCTCGTCGCCGAGCTCGACCAGGCTCAGCGCGGCATGCTCGACACGACGCAGCGCAGCTGCGGGAGCGCCCCAGGGCCGTGGCGGCCCGATGAGTCTAAGCGCCTCGGCGAGCTCTGCGCGCAGGCGCCGCAGGCTCCGGGCCTGCGCGCTCGCACGAACCACGCGAGCCGCCACGCGCTCGCGCGCCACGGCGATTCCGCCGACGTGGTCGAGCAGGCGATCGACCGATTGGGCCGACACGCGGATCGTCGCATCGCCCTCCGCCGGTCGCGGCTCGTCGTCGGGCCACGCGCTCGAACCCGAGGCCGCACGATTCGGCGGCCGAGAGCGCGCAGGAAGCCCGCGAAGAGTCGCGAGCGCAGCCTCGGGCTCGTCGAGGAGCCCGGCGAGAACGGCGCGGTACTTCGCCACCTCGTTCAGCGCGGCGGTCGCGGTCTCGCGGCTCGAGGAGCCGTTGCGAAGTCGCTCCTCGAGCCCATGACAGAACCACGCCATGGGCTCGTCGCCGGCGGCGCTCGCAGCTCCCTTCATGGTGTGGATGTGGCGATAGATGGCCGACGCAGCGTCGAGCGGGTCGACCGTGCTGCCGAGGGCGTCGTCGATCTGCGCGAGGCGGTCCACGACCTCCGCGACGTACTGAGAGCGAAGGAGCGGGTCGAGCGCATTGGGCACGAGATCGGGCGGCGGCTCGGGCCACGCGTGGTCGATCGCGGGCTCTCCCTTCGAGAGCCGTCGGATCGCGCGCTTCACCGTCTCGACGATGTCCTCGAGCGCGGTCTCGTCGCGCTCGCGGAGACGGCGCTCGAGCCGCTGCATCGCGCTCGCCAGCTCCGGTTCGCCCGCCAGCCCCGCCGACCCCTTCAGCGCATGAACGGTTCGCCGCGTCGCCTCGAGTGCGGCTTCGTCCCGCTTGCCCGCGTTCTCCTCGAGCGCCACGAGATGGCGTTCGAGCTCCAACGTGAGGAGGCGCGTGAGCTCGGGATCGCGCGTCGACATGGCGCGGCCTACGCGGTCGGCTCTTCGTCCTCGCCCTCGAGCATCCGCGAGAGCGGCTCGAGGACGGGACGCAGCGCGCTGACGACGAGCGCTTGCGGGACCTTGCCGCTGAGCGTTCCGAGCGCCGCGACGAGCGCGCGAGCATGCTCCGTCGCCTCGGCGATCGCGCGGGCCGTCTCCGGGTCGCTGCCGGTGGTCTTCTGGAGACGGTCGCCGATATCGCTGAGCGCGCGCTCCGCGTCGGCGGAGGCGCCTCCGACCCGCGCGGCTTCCTGCGCGACCTCGGCTGCGCTCTCGCGCGTGCGATCGAGGCTGGCGTTCACTTGCAGGAGCTCGCTGCCGATCTCTGCGAGGGTCGTCGAGAGCTCTCGCGACGCCTCCGAGCCGCGCTTGGCCTGTGCACGCACCTCGTCGGAGACGAGGCCGAGAGCCTGCGCTGCGCCTTCGCCCATGCGCGCGCCTTCGAGACCGGCGTTGAGCGCGACGAGCTCGAGGCGCGCAAACGAATCGATGATGCGGCCGAAGCTCATCGAGAGATCCTGGGCGCGTGCCGAGACGGCGCGCGCGCGATCCGCGAGCGCGTCGACGGTGCCTCGCTGCTTCGCGACGTGCGAGGCGATCCGCTGTGCGGCCTCCCCCGAATCGCGAACAGCAGTCGCGGCGCGCTGGTGCGCGGCCCAGAGCGCGCTCTCTTCGACGGCGCTTCGCCCTCCCGTCGCGCCGGTCTTCGCGCCGCGCCGGAGCAGCCGGAAGAGGCGACGCTTGGGGTTGTCGGGGGGCGACGACATCGTGCTGGAGGCTACAGCGAAGATGCGCGCGGCTCCAGGGTCGCGGACGCCTTCTTATCGGCGCGCGTGCGCGACTTCAGCCGGCTCGGTCGCGCGAGAACATTCCGTTGAGGCTCGCGAGCACGGCGATCAGCTCGACCGGATTCACCGGCTTCGGCACGTGCATGTTGAACCCCGAGACCAGCGCCTTGGTCCGGTCCTCGACGCGCGCGAAGGCGGTGAGCGCCACGGCAGGCGTCCGTCCACCAGCGCTCGCAGGAAGCGCCCGGAGCCGCTTGACGAGTGAATACCCATCCTCGACTGGCATCCCGATGTCGGAGACGATGACGTCCGGGCGGAGCTCCTGCACCAGCCGAATCGCCTCGTCGGCGCTGGCCGCCGTGGACACTCTCAACCGCAGGCGAGTGAGAAGGACCGAAACGAGCTCACGTGCATCAGGTTCGTCGTCCACGACGAGAACGTGTGCCCCCTCGAGCTCGGGCGGGCAGTGGACGGGCGCACCGACCGGGGCCACCCGGAGAGCGGGCGGGCCTCCGTACGACGCAGGCGAGCGAACGTCGAGAGGCGAGATCGGAAGGCTGACGGTGAACGTGGCGCCGCGACCGGCGCCCTCGCTCTCCGCGGTCACCGTCCCACCGTGAAGCTCGACGAGGTTGCGAACGATGGCGAGGCCGAGGCCGAGCCCTCCGCTGACGCGTGTCGTCTGAGGAGCGGCCTGACGGAACCTCTCGAAGACGAACGGGAGGAACGTGGGGTCGATGCCCTGGCCCTTGTCTCGAACGATGATCTCGATCGATGAGTCGCGCTTGCGGACCACGATCTGCACCGCGGAGCCCTTCGCGCTGAACTTGACCGCGTTGCCGAGGAGGTTGCACACGACCTGCTGGAGCCGGCCGGCGTCACCCCACGCGGAGCCGGCATCGGGATCGACGGTCTGTCGTAGTACGATTCCTTTCGCGCTGGCCGCGGGGCGCACCGTCTCGATGGCAGCCTCGACGATTCGAGGGACGTCCACCACCTCGACCTCGAGCCGCAGCTTGCCCGAAACGATGCGGCTCACATCGAGGAGATCTTCGATCAACCGATTTTGCGTCCGCGCATTGCGCTCGATCGTCTCGAGGGCGCGCTTCTGACGTTCCGGGGGGAGTGCGTCGTCGTTCAGGATCTGGACCCAGCCGAGAATGGAATTGAGAGGCGTCCTGAGCTCGTGGGAGACGGTCGCGAGAAAATCGTCCTTCGCCTGGTTCGCCTCCGCGGCGGCCCGAAAGTGAAGGGCGTTTTCGATGGCCATGCTGGCCCGCTGGGCGAGGTCTTCCGCGAGCTGAAGGCTCTCCGGGCCATACCGGCGTCCAGATTCGGCCAGGATCAACGTGATCGCGCCCACGACGCCGCCCTTCGCCTTGATCGGAACGCACATCGACGACTTCAGGCCGAGTGAGCGGATGATGCCGAGGAGCTCCTCGTCGTGCACGACCGACTTCAGGAGCTCGTCGGTGATCTCGGCGACCATCTCCGTCTTGCCCGTTCGCAGGACGTTCGGCACGCCGGTGGGCGCGTCCATTTCGGGCGGGAAGCGCTTTCCGAGCTCGTAGGCGAACTCCACCTTCGTCGGGTCGACATGCGCTACCGCGACGCGGTGCAGACCTCCGCCTGACACCGCCATGTCGACGGTAGCCCAGTCGGCGATGGTGGGGACCGAAAGCCGGGCCACGCTCGCGAGCGTCGCCTCGTAGTCGAGCGAGCTCGAGAGGATGTTGCTCGCCTCCGCGAGAAATTGGACCGACTCCTCCGCACGCTTGCGATCACTGACGTCGCTGTACGTGACGCCGATCTCGTCGCCGAGGCTGACGACGATGTTGCGGTAGGACCCCTGCCAGCCGTTGTCGTTGTAGGGCTGCTCGTGGACTTCCGCATTTCCGGACTCGGCCACGCGGCGGAAGGCCTCCCAGAACGGCGTCTGGTCGATCCCCGGCAGCAGATCTCGGAGCGTGCGCCCTTTCACATCCTCGGCGGTGCGCCCAAGCGCCTTGGCGACGACGGGATTGACGTAGAGATACCGAAAATCTCGAATGGCGCCGTCGTCGTCGCGGAGCGGCTTGAAGATGCCTACGCCGTCGGGAGTGGCCTCATGCATTCGCCGGAGCCGCTGGTCGAGGCGAAAGCGATCGATCGCGTGCGCGGCGAGGTCGCCGACCGTGAGGAGGTGCTCGCGTTCGTCGTTGGTGAAACGACGCTCCGAGGAGAAGCTCATCGCAAGACCACCCGCTACGTGGTGATCGATGAGAAACGGAAATGCGACGGCTGCCGCGAGCTGGGCGGCGGGAAACGTGCTGCCTGCCACACCAGGAAATTGCTGGAGGAGAGCCTCGCGGGTCTCGCACCAGATGGGTTCGCCCGTCCGAATGGCCAGGGTGAGCGGCAGATCTTCCGCGAGCGCGACGTGACCGCGAACCGCGCGAAAGGAATCCGAGACCCCGCGTGATGCCGCGAGCGCGATGCGCGAGGAACCGTCCGTGAGGTAAACGGCGCTCGCGGCGGCTTCGAACCTCTCGAAGGTCTTCCCGACGACCAGCTCGGCCACCTGTGCCGGCGAGAGGGGATCGGAGAGCGCGCGCGCGATCGCACGAAGCAGCTGGAGAGCCATGCGTCCGATCAACGTAGACGGGGGCCAAGGTCGAAGCAACGCGCCGCGAAGACTGGGGCCGTCCTTGCGAACGGGGCAAGGTGCCGCAGTCGTGCAGCGCGGTACTCGGGCGGCGTGCATGCTGCACGAAGTCTCGCCAATGCTCTTTCACCGGTCCGTATCGACCGGGACAGCCCAGCGTGAGCGGCAGTCGGCATGCGCGACTCCGAGAGCTTCGTCGCCCGCGCCGGTCGGTATCCCGACGTCGCTGCCCTCCTCGATCGCTTCGCCGCACACGGCACATCGGCCGGACCACTTGGCGCTCTTAATCTCGCACGCGACCTGGCGACGCGCGCGCGTGTCGGGCGCGGGGCGACGCGGCGGCGCGTTTCGAGGAGCGCGTGGTGACGCCGACCAGGCCGCGGTCGGGAAGGGATCGGCCCACGGATCCGCCGGGGCCGCCGCGACCACGCGATAACCTCCCTCGCGGATCAGTTTGCACGCGAGGTAAGCGGCGGAGCGTGCCTCGTGCTCGTTGCCCGATCCCGACAGGGCGATGAGCTTCTCGATGCGTTCTGTGCTGCTCACGCTAGTTCTCGCTCTCCGGGCGCAGCCCTTCTCGACCGCGGGCGTACAGCTCGAGCGTGCGAGGTCCTTCGTGGCACCAACGCTTCAAGACTATCTGATCCACGGAACGATGGATGCGACGGTGCCCGCGCTGCCGCGAACGCCCGCGTCAGGCACGGTCACCCTCCACGTCACGTTCTGATCCGTCGACGGCAGCGCCGAGAGCGCTTGGGGAATCAGACCGCCCAGCGGCTCCCGCGCAGGCGCCCGATCACGGCCCCTACGTCGAACAGCGGGGCCGGAACGCCCTCGTGCATCACGCTCTCGTCGGCGCCGGTCTCGAAGAGGCCCGTCGCGAGGACCTCGAGGCCGACGAGGCCGACGCGCTCTCCGAGGCAGGTGCAGACGAGCATCGGGCGATTGTCGGCCCGCGGTCGGCTCAGGGTCACCGCGCGACGCGACGGAGGCGCCGCGCCGCCGATGTCCACCACCGCGACCATCTCCCCTTCCACGAGCGCGATTCCGACGAGATCAGCCGCAGCACCGGGGACGCGCGCGACGCCCGGCATGGGAAGGACCTTGCTCGCGGTCGTCGCGGGCAAGAAGTAGCGCGCCTCGGCCACGCGGAAGACGACGCCGCCCTTCACGGTCAGCTCGGTCGGCGGCGTAGGACGCGCGCTTCGAGGAACTGCACGAGCACGCGGCACGCGTCGAAGCTCGACATGTGGCTCGCGGCGATGATCGCGCGCACGCTGCGCTCGCCGTCGACCGCGTCGAGCACGACCTTCTCCTTGGCGGGAAGCGTCCCCATGTCGAAGGACCGCAGCGCGAGGTCGTCGCGGATGAGGACGGCATCGAAGCTGCCCAGCGTCCGCTCGAGCACGCGCCACTCGTCGACGCGCCGGAAGCCCTCCATGACCACGGAGACCACCGGAAGGCCGAGCTGCGCGCTCTCGACCGCGTCGCTGGGCGCCTCGCCGCGGAAGTCGAAGCGACCCTTCTGCCAGCGGAGCACCTCGTAGAGGAGCTCGCTCGACTGACGAGTGAGAGCGGTGCGGAGCTGCGACTCGGTGATCTTGCCGAAGGCGAGGAGCGTCGCGCCGAGGAGGCGCTTCCGCGCCTCGGCTCCGACCTCCGGCATCGTACCGAAGCGAACCGTCTTCGGACCGGAGGCGCCGGTCTGCCTCGTCGAGGGAGGAAACCCGGGGAGCGTCACGCGCGAGTGCTCGTCGTCGCGCTCGGTGTCGGGCGGCTTCACGCTGATGACGGGCTCGCTCGGACGCGTGACCGGAAGGTCGTTGCGGACGTGCACGCGCGAAGGCGGTGCCTGGCCCTCGTCGGTTCCGGTCGCGGGGTCGCCGGCGCGCGGGCGACTCATCACTTCGTCGATCTGCGCGGGCGTGACGATGCCCTCCTCGATGAGGTAGCGGCCGAGCCGGAACTCGTCCCCCACGCCGCTCGACTGGACGAGATCGATGAGACCGTTGCGGAACGTCGCGATGACGTCGGCCGTGCCACTTCGGCACACGAGGACGCCCGTCTGGTTCTCCACCTGGAGCAGCTGCAAGATCGCGCCGATGGGCACGACGCCGAGGTCGCCGCTCAGCACCGTGCCGCTGCTCTTGCCGGCGCGCTCGAGATCCCTCACCGCCTCGACCATCTCGAGCAGGGCCTCGGTCGCGAGGCGCTCGGTCAGCGCCGCGGCGAGCTCGGCGGGGCTCGCGTTCGGCTTCTCGCTCATCGCCTTCGTGACGATGTGAACGAGCTTGGTCGCGACGATCTGCGCGACGTGGGTGCGGCGCGTCTCCATCTCGATCGGCGGCAGCGCCGGCTCGTCGGGATCGAGGTCAGGGAGCCGCGCCGAGCTGGTTTGCCCGCCGCTGACCCGGCGAAGCGCGTTCTCGACGACGGCCACGAGGGCCTGGGCATCGAAGGGCTTGGTGATCGCGTCGATCGCGCCGGTCTGCTGGACGAACTGGTCGCGGATGCGGTCGCTCTTGGCGCTCATGAGGACGACGGGCATCGCCGCCAGCTCGGGATCCGCGCGGAGCGCGCGGCAGAACTGGTAGCCGTTCATCCGCGGCATCACGAAGTCGAGGAGGACGAGATCCGGCTTCACCTCGTGCCGCTGGAGAGCGTCGAGCGCGTCCTCGCCGTCGAAGGCGAGCGAAGTCTCGTAACCATGGCGCTCGAGAATGGCGGACACGACCCTCCGGATGGTGGGGCTGTCGTCCACGACGAGGATGCGCGCGGTCATGGGCCGGCCGACGTTACCATCGCGACAGCGCCTGCGGAAACCGCGTAAACTCGCCGCTCGTGAAGACGCTGATTCGAGGCGGGTCCATCGTCACATGTGCCGGAGACGGCGCGGACGGGCGCGTGATCCAGGGCGATTTGCTCGTCGTTGGCGGGCGGATCGCGGCCATCGGAAAGGTCCCGAAGAAGCTGCTCGAGCCCTCGCCCGGCGCCGCGGGCATCGTTCGGGTCATCGACGCGACTGGCTGCGCGGTGACGCCGGGGCTCGTCCAGGCGCACGTCCACCTGTGCCAGGTCCTCTTCCGTGGCGCGGCCGACGACCTGCCGCTTCTCTCGTGGCTCAAGGAGCGGATCTGGCCGTTCGAAGCGGCGCATGATGAGCGTTCGCTCGCGGCGAGCGCCGAGCTCGGGCTCCTCGAGATGATGCTCGCCGGAACCACGACCATCCTCGATATGGGCACCGTCCACGCCTATGACGCCGTCTTCGACGCCTGCGTGCGCGCGGGCATGCGCGTCTTCGGCGGCAAGGCGATGATGGACGTGGGCGAGGGCGTCCCGAAGGGTCTGCGCGAGTCGACGAAGCAGAGCCTGCGCGAGTCGGACACGCTCCGCGAGACGTGGACGGGCAAGGGCGACGGCCGCATCGCGTACGCCTATGCGCCCCGCTTCATCCTCTCGTGCACGGAGGCGCTCTTCCGCGGCACCGCCGAGCGCTCGGAGGCGACCGGTGCTCTCCTCCACAGTCACGTGGCCGAGCACCCCGACGAGCGGGTGGCCGTCAAGAAGGCGCTCGGCGACGACGACCTCGCGATGCTGCGCCGTTGGGGCTTCAAAGGGCCGCGCACGCTCCTCGCGCACGGCGTACAGATCCGCGACGACGAGGCCGACGCGCTCGCGAAAGACGGCACGCGCATCGTCCATTGCCCGAGCGCAAACCTGAAGCTCGGCTCGGGGATCGCGCGCATCCAGGAGCTCGACGATCGCGGCGTGCAGCTCGCGCTCGGGGCCGATGGCGCTCCGTGCAACAACAACCTCGACCCGTGGGTCGAGCTCCGTCACGCGGCGCTGCTCGCGAAGTTTCGCAGCTCGACGACGGCGCTGCCCGCTCAGCGAGCCTTCCGCCTCGCGACGATCGACGGCGCGCGCGCGCTCGGCATCGATGGCATCACCGGCTCGCTCGAGGTCGGCAAGCGCGCGGACATCGTGGTGGTGCGCACCGACGGTCCGCACGCGGAGCCCTGCGGCGACGTCTACTCGCGGCTCGTGTACGCGTGCACATCACGCGATGTGGAGCACGTCCTCGTCGACGGGACCCACATCGTGAAAGAAGGCCAGCACCAGCTCCTCGACCGCGAAGACGTCCTCACGCGCGCCCGCAGCGAAGCGAAGAAGCTGATGGCGAGAGCGAAGATCTAGGGCCGCACACGGCAGCCTCTCCTCAGGCGGTCCGCTGCGGGTCGCTCAGGCGGAGCGGGATTCGGCTTCTTCGATCTGGGAGAGTGCGACGGCAAGCGCGTCTTTCGCGCGATCGAGGGACGACCTGTCCGCTTCGATCTTCGACGACGCCTTCTCGAGGCGATTCGTCTGCGTGACGAGGTGGCCCTTGGTCTCCTCGAGCGAGTGCTTCGTCGCTGCGAGGTCAGCCTCGAGGATCGCAACCCGCTGCTTGGAACCCTCGAGCTCCTTGTCGAGCGCCCTCTTCGCGTCCGTCGTCGTCGCGAGCTGCGCGTCGAGCTCTGCGGCCTTGGCTTCGACGGTTGCGAGCTTCGCGCGTGTCGTCGAAAGATCGTCCTCGAGACCCGCGATCTGCGCGTCGGATGCCGCCTTCGCAGCGCTCGCTCGCGTCTCGGCAGCGGAGACCCTCTCCGCGGCCTCGCTGGCGGCCGTGCGAGCCTTGTCCTCGGCCTCGGTCTCGGCAGCGGCGACCTTTTCGGCCGCCTCCTGCTTCGCGGCGGCGATGTCGGTCGCGGCACGAGCCTCGACCTCCGAGACCCTCGCGTCGCGTTCGGCCTCGAGCTCCCGACGAAGCGTGGCCAGCACACCCGCGTGGAGAGCCGCGGCCGCCGCGATCGCTTCTTCGTGCTGCGTGCCGAGCGCGGTGGACGCTTCTTCGTGCTGCTTGCCGAGCGACGCGGACTGTTCCTGGTGCGCTCGGTGGAGCGTCGCGAGCTTGGCCTCGTGCTCGGTCGTGAGCTCCTGCTCGCGAGCGGCGAGCGCTTGCGCGTGAGCCTCGTCCGCGGCCGTCTGCGCGGCCTCGAGAGTGCTCTGCTTGTCGGCGGACGCCGCTTCGAGAGCCGCCTGCTGCTCGGCCGCGGCCTTCGCGAGCGCCGCCTCGCTTGCCTGGCGCTCGAGCGCGACGTTCTGCGCGTGCTCTTCCTTCAGCGTCGCGAGGTCGGCGTCCTTCGCGGCCAGCTCGCCGGCGTGCTTCTCGCGGAGCTCGGTGAGCTCCTTCTTGGCCGCCTCGGTCTCCGTGTTGGCGCGCTCGGCGCGACGCTTGAAGTCCTCGCCTGCCTTCTTCGCCTGCTCCTTGTCCGCCTGGAGCGACTCGAGCTTGTCCTGGCGCTCGGCGAGCTCACGCTCCTGCTCGAGGACCTTGTCGTCGAGATCGGCCTTGAGGCGCTCGAACGCGAGCGACTTGTCGCGGACCTCGACGATCTCCTTGTCCTTCTTCGCGAGGCCTTCGCGGAGCGAGAGGATCTCCTTGTCCTTCTTGTTGAGCGCCTCGCGCAGATCGAGGAAATCGCGGCTCGAGACGCCGCCCGCCTTCGCGCCCGAGCTGGCGGCCACGAGGCGCGTCTTCAGGTCCTCGTTGTCCTTGCGAAGCTGCTCGAGCTCGCCTGCGTCAACGGCGCCGCTGCTCGCGCTCGCGGCTTCCTCGCGTGCGCCGGCGAGTGCGGTCTCGAGCTCGCGAATCTTCGCCTGCGCGGACTCGACGTCTCGCTGGAGACCGGCGGCCAGCTCGGCCGCACCGTCGCTCGGATGCGTCGGCGGCGCATGGCTGCTGATGCGCGCCGGACGATCGCTCGTGCGCGGGATCGGCGCTTCGCTCGCGGCGCGGAGCGCGGCGTCGAGGGAGGCGCTCCCGTTCACGCTCACGAGATCGGAGTCTCCCGCGACGGGGGGACGCGTCGACCTACGACCCGGGGCCGCCGACGGGACCATCTCCTCGATCACGATGTCGCCGTCGAGCTCCTCGGCGTCCGCGCTCGCGGGCGCTGCGGAGATCGATGCTGCGGGATGCGCGGGGGGATGCCCCGTCGGGTGATCGAGATCGCCGTCGTCCGACGAGGCGGGCGCCGGCGCGGGTGCCGCTGCGAGGAACGAAGCGAACGGCTGGATCCTCGCGAGCAGGTCTCCGAACGTGATCGGCTTGTGGATGTAGTCCTCGGCGCGCGTCCGCAGCTTCCGATGCTGCTCGAACGTCTCGTCGCTCGACTCGCTCGACATGATGATGAGCGGGACGTCCTTGAGCGCGGGATCCTTCTTCAGCTTGTTGCACACCGAGAAGCCGTTCATGCGCGGCAGCTCGATGGACAAGAGAATGAGATCCGGCGGCGCGGAAGTCGCCTGCTGGAGGCCGGCGTTGCCATCGTCGACGACCTGCACGGTGCAGCCGAGCTTGGTCAGCTCGTTGCGCAGGTCGGCGGCGAAGGTCGCATCGCTTTCGAAGACGAGGACTTTCTGTCCCATGGGGCTGCCGAGGATATCAGCCTGCGGGTTGTCGTGCGCGCTTCTCGTCGTGCCCGCTCGTTCCGGTGCGCCGATCCAGCTCCTGGAGCACCGCTTCGATGGAAAGCCCGCGGGATCGGAGCGCAACCATGACGTGGAAGAGCACATCCGCCGCCTCGGAGACGACGCGATCGTCCTCCTCTCCCGCAATGGCGGTCGCGAGCTCGCCCGCCTCCTCGACCAGTTTCTCGCCGATCCTCGTGGGTCCCGCCTCGTAGAGGCTCTTCACATAGCTCGCCTTGGCGTCGCTCGCCTTGCGCGCCTCGAGCACCACCTCGAGGCGCGCGAGCAGCGTCGGCACCGGGACCACGGTGTCCGAGACCACGATGCGCGGGGGCTTCGAGTCGTCGAGCGTGGCGTGGCGGAAGAAGCAGCTCGCTCGCCCGGTGTGGCAGGTCGGCCCGTTCGGCGCGACGAGGTACACGAGGCAATCCGCATCGCAGTCGACGAGCACGCCCTTCACGGCCAGCGTATTGCCGCTCGTGCGCCCCTTCTCCCAGAGCTCGCCGCGCGAGCGGCTCCAGAAGGTCGCGCGACCGGTCTCGAGCGTGAGCCGCACGGCCTGCTCGCTGGCGAACGCGACCATGCGGACCTCGCCGGTGAGATGATCCTGGGCGACTACGGGAAGGAGTCCGTGCTCGTCGAAGTTCATTTGGCGCTAGTCTAGCGGCGAATGATCCGCGCCGAGCTTGCCTTCGCATCGCCACGCAAGCTCCCCAAGCCGAGCGGCGTGAACGGGAAGGTCGTCGTCGTCGACGTCGCGTTCGCCTCCGAGGCGTCGGGCGGCGGCTTCGAGAAGATCACGAAGCC
>JANXVA010000370.1 GCA_025351875.1 Myxococcales bacterium | reverse complement strand
CAGCGGGCCAGCCTCGGGTGTCGGCGTCGGCCCTGCCTCGAAGCCGGGCCCGGCCTCGGGCGAGAAGACGCCGCCGGAGGAGGACCCTGACGAGTCCTCGCAGGCGACGATCGGGAGGAGAGCCACGGGCGCGAGAAGAGCGAGCAGGCGAAGATGACGCATTGGCCAGAGAGTGCGCGCGACGCGCCCCGCGGTCAACGGATCGCGACCGATCCAAACAGACGACAACCGCGCGCGGGACCGCTCAGGTCGTGTGAATCACGCGGCTTTCGAAGGCTCGCTCAGTACTGACGCGGCGGATCGAACGGCGACGGGACAGGCGCGGGCGGTGCGCCGTACTGCTGGAACTGCGGGGGCGCGGGCGGCGGCACCGAGTGGTAGCCCGGCGCGTTGATCTGCGGCATCGGCGGGGCGCCGTACGCGGCGGGCGGCTGCGAGTAGCCCTGCTGGAGCTGCGGGGGCGGCGCGTACGAGACCGGCGGCTGGCTGTACTGCTGGGGCGCGGCGGGGAGCGCCGGCATTCCACCCTGCTTCATCGACTGTGCAGCGGAGGCGATCGCGCGCGCGCCGGACATGTTGTTCTTCATCGGCGCGAGGAGCCCGAAGAGCGTGTTGGAGATGACCATCTTCAGCGAGATCGGACCGCGCTCGCCGTTGCCGACGACCTTCAGCTTCTTCTTGAGGAGGATGCCCGTGACCTTCGCCTCTGCAACGTTGTTCCACGTCATGGAGTCGACCTGGTGCAGGCGCTGGACCATCGGCCGGAGGAAGCTGAAACGGTGGTCGATGAGGATGAGGCGCTGGTCCGTCGCGAGGACCAGGTACTGGCGGCGGATCATTCCGAAGGCCCACCACGGCATGTAGCCGGTGACCGTCTGGCCGAGGAGCTGCTCGCCCGGGTTGAGAATGCCACGCGAGAGGAGCTGGACGTGCAGATCGCTGAAGAACATGGGCTAAGACCTCCGCGTCTCAATACGGGGCTGCCGGAAAAATCCTTCCTCGCGTTTCCTTGGAGGGCCGAGAGGGCCCAGGATTCAGTCGAAAAGGCCCTTGGCCGTGGCGCTCTCGAACGCCTGCCGGAGCACGTCGTGGCCGGGATCGATGCCCTCGTGGAGGTCGTCACCACCGAAGACCGCGCGCACGAGAGGACGCGCGACCGGATCGCCGCACGCATGCTTGAGGGCCGCGAGCACGCGCTCGTAGTCCGCGGGCGGAAGGTTCCGGCGAACGGCGAGGACGTCGCTCGGGATCGAGCCCCACGTCGCGACGACACGGACGTGAACGCCCTCGAGCTCCGACCACGCGCCCTCCGTGACCTCGGCTCCCGCTTCGGCGGAACGCGCGAACGTGCCGGCGACGTCGCACTCACCACGTGAGAGCGCGAGGAGCGCCTCGCGATGGGAGCCGTAGAACTTCTCGCTGGCGAACGTGGCCGCGGGATCGATACCCGCTCGCGCGAGCTCGATCCGCGGCACGACGTACCCGGCTGCGCTCCAGGGGTCGACCCACCCGGCGCGCGCGCCCACGAGATCGGCGGGCACGCGGAGGTTCGACTCCTCGAGGGCGACGATCGCTGCCGAGTACGTCGTCGCGTTCCCGCGCGCGATGCACCCGAGCGGAGTGACCCCTTCGGCGAGCCACGCATAGGCGACGGGAGGCAGCCACGCGATGTCGCTCTCGCCGGCGCGCACGCTCTCGGCGAGCGCGCGGTACGTCGGCCAGCTCCTTCGCTCGATCTCGAGCGCGTCGTGCTCGCGAATCCAGGTGGCAAGCTCACCGAAGGCCGCGCCGGTTTCGCTTCTTGGAGAGGTCTCGACGAGGCCGAACACCAGATGCACGCGTTTGGGCTCGCTCATGTCTCCACCATGCCGGAACCGGCTTCTCGTGAGCTTAGCGTTCGACCCGCCGTCACCGGGGCAAAAGCGCAGGTAGTCTGGAGGGACATGTCCGGCGACGACGAACTGGAACCGCCGTCGGCGGAGGCGCCCGAGCCGAGGGAGCCGCCCCAGGGCACGGTGATACGCATCGCGTTTCCGCGGTGGGCCGTCGTGCTCGTCGCGATCGGCTGGTTGCTCGCGCTCCGGCTCGAAATGACGAGAGACTACGTCGGGCGAGGCAGGCTCGAGCTCATGGGGCTCGCGGCCGCGAGCGTGTTCGCGCTCGTCAACGCGCTTCGCTTCGTCGTCATCCCGCGCGCGGAGGACGAGGCCCCGCCGACGCGCACCGCCATCAGGGGGCGCTTCGTCGTCGTCTTCATGATGTCGTGGGTGGTCTCGCTGCCCCCGCTCTACGGGCTCCTCGGGCTGGTCAACAGCGTTGGCGTGATGGACGATGTCGTGCGCGTACCGTGCCGGGCGACGCGCCTCGAGGCACGCCTTCGCCCGAACGGCGGCGGAGGGCGGAGACCTGTTGTGCACTATACATGCATGATGCCG
This sequence comes from Myxococcales bacterium, assembly GCA_025351875.1. Lineage (GTDB taxonomy): Bacteria > Myxococcota_A > Polyangia > Polyangiales > Polyangiaceae > Labilithrix. The sequence goes on along the minus strand of JANXVA010000370.1, from coordinate 18,378 downwards.
GACGGCCGATCGCTCGCGGGCCGCGCGCCCGAGGTCCTGCTCCCTGCCGAGGTCGGCAAGCCCCTCGTCATTCCCTCCGCGCGAGGTCGGCTCGGCGTGTGGCTGCGCGTCGGCGCCCCCGAGCCCTTCCCGGAGGCGAACTGAAGAGCAGCTCAGCTGCTGCCCTAGAGGTACCGCTCCCGCCACCCACCGGTCGCCGGATCGCGCTCGATGAGGAGCACCGACGCGTTCGCCGGGTTCGGCTCGGCCTCGAACCAGTCCACGGAGCGATTGAACCAGGCCATGCGGAACGCGCGCTGGGTGACGCCGTGCAGGAAGAGCACGTGTCTCCGGAAGCTCGTGCGGTGCAGCTTCCCGAGGAAGACCGAGATGCGCTGGACGACGTCGGCGCGGCTCTCCCCCGCCGGGTAGCGAAAGTAGAAGCGACCGAAGTGGTCGGTCATCCGCGCGCGGCGCGCGTAGCGCTCGGGGGAGCGCGCTTCCATTTCCGCTTCGCTGAGACCGTCCCAGTCGCCGAACTCCTGCTCGCGGAGGAGAAACGAGTCGCGACGCAGGACGCGATCGTACCCATCGCCGAGCGCCCGGCGCATCACGAGCGCCTCGGTCTGCACGCAGCGCACGTACGGCGACCGCCACGAGCAGAGGTCCGCCGGGTCGAGTGCGAGCGTCTCGAGGAGAGCACCGGCAGACACCGCCTCGGGATCGTCTTCGGGTCGCGAGAGCGAGATCGCGTGGTCGGGCGTCGTCAGGTAGACGGTCGGATCGTCGTTCGCCTTCGAGCGCGAGTGACGGATCAGCGCAATGGCCTGGATGTCGGGGTTCATGGCGAGCGAGTTGTCGACGACCAGGCGAGCTTCGACCCGTTCCGAGGCGCCTACGAGTTGACGAAGCGATAGACGGCCCAGACCACGAGCGAGCCGACGATCAGGAGCCCGAGAGCGGCGAGGAGGCCGTTCTTTCGTGCGTGATCGTAGAAGGCGACGCGGGTGTGCGGCGCTTCTTCGGTGTCGGGTTCGGTCATCGGCGGGGCTCGACCCCCAGGGTAAGCGAACCTCACCTCGTGCGGCGGAATTCGGCGCGCGACTTCGCCGCCCCGTCGCGCCCGCTTCCGCGCGACACTCTCTCCCGATGAAGTCCGTGCTGCACCCTGACGGCAAGAAGCGATGTGCCTGGGCCGGCTCGGACCCACTCTACGTTCGCTACCACGACGAGGAGTGGGGCGTGCCGGTGCACGACGACAGCCGCTTGTTCGAATTCATCATCCTCGAAGGCGCCCAGGCTGGCCTCTCCTGGATCACCATCCTCCGAAAGCGCCAGGGTTACGCGCGCGCATTTGCAGGCTTCGACGCGCGCAAGGTCGCGCGCTTCGACGCGCGCAAGGTCGAGCGCCTCATGGCCGACGAATCCATCGTCCGTAACCGCCTCAAGATCGCGTCGACCATCTCCAACGCCAAGGCGCTCCTCGCCCTCCAGAAGGAGCTCGGGTCGTTCGACGCGTACCTCTGGCAGTTCGTCGGCGGCGCGCCGAAGGTGAACCGCCCGCGCTCACCGAGATCAGCTCCTGCACGCACGCCCGAGTCGGACGCCATGAGCAAGGACCTGAAGAAGCGCGGTTTCCGCTTCGTCGGCTCCACCATTTGCTACGCCTTCATGCAGGCGTGCGGTCTCGTCGACGACCACGTTCACGACTGCTTCCGCGCCGCCGGCCGCTAGATAGGAGCGGCGGCATCCTCGCCGAGCTCGAACCGCTCCGAGGGCCGAAGCTCCTCGAAAAAGGGCGTATTTGCCCTCGAGTGTTGCGTTCAACGTCTGCCGCTCGGTCGCCGTGAGCACGGTGTCGTAAACGATGATCTCCGCATCTTCCGCGACGGAGTTCATGAAGAGAGGGCTCGCGGCGGTAGCCAGCGAGACGGCGAAGGGGAAGTTCTGGATGACTGTGCCGTCCACCCACCAGGTCACGTTCGTTCCGTCGTAGGTGACGGTGTGAATGTGCCAGTTCAGGTCGGCGACGGCTCCGTATTGGTCCGCGTCCACGCCGTGGAAAACGGCGCATCCTTGCCGGCATCGGAGACGAGCACGTCGGGGCCGAGGCCCGTGATCGACGGCGCCGCCGGAGCTCGGCATGCGGTGCGAAGGCTACCGCGGCGGTGACGAGGGCGTCTTCCGCTTTGCAGACGCGGCGGTGACGAGATCACCGAACGCATCGACCAGCTTGCTCGCGACGCGCTGGGCTGCACGCTCGTCGTCGGGGTAATCGAGCTCGCGATACAGACGGGCCAGTCGCTCGACCTTGCCGATGCCGAGCGCCGGCGCCGCGAGCACCTCGACGTGAGCGAGGAAGAAGAGCGAGTAGCCGCGGAACACGCGGGCCATCTGATCAGGCGAGAGCTGCCACGTCTGCCACGCGAAGGCGAAGTACGGCCTCACCATCGCCGCGATGAGCTCACCGTGCTCCGCGATCCCCGCCCGAGCCTCGCCAACGGAGCGAACCCCGCTCGAGGCCAGCATCTTGAGGAGGTAGTCGGGATAGAAGGGCTCGTCACCGAGCTCCTTGTCGAGCGCGACGGCGATCACGCGATCGAGGTCGCGCACCTCTGCGCAGTCGAGCAGCGCGCCGAGCGAGAGGCGGTCGAGGAGAACCGAGTCGCCTTCGGAGGCGATCCGCTCGGGCAGCACGCGCACGTAGTCGCGCAGGTCGTCGCGGATCGCGCCGAACTCCTGGTCGGCCAGCTCGAGCAGCCCCGCGAGGCGATGCAGGCGCCGCTGGACCGTCGCCGGCACGGCCGCACCCGATTTGTAGCCGAGATCGTGCTCGATCTCCGCCCAGGCATGCTCGAGGACCGTGCGCACCTGGACCTCGAAGCTGGCCTCCGGGGGAAGCTCGGTTGCAGGCGCTCCGGCGCGGCAGACGTAGTGGAGGGAGCGGTAGCCGAACGTCGCCGAGTCGCGGCGGCGCTTGTCGATCGAGTGAGCGAAGTCGATCGGGAGCTGCGCCTCGAGCAGCTTGCCGATCGTGTCGACCGCGGCCTCGAAGTAGACGATCACGCGGAGCCCAATCAGATCCGTCACCGACCAGAGTGAGCCGTAGCTCCGGTCCGGACGTGCGAGCTTGGCGGCCAGGCTCTCACGCGACTTGATGCGCAGCGTGACCGAGTGAACCTTGAGCCCCTCGTCGGCCGCGAGGAGCGCCGCGAGGTCGGCCTGAAGGCGTTCACCGTGCGCGCGCAGGAAGGGGAGCACGCGGTCGTAGCCTTCGAGCAGGGTCTCGCGCATCGAGCGCCATACTGTGGCGCACGATCGGGCGGCGCGCGAGCTTTGCACGGGAAAAAACGCCGCTTCACCGCGCAGCTCGCGCCGCGGTGACTCGAGCTCAGCGCTTGCTGGTCATCCAGTAATAGTCGGAGGAGATGTCGGCATCCGAGATCTGCTTCGTGGTGAACGACGGCATCAACTTACGGCCGGCGCGCACGGTCGCGGTGAACTCCGCGAGCGTCAGGGTCCCGGGTAGCGACGGATACGGGTCCTGCCCGGTCGCAGTCGTCCCGTGACAGCGCGCACAGTTCGAGGCGAAGGCGAGGGAGAGCTTCTCTGGGCCAGTCCCGCTGTCCCCGCTCGATCCCGCCGACGTCGGCGACGAGCTCTCGGAGCTGCTGCACCCCATCGCCAGCGACGCCATCAGGATGGCCATCACTCCACACGCGTAGCTCGTCATCGTCATCCGTCCTGCCTCCGCAAAATCGTCCGAACACTGACGATAGCTCCGCGCGCGGCGCTCGTCACCCGAACGGGCGACATAGGTTGTTCACGAAGAGCTCGTGACTGGCAGCTCACACACCCCTCGCGCTCCGTCGCTTCTCCGTGCCGACGCGCGTGGAACGGCGGTTGCTTGAACGCGACGCATGAAGCGCCTCGTCGTCCTCGGTCTCCTCCTGTCGGGTCTCGTCGTCTCGGGCTGCAGCACGCCCTCGCTCTCGCCCAAGGGCGTTGGCGTCGTCGCGAGCCGCAACCCGCCAGAGCGCGACTGCAGGTCGCTCAAGTACGTCGTCGGCCGCGGCGGCGGCACGTTCGGCGGCGGCTGGGTCGCCAACGAGGACCTGGTCGAGTACGCCATGAACGATCTCCGGAACCAGGCCGCCGACGTCGGTGCAAACTACATTCAAACGGATCCCCCGATGATGGGCACGGGGTCCGGCACGACGACGACCGTGACGATCAGCGGAACAGCCTACCGCTGCCCTGCGATGTGAGCGCCGGCGAAACGCGCTTGGTCTACGGCACGTTCGCCGAGGGCCAGGGTGTGCGTCTCGACAAGCTCGCGAAGAGCGCTTCTTCACACTACGATTCGGTAGAGTGCACGTGGAGAACTTTCGACCGGGCTCGTCGCTGCGCGCGCTGCTCACGGCGGTGGCGATCGCGAGCGTGCTCGTTCACGGACCGGCGCGAGCCGACGAGGACGACAGGGGAACCCGGGCGCGTGCGCTCTACGACAAGGGCGCAGAAGCCTACGACGCGCACGACTACCTCCGCGCGGCCCGGCTCTTTGCCGACGCCGACGAGCTCGTCCCGAACGCCGTCGTCCTGAAGCTCGCCCTCGGAGCGGTGGTCCGCACCGACAACGCCGTCCTCGGTGTGACGCTCGCGCGGCGCGCCGACGATCGCCCGGCGGACGCCGCCGTCCAGCCGCTCGCGCGCGCAGCGATGGATCGCTTCAGCGCGCGCGTCGGATACGTACGCGTGGTCTGTCGTGACAACGGGCCGTGCAGCGCGCTCGTGGACGGACGAAGGCTCGGAGGTGGCCAGGTCGCGATCGTGCCCGCCGGCCCGGTCACGGCCTCGTTCACCGAGGTCGGCGTGCGCTTTCGCCTCGACGTTCCAGCTCGTGCGACCGTGGAGCTGACCGAGCCCCCCGCCGGCGCGCGCACTGAATCGCCGGCGCCCGAGCCGCCTCCGGGCGTGGCACCGGCGCGCCAGGAGCCCTCGAGCCCGCTCGCGCGTCCGGCTGACGCGGGCGGTCTACCCACGACCGTGTTCTTCACCGCGGGCGCCATCACGCTCGTCGTCGCGGGCGCGGCGGTGGCGTCGGCGTTCGACACCAAGAGCAAGCACGACGACTACGTTCAGCAGCCGACGCCAGGCCTCCAGTCGAGCGGGGAGTCTGCGCAGCTCCGCACGAACGTCCTGCTCGCGGCCGCCGGGGGAACGCTGCTCGTGACGGCTGCGATCGGGTTCTTCTTCACGCAGTGGACGTCGCGCCCGAAGATCGCGCGGCTCGCCCCGGTGATCAGCTTCTGATGAGCGAGTCGCGCTCGAGGTACGAGACGCTCGTCCGCATCGCCGTCGGAGGGATGGGCACAGTCTTCGCGGGGAGGGCGCGCGGGGCGGTCGGCTTCACGAGGCTCGTCGCGATCAAGCGTCCGCATCCGTTCGTCGCCAGCGACCCGGAGCTGCGCGGACAGCTCGAGCGTGAGGCGCGTGTCGCGTCGATGATCCATCATCCGAACGTCGTCTCGGTGCTCGACGTGGAGGAGATCGACGGCGAGCTCTCTCTCGTCCTCGACTACGTCGAGGGCTGCGCGCTCGGCGAGCTCGTGGCGCACGCCGACGAGTCTGCGGTCGACTTCACGAGGATCGCGCTGCGTGTCGTGCTCGACGCCGCGGCGGGCCTCGCCGCCGCACACGGGGTCAAGGACGACGCGGGACGGCCGCGGGGGATCGTCCATCGTGACGTCTCGCCGCACAATGTCCTCGTCGGCACCGACGGCTCCGCTCGGCTCGCCGACTTCGGCATCGCCAAGATCGCCGAGGCGGACGGCCAGCACACGTCGACCGGCGTGCTCAAGGGCAAGCTCGCGTACATGCCGCCGGAGTACCTCGAGCATCGCCGGTACGACGCGCGGAGCGATCTCTTCTCGCTCGGCGTGGTCGCGTGGGAGGCGCTGACGCGGCAGCGGTTGTTCAAGGGAGCAACGGAGATCGAGACCATCAAGAGGATCGTCGAGGGAAGGGCCCCGGCCCTGAGCTCCGTCCGCGCGGAGCTCGCGCCGCTCGACGCCGTGATCGCGCGCGCGCTGGCGCCGTCCCCGGACGAGCGCCCTCCTTCGGTCGACGCCTTCGCCGACGACCTCGAGCGTGTCGCGCGCGATCTCGGATGGGTGGCGTCGCCGCGCGAGGTCGGAGCGTTCGTCGAGCGGATCGCCGGAGGCGCCATCGCCGCGCGTCGCCGCCTCCTCGACGTCGCCTCGCGCGCGTCACGCGACGCGATTGACGTCGAAGTCAGCGTCGATCCCGGCGATGGAAGCGCCGGCCCACCGGCCTCCGCGCGCGACGACGTCGTCACGTCGTCGATGCCCGCCGCTCCCGGGCGCGAAGCGGCGTCGATGGCCTCGTCGCCGAGCGCACGTTCGACGATGACCGGCCGTTCGCGCCGCGGCATCGGTCTTCTCGGGTCCGCGGGCGGCGCTGCGCTCGTCGTGCTCCTCGCGATCGTCGTCGTCCGCGCCAGCGCACGCCGCAGCGCGGGAGACGTGGGCGTGCCTGGCGCCGGCGCGTCTTCGAGCGCCTCCGCGGCGCCGCCCATCACTTCCGCAGCGCCCGTCGAGAGCGCGACGGAGGGCTCGCCCGACACCGCGACGTCGTCCACCTCGCCAGCGCCGGGAGGGGCCACGTCGGCGCGCCCGCATGTCCGGCCGCGGTCGCGACCTCTTCCTTCCGCGGTGAGCGCCCCGTCGAAGGCGCCGCCAAATCCCTACGCCCGGTGAGTCGTCACGAGCCGTCGACGCGCACGTCGTCGAAGCGTAGCTCCACGGCTTTCGACGGGGCCTCGACGAAATTCACTCCGACAAACACGCGCGTCGACGTGCTCGCGGCCCACGATGGGTCCGCCGCGGCGTCGAGGACGGTCGCACCGTCGAGCGTCACGACGATGTGCCCACTCCCCTCGACCGCCAGCGACATCCGCGACCATGCACCGACCGCAGGGGTCGTCGTCAGTGGCAGCATCTTGAGCGTCGGTGCCTTCTCCTGGACGAACGCCCCCGCCTGCCCAACGAGGACGCGCACGAGCTTCTCGTCCGCCGTGCCATCGCCGAAGGTGATGCCCGCGACGCAGACGTGGGCGGTCGCGTCGAGCTGGTCAGGGTGGACAGCGAACGCGATCTTGGCGCGGGTGAGCTTCGTCGTGATCACGCTCGTGACGTAGGCCGTCGACGGCGGCGCGGTCTGCGCGGGGCGCGATGCAAAGAGGACGTTGGGGAGCGAGAGCGCCCCTGCGAAAGCCCCGACGTGTACGTCGCCACCGGTCGCAACGAAGGTGTTTGCCCAGGTCGCGCCGATCGGGCCAGTGTCGAACCTGTCGCAGAGGAGCGCCCCGGCGCACGTGAAGCTGCTCGATGCGTCGGCTGCGCTGGAGGCGTCGCGACCGCCGTCGGCATCCACCTTCGACTCGTCGGCAGGCGGCGGAGACCAGTCGTACTGGCAACCCGCCGCGAGCGCGCTCGCGACCAGAAAGCCGCGCGCCTTCATCGGGGTCTCCCGAGCCCGAGCTTCGCGAGCATTCGCCCGAGGTACGTGCGATCGAGCCCCGCGAGGCGCGCCGCCTCGGACTGGTTGCCCTTCGTGTGCTCGAGGAGCGCGGTGAAGTAGCGCCGCGTGAAGTCGTCGACGATCGCGTCGCGCTGGGCGAGGTAAGGAGCATCCAGCGCGAGCGCGCTCGTCACGTGTGGCGCCCCGGGTTGAGCGAAGACCGTCGGAGCCACCACGTCGAGCCGGCCGAGCGCGACGTAGGCGAGCACGAGGTTGCGCAGCTCTCGTACGTTGCCGGGGTACTCGCGCTTGCCCATCTCCTCGAGGACGTCGTCGTCGAGATCAGCGGCTCCTTCCTGTCGCGCGAACAGGCGCGCGAGCGAGACGATGTCCTCCCGTCGCTCGCGCAGGGGCGGCACCTGGAGCGTGACGACGGCCAGGCGGTAATAGAGATCTTCGCGAAAGGCGCCCGAGCGCACGAGCTCGGGGAGATCGCGGTGGGTGGCCGCGACGACACGGACCTTCACCTGGCGAGGAGCATCCTCGCCGACGGGGACCACCTCGCCGCTCTCGAGCGCGCGGAGGAGCGCTGGCTGGACCTCGAGGGGCAGCTCGCCGATCTCGTCGAGGAAGAGCGTGCCTTCGTGCGCGGCGAGGAAGGCGCCCTTGCGCGCCTCGAGGGCGCCGGTGAAGGCGCCGCGCTTGTGGCCGAACAGCGTGCTCGCGACGAGCTCGCGCGAGATCGCTCCGCAGTTGACCGGGATGAGCGGTCCCTGCGCGACCCGCGAGCCTTCGTGCAGCGCACGCGCGACGAGCTCCTTTCCGACGCCGGAGGCTCCGTGCACGAGGACCGGCACCAGCGATCCGTCGAGACGCGCGATCGTCGCAAACAGGTTGAGCATCGTGGGCGACGTGCCCGACAGGCCGCGAAACGAGCTGCCCCCGTGGAGCGCGGGCTCTGCGAGGTGCGCGGCGTCGAGCTCGATCGCGATCTGCGCTGCGCCGAGCGAGATGCGGGTGCCCGGGGTGAGAATCGCGCTCGAGATGCGCTGTCCTGCGTAGAAGGTGCCGTTCCGGCTCGCGAGATCCTTGACGTGCACGCCCTCGGGCACGAGCGTGAGCTCGACGTGTGCGCGCGAGACCGTCGAGTCATCGACGACGAGATCGGCCTTCGACCCCGACCCGATCGTCACCGTCCCCGCCTCGACACGGAGCTCCGCCGGGCGCGACGCCACGCTCGGCCGGAGCACGATGGGAAGCGGCGCCGCCCGCCCTGCTGCGACCTGGCGGTGGTAGGTCCGCGTTCCCCTATCGGCCATGCGCGGACGAGTGTCGACTACTCGCGTCGGCGCAGCAAGTCGTTGCCGATCGGCCGCGGGTGCAGCCGATGAGCACGCCTGGATCGAGCCGGAACCAGCGTGTTTTGTGGGCTATTTTGGAGGGTGCGGCCGATGGTCTGCAGCGCTCGCCCAGGCACGCGGACTGCACTGTCTCCTCTCGAACGTGCGGACGGTCCGCACACCACCAAGAGGAGACTCCGATGCGTATCTCGTTGCTCGCCGCGCTCTCGACGCTCGCCCTGGCCGCCTGCACTGGGCTGACCGACTCGCCCGATGCTGTCGCCGAGCAAACGACCGAGGGGCTGTCGGTGCAAGGCACCGGCGCGGAGGACACGTACGTGTCGACGTCGTATCCGACGACGGTGCGCGGGAGCCGCACGGAGCTGCGTGTCGGCGCCACCACGAGCGCCACGCAGCAGACGTACCTCAAGTTCCTCGTGAGCGGCATTCCCGCCGGCGCCATCAACGTGAAGGCGACGCTCGAGCTCCACGCGAACGCGACGAGCAGCGACGTCGTGGAGGTGCACCAGGCGAAGTCGTCATCGTGGTCCGAGGCGACGCTGACGTGGCCGACCGCCCCCGGTGCGGCTCTGGCCATCGTCGCTCAGGCCAGCGGAACGACGGCGGGGAGCGTGACCTCCTTCGATGTCTCGTCCGCGGTCCAGGCGAATGGCACCGTATCGTTCGTGCTCGAGGTCGCGAAGGGCGCGACGGTCTCGTTCGCGAGTCGCGAGGCCGGCGCGGCCACCGCCCCCAACCTGAAGATCACCTACGACGTTTCCTCGCCCGCGATCACCGCGTTCGGCGCCGGCTACTCGCCTCACACCGACGCGCGGTACGGCGAGCTCGCGACCCAGTTCGGCGCGCTGAAGGTCGTTCGTTCCTACGACGGCTCGAGCGGCGTGAGCCCGTTCCTGAACACCTACCAGGCCCAGGACATCGCTCACGGCGCCACGTCGGCGTACTCGTTCAAGTACGCGCCCACGGAGGTGATCGCCGGCCAGCACGACGCGGAGCTGAAGCAGTTCTTCGCCGGGATCAAGGACGGCCACACCGTGTACTGGACGTACTGGCACGAGCCCGACGACGAGCTCTACAAGACGCATTCGTTCACGCCGACCGACTACCGCGCGGCCTGGGCGCACATCAAGTCGATCGCCAACGCCGCGAAGGCGGCGCGTCCCGCGCTGAAGGCGCTCGCGACGCTCATCATCATGGAGTACTCGATGCGACCGAACGTTACCGCGTCGCGCCCGCTCCTCGGCCCGGACGGAATGTACCCGGGCGACGGCGTGATCGACGTGTTCGGCGTCGACGCCTACAACGCCGACGCGACCACCGGCGGAACGCTCGATCCGGCGACGCAGTTCGGCAAGGTGATCGACTTCGCGCAGCAGCACGGCAAGCCGTGGGCGATCGGCGAGTTCGGCTCCTGTCCCGTTGCAGGCGACGCGAACGGGCGCGCGACGTACCTGACGAATGCGATCAAGTACTGGAAGTCGCGTCAGTCGGTGCCCGCATACGTGGCGTACTTCGACCTCGACTGGCCGGTTTGCGACTACCGCCTCGACGCCGACGCGAAGGCGACCGCCGTGTGGCACAACGCGGTCTCGGTCGGTCTCTCCGCGTTCTGATCGCGGCGGGGAGACGCGAGGGACGACGCGTGAGCGGCCTTGCGGGCGGAATCGTTCGCGCTAGAGGCACGCTGTGGGCGTTCAACGTGATCAACACCACGCGCCTCGCGATCGAGTGAGCGCAGCCGCACGGACGCGTTCGCGCGACTGCGTACGTGCCCTTTTCAGGGACCCCAAACGGCTCGGCGCGCTCGGCGCGAGCGCGCTCGGAGGGCGGCCTTTCCTCGCCAACCCGCCGTGAACGGCGGCCGCACACCCGACGTCTTAGGGTGTCGGCCAGGGCTTGGTCTAGGATGAGACCGATGGCGTTCGTGACCCGACGGGCTCTCGTTGCAAGCATCGCGTGGGTCGTCGTGTCGACGCTCTGGCTCGCGGGATGCTGGGACGTCGCGACGCTCAATCAGAACACGAACCCGCTCACGACCAGCGAGGCCGGCGCGCCCGACAGCGCTCCGCCGTGCGACAACTCCGCCGCAAACCCGTGCTCCTGCGCGCCTGGCTTCTTCGGTGACGGCAAGACGTGCACCGCCTGCGCCCTCTGCGCGCCGGGAATGTTCGAGAGCACCACGTGCGCGAAGGCGACCAACACGGCGTGCTCCGCCTGCCACCTCTGCGCCGCGGGCGAATTCGAGACGACCCCATGCACCCCCTTCGCAGACGCGACCTGCGCGAAGTGCTCGGGCGCCTGCCCGAACGGACAGTTCGAGATCGCTGCGTGCTCGCCCTTTGCAGACAGGGTGTGCGTCCCCTGCGCGGGCATCTGCTCCGCGGGTCAATACGAGAGCGCCGGATGCGGCGCCACCACGCCACGCGTGTGCAGCGCGTGCACCCCGATCGCCGGCTGCACGGCTGGCCTCACCTGCACCTCGCCGACCGATGAGCAGTGCGCGGCGTGCGGCGTAGGCACGTTCCTCGTCAACGGCGTGGCGGACAGCTGCGCGGTCTGCTCCGGTGCGTGCGTTGCCGGGCAGTACACGAGCGCGGCGTGCGGCGGGACGACGGACCGAACGTGCTCGGCCTGCACCGCGATCGCCGGTTGCGTGTCGGCGATCACCTGCACCACTGCGCTGGATCAGCAGTGCACGTCCTGCGCGGGCGGTAGCTTTCTCGTCAACGGCGCCGCCGACACGTGCGCCGCGTGCAGCGTGTGTGGCGCCGGGCAATACCAGGCCGCGGCGTGCACGGCGACGACCAACACGACGTGCGCCAACTGCGACGCCAACTGCACCTCGTGCACGGGCCCCGGCGCGTGCCTCACGTGCGGCGGCGGCTTCATCGTCAGCGGCGGCGTTTGCGTCACGGCGCCCACGGGCGGCACGATCACGACCAGCGGCGGATTCCGGATTCACACGTTCATCGGCTCTGGAACGTTCCAGACCTTCAGCGCTCTCACCGTCGACTATCTCATCGTCGCCGGCGGCGGCGGCGGCGGCTCGGGCGACGGCGCCGGCGGAGGGGCGGGAGGCGTGCTCACAGGCAGCACGCCCCTCGGTCTCAACACGTTTCCTGTCGCCGTCGGTGCGGGTGGTGCCGGCGCTGGCGTCGGCGAGATCGGAACGCTCTCGGTGAACGGATTCGACTCGTCGTTCGCAGGTCTGATGGCGATCGGCGGCGGCCGCGGCGGCCAGGAAGACAACGTCGGCGGAGCGGGCCCGGCAAACCTCGGTGGCGTCGGCGGATCGGGCGGCGGATTCGGCGGCGCGAATGCGGCACCGGCCCAGACCATGCCCGGCGGGGCAGGAACGGCCGGTCAGGGAATGAACGGCGGTACGCGAGGCGCCAGCCCGACCGGGATGGGCGGAGGCGGCGGAGCGGGCGGCCTCGGTGGCGACGGCAGCAACCTGAACAACGGTGGCGCAGGCGGTGTCGGCATCTCGTCTTCGATCTCCGGCGTCGCGGTCTTCTATGGCGGCGGTGGCGGCGGTTCGGGGCGCAGCATCAGCGGCGGCGCCGGCGGTAACGGCGGTGGCGGTAACGGTGGCCTCAACGCGAGCGGCTCACCGGGGACCGCCAATCGCGGCGGTGGCGGTGGTGGCGGTGGCGATCAGGCAACCACGGGCGGCGCGGGCGGCTCTGGCATCATCATCATTCGCTACCCGATGTGACGAGTCGCGAGCCCTCGGCATCATCCGTCGGTCGGGCCCTTCTTCGGCACGAGCCCGTGGCAGCGAACGACGTCGTCGGAGCCGAACTTCTTGATGCGGATGACGACGCCTCCGCCCGGCTTCGAGAAGTCGTCGAGCTCGATCTCGACGTCGCGCCAGTCCTCGTGGCTGTTCTTCACGAGCATGTGCACCGTCAGGTCCAGGCTCGCGTCGTGCGCCGCGAACTTCCTCACGTCGTCGCCTGGTGAAGGGTCGTCAGTGAGCGACACGAGGTGCGGTCCGGTCTCGGCGAGCACGATGCCTTGCTCGACGCCCGAGACGTTCGTGTCGAAGTCCTCGTCGTAGCGGCGGTAGCGCGCGCGGTCGTCGCGCCACGCCTGCAGGAACGCCGCGCGGCCTCCGTCGCGATAGGTGTAATGAATTGCGTGTACCGTACATGCGTTACCGTCGTCGTCGCGGCCTGCCCACAAGCCCTGCGTGAACGAGCCTCCGCTCCGTACCCAGCGCCGCTCCGACTCACCTGCAGGGAGAATCCCGTTGGTCGGCTGCGTGATCGGTGTGAGCGCGATCAGCGCCGCGACGCGTGCCGCCGGCGTGCCTGCAGTGCCCGAGAGGTCGCTCTCCAAGGGAGCAGAATCTGCGGCGTCCGACGAGGAGGACCCGCACGCGACCAGCAGTGAGAACGACGCGACGACAGCGAGCGAGAGCTTCATGCAGATCGCTTCGTGCGAATCGCATGCCGTACACGAGACTCGCGTTCCAGCGCGCGATCCGTTGCGCAACCTGCTTGCGCAAGCGTCGGGAGCGTCCCGAGCAGCGGAGTCCGGAGCGATCCAGGCCCCCGTTCACGTTGCGCAGAGGGTGACGCAACGCGTACGGACCACCCAGGCCGCGACGCGCGCGCGAGCGACGACCACCAGGGGGCGCCGCCTCGCTTGCCGCGTCTAGAAGCCGATGCCGGTCTGGAAGAGGGCTGTCGCGCTCGCCCGCATCTTCGTGCCGTCGTCGCGGAGGAAGAGCGGCACGTCGGCCTCGATGAAGTACGCCAGCCGGTTCGAGATCTTGAACGGGAGGACGAAGATCGGCACGAGACCGACGTTCGACGGCGCGCCGACCTGCGTGGCGACGCGCAGGCCCGCGATGAAGCCGTCGAACTTGCGGAGGATGCCCGGGTCGACGACGAACGTGGTGGCGGAGGGGGTGTTCTTCAGCTCGTTGAACGCGATGAACTCGAAGTCGATCGCCCAGTTCTCGTCGAGGTGAACGGTGATGCCCGGCGTGATGCCCAGCGTCGCGAAGTCGGAGCCGATGGTGGTCGTCTTGCTGCCGAACGTGACGATCGGGACGGCGATGCCGAGGTGACCGCCGATCGCGGGGTACGAGCTCGCGGACTGGTCCTCCTTCTTCGCCGGCAGCGCGGGAACGACGCCCGGCGACTCCCCGACCTTGTTCGGCGTGGTGACGGGATCGGGGGCCGTCGACGGAGCGTCGTCGGCGCGCGCGACGGACATCGACCCGGCGAAGGCGAGCGCGCAGGCGACGGTGGAGGACGTGAAGCGAGCTAGTGCCATCCAGAGAGTCTCTTGTCGGACCGCGACCGCGGCCAACTTCTGCGCGACGAGGAGACCGTCGCAGGACTCGCCAGCTCGCGTGCCGAAGCGCGAATTGCGCAACGACGCGAGGGCGCGGCTGGCCTGGCAGCTGCAGCAAGGGAAGCATGGTCGACACCACGTTTTTCTCGATGAGCAAGTCCGTGCGCAACCTCCTCGGAACCGTCACCGCAGCCTTCGTGCTCGCGACGATGAGCGGCTGCGCAACCGAAGCGGGCCCGAGCGGCGAGGACGACGGCGAGGCCGCAAATGCCATCGAATCGGAGGTGACCGCGCTTCGCCCCGGCGTGAACAGCAGCGGCTGCCGACGCAGCGCCTACAACTGCGCACTGAACCCAGGCGCCGGAACGCAGCGCGTGCGCCGCGCCGACGGCCTCGAGACCTGGGCCGTGGATCCGACGTGGCTCACGGATCACGGCTACGTCGACCCCGCGACGAACAAACCCGCGACGCCCGTCCTCGACGGAAACGGCACGCTGATGGCTTACTCCTCGAAGAGCGCGTTCACCCTGAACTACGGCCAGATCCGGCGGCTCGGCGCCCTCACCTACGTCATGGCTCTGAGCGCTGGCATCGGCTCGGCAGGCTGGGTCCCCGTCGACGCCTTCCAGCATGCCGACTCGCTCCGCGACAAGGTGGGCGACGTGAACGCGCACGGCACCGGCCTCGCCGACATGGCCTGTTACGTCGTGAAGTCGACCTTCGACGCCACGCTCGACGCGTTCGCCGTGGTGAAGAATGCGACCGAGTCGAACAAGCCCGAGCCGAACGACTACCTGCCGATGAAGCGAAGCAACGGCAAGGTCTACGTGAACCTCGCGTTCAGCGCCCCCGGTGACGGCCTCGGCGCGCCCGCCGTCGACATCTTCCCGACGGGTACGAAGTTCCAGCGACTCGACGTGCCGACGTGGGAGGCCGGCTCCGGGCAGTCGCTGGACGTGAAGCTCTACTCGAAGCCCGCAGGGAGCTCGACGTACTCGAAGCTCTCGAACCGCGAGATGAAGTTCGTCTACGGCTACGTCAAGACGAGCGAGGGCGTCGTGCGGTACGGATGGATGGCGCTCGACGGGCTCGCGCCCTCGACGGGCTGCCCGAACCGCTGAACACTCGTACGGGCGGGTGTTCACCGGGTGGACACCTCTGCCCAACGCATGAACACCTCCGGGCCAAGCGCAGGCAGATGCAGGCGCATGTTCTGGCCGTTCAGGGGGTTTCCACCGGGAAAAGCATCAGAAACAGTGTGCAATTTGCATCTAGTCGCTCTGGCACGCGCCTCGCAAACGCTTGCTTTCATGAACACCGCGCTTCCCACCCTCCACATCGCTTCCTTCTCCCTGACAGTCCTGGCCGTGGCCGCAGCGGTCGCCGGCGTGGCATGCAGCGCTCAGAGCCCGGTCCTTGCCCAGGGAGGAATCGATGAGGGCGTGCCCGACGCACCCACGAGCGATGCGTCCTCTCCGCCCCATGCCAACCCGTCGAGCGACGGCAGCGTGACCGACGGTGGCCGACCTGATGCCACGCCGCGCCTCGTCGTGGCAACCGCCGCTCCGGGCGGAGATCAGCTGCGGATCTGGCAGGATCCCGCCGCGCTTTCGAACGCTCGCGCGGCCGATGTGACCGTCCCGCTCGACGGCGCAGTGGGTCCCATGGCGCTCGTCGGCAGCTCCCTCTTCGTCAGCCTCACGAACGGCGGCAACGCGAGCCTTGCGAACTACGGCGACGCGATGGGGCTCACGAGCGCGTCCCTTCCGACAGCTTCGATCGGCACGGGGGCTGCGACGACCGCGCTCTGGCATGCGAAGTCAGACGACGCCCTGTTCGTTCAGCAATACGGCGGGGCGTTCCCGGTTCGATTCTTCACCGGGGCAAGCGCTCTCACCCCCGCATCCACGCCGTCCGTCGCCCTCTTCAAAGGTGATCTCGCATCGCTCGGCAGCGCGGCGTACGAGCCCGTTGGACATCGGCTGTACGAGACCACCTTGGCGCGGGGGATCGTCGTCTGGAACGACGTCCTGAACGCGAGCGCGACGCGTGTTCCCGACTATTCCGTGACGACCCTTCGCTACGAATCGATCACGATCGCAGACGACACCATGTATGCCGTCCGGATGAACGCGAAGGACCTCGAGATCGCCATCTGGCCATCCGTCAGCACCCTCGGCGGCACCGCAACTCTCCCGACCACACGCGTGCATGTTGCGCTGACCGAAGAGGGCTCCGCCGCGAACGTCCGCGTCATGGAGAACGTACTGATGGTGTCGGTGCGCCACGTCGACGCGGGCGAGGTGCTCTTCTTCGCGGCGCCCCAATCGCTCACGGCCTCGAGCGTGCCGACGTCGGCGCTCGACACGGATTGGACACTCGACACCGTCTATCGCCCGGCCGCCCCGTACCTCGCGCCGAACGGACGGCTCTACCTGGGCCTCAGCACGAAAGTCCGCATCCTCGACCAGGTCCCCAACACGCCCATCCTGCGCGCGGAGCTCGACGGCGCAGCGCGAGACATCGTTCTCGTGAAGCCCTAGGTCAGACTCGTGCGGCTTCCGCGCGTGAAGGCGCGCATCACCCGACGAGGCGACACCGCGGCCGTCGCGTGACACGTCACCTGACGTTTCACGCGACGATTAGCAGGACCAGAAGCCTCCCAACCCGACACCTACGGGCACACAGGCGCACGGCACGGGCGTGGGGTTCAGCGCGCCCTGGGCACACGTGCACCCGGTCGCTCCGGGGACGCACATCGAGCCGCAGAGCGCCGTCCCGGCCGGAGCACACGCCGGCACGAACTCGCATGAGCCTCCCCAACCCAGAGTCGAGGAGCCCGACCTGGCCTTGCATGCGACGACCTGACAGCCTCCGTTGTTGCTCGTGCAAAGGACCTTCGGTTTCGGCCCCGACATGGTGGAGCACTGGTGCCCAACCGTCGATGGGTCGGGCGGACAGAGACTCGCGACAGCCGAGTCTCCGCACGTGAAGTGACCGGTGGCGTCACAGTCGCACGCGTAGGACGTCGTGCCGTCCGACGCAGCGCACTGGTTCTCACCGCCGCACGTAGCGCCCTGACGGCATCTGGCGGCCGAGCCGGTGGACGCTTCTTGCGATGCGTCCGCCGCGGCGCCGGCATCCGCAGCGTTCGCGTGTGGCGCTGCGTCTGCGACGCTCGAATCCGGCGTGGCATCGGGGTCGTTCGCCGCGGTGGGCTCGGCGGCGGCTTCCGCCACGGGCTCCGGGGGCGACAGGCTCGTCGCTGTCTGCGGCGGGTCGTTGCACGCACACGCCAAGATCACGATGCCGCCGGCCGAGACCGCCCTGCGGAGTCGGGCCCGAAGATCGAAGGAGTTCATTCGCGCCATCCGGTGCAAGAGGAAGAGTCGACGTTCACACCGAGTGAGAGCGCCGTGAGTCGAAGCCGAGGCCGCGACCTCCTGGACTCTACGGTCCCCGCGAGATTGCTCAACTCCGCTGCGGCGGCGACGCAAGCGCCTCGATTGCAGCGACTTTCGCCAACCCACGACCATGCTGCTCCGCTCGCGATGGCGAGAAGGAAGAGCTGGCGGTCTCCGAGCACGGGACGTGGTTCGATCGCGGTGAGGTCGAGGCGATCTACGCGGCCTCGAAGAAGCCCGGCACGACCTCGTTCGGCGACATCGCGACGGGCGTGCTCGAGGTGTTCGGCGCCCTCGCGTGCGCCCTCTAGCTCTGTGAGTAGCTCGCACGCTTGGCGTGCAGGAGCGGCTCGCGCGCGTCCGTTCGTCCGCGCCGCCAGTGCTTCTCGCCGTGGTATTCTCCGGGCGTGAAGCGGCTCGCGGACGAGGTGATGCGCTCGCGTGTTCGTCGGGGTGTGGCGGCCGGGGCGTTTGCAGCTCTCGTCGTTGGCTCGGTCTACGGCTGCGGCGACATTCCTCTCGAGGACACGCCTGATTCGAAGACGCCGGCGGGCGCCGATGCGACGGTCACCGACGACTCGTCGAGCTCCCTCGACGGCCTCGCCGCTGCCGATACGAACGACGGAGATCGCAGCGAAGTCGGCGCAGCCAAGGACGGGAATGCGGACGCACGTGCCGACGCGGATGCGGGTTCCGACGCAAACGCCGACGCAGATGCAGACGCAGGTGCGGACGCGGACGCGGACGCGGACGCGGACGCGATGCCTCCTCCGCCGCCCGGG
>JANXVA010000317.1 GCA_025351875.1 Myxococcales bacterium | reverse complement strand
GCGAAGGTCAACCTCGAACGTTCGCTTCAGGAGGGTGCGCCAGTCGAGCCTGGAGCTCGATGCGTAAAGCTCCCCCTCTACGCGACCGCGCAGCTCCGTTTGCGCCTGCCCGCGAACGTCCATGACGGCGGCTTCTACAGCCGCGAGGGCCTCTGCTCGTCGACGACCGGATCGTGCGGGGTGTCGCTCACGGCAACGTACGAAGCGACGGTCCCGTTCGCGACGGTTCCGCCGCCGCCGCCGGCGTACGAGCCGCCGCCGGTCCCGCCGGTCGACGAGTGCCCGGGGGGCCACGACTGTTACTAGTGTCGGACCGCTGCCACGGCGGAGGAGTCCCGTGTGCCGTGGCTCGCTCGTCTTGCGTGCGTCTGCTACCGTCGCAGCCGAACAGTGGCGGGGTGGACCGTGAACGTCGCTGACGGGAAGAGTACGCCATGAGCGCGGGGGAGGCGGAGAGGCTCGGTCAGATCGAGGCGCTGGTCCGCACGCTTCGCGACGCCGAGCGCGAGCTCCAGACGCTCACGGGTGGCCAGGTCGACGCGGTCGCCAGCGAGGGCGGTGTGCCCTTCCTCCCCATCGAGGCGCAGCAGCAGCTCCTGCGCTCCGAGGCCGCGCAACGCCAGCTCGCCGAACAGCAGCTCGCCATCCTGAACGCCCCGCCCGCGCACGTCGCGCTGCTCGACGGCGATGGCGTGATCCTCTCGGTCAACGAGGCCTGGCGGCGCTTCGGGGAGGCCAACCTGCTTCCGCGCGAGAGCTTCGGCGTCGGGCACGACTACCTTTCGGTGTGCGACGCCGCGATCGGCGACTGCTCGGAAGAGGCGGCGACTGCCGCCGAAGGGATCCGGCGCGTCCTTCGGGGCGAGACGCTGCAGTTCAGCGTCGAGTACCCGTGCCACTCGCCGACCGAGCACCGGTGGTTCCATCTGATGGTCACGCCGCTCGACGACAGGCGGCCGGGCGGCGCGGTCGTCATGCACGTGAACGTCACCGAGCGCCGCCTCGCCGAGCAGCGCCTGCGTGAGAGCCTTGCCCGCAGCACCGAGGCCGAGCGCATGGCCCACTTCGGAAGCTGGGAGCTGTCGCTGGTCGACCTCGAGCACCTCTCGAACAACGCGCTCACGGTCTCGGACGAGCTTCTCCGTATCGCCGGCGTCGAGTTGGGGACCCAGCGACCCACCGCCGACGACCTGGCACGCCTGCTCCCGCCCGAGGCCGTCGCCGAGCTCCGCGAGGCGGTGCAGTCTGCCATCCACCGTCGGCCGTATTCGTTCACCCACCGCCTCCTCCGTCCCGACGGCACCGAGCGGGTGGTCCACCAGCTCGGGCGGTGCTTCTTCGCCGAGGCCACCGGCCGACCGGTCAAGCTCGTGGGGACCGTGCACGACATCACCGAGCAGACCCGCGCCGACGAAGCGCTGCGTCGAAGCGAGCGCGAGCAGCGGCTCCTCGCGGGGCAGCTCGAGGTCGAGCGGGCCAGGCTCGCGGCGGCGCAGCGGGTCGCCAAGGTTGGGAGCTGGGAGACCGACCTCGTCACGTTGGAAGTCGTCTGGTCGGAGGAGACCCACCGGATCTTCGAGACCGAGCCCGCCACGTTCCAGCCGAGCCACCCGCGATTCCTCGAGCTCGTCCACCCGGAGGATCGCGCCGCCGTGGACACCGCGTTCGTCGCGGCGGCGCGCGTGCGCGAGCCGCGCTCGATCGAGCACCGCATCGCCCTGCCCGGAGGACGGACGAAGATCGTCGAGGAGCGGTGGCAGGCGTTCTTCGACGAGAGCGACCAGCCGGTCCGGGCGATCGGTACGTGCCACGACATCACCGACCGCAGGGGGGCCGACGAGGAGCTCCGCCGCCGCGGCGACCTGCTCCGCATCGCGAGCAGCGCCGCCCGCCTCGGCGGATGGATGCTCGAGCTGCCCGCGAGGACGTTCCGAAGCTCCGACGAGATCCGCGCGATGCATGATCTGCCCGCGGACGCCGAGCCGAACCAAGAGGAGCTCCTGGCCCTCTACGCGCCCGAGCAACGCGCCGAGCTGCGCCGGCTCATGGACGCGTGCCTCTGCGACGGGACGCCCTACGACGTCGAGCTCCCGAAGACCACGGCCACCGGCCGGCAGATCTGGCTGCGATCCATCGGCGAGGCGGTGCGCGACGCCAACGGTCGCATCGTCCGCGTCCAGGGTGCGGTGCAGGACATCACCTCGCGCAAGCTGGCCGAGGGCGAGCTCGCGCGGATGAACCGGGCCCTGCGGTTGTTGTCGAGCTGCAACGAAGCCTTGGTCCGCGCGCAGTCCGAGCAGGAGCTCCTCGACCAGATCTGCCGCATCGCCATCGAGGATGGGGGCTACCTCCTCGCCTGGGTCGGCTGCGCCGACGATGATGGGGCCAAGACCATCGGCGTGCGCGCGCACTCGGGCGCGAGCACGGGCTACCTCGAAGGGCTCCGTCTGAGCTGGTCGCTCGACGTTGCCGAGGGGAACGGCCCCGCCGGCAAGACCGTCCGCACCGGCGAGCTTGTCGCCAGCAGGGATATCCTCGCCGACACCAGCTTCGCCTGCTGGCGCGACCGCGCGGTGGCGCACGGGATCCGCAGCGTTCTCTGCTTCCCACTCCGCGACGCCTCGCGGACGTTCGGCGTGATCTCCCTCTACGCCGCGGAGGTGAGCGCGGCTGGCGCCGACGAGCTGAAGCTCCTCCAGGAGCTCGCCGACAACCTCGCCTACGGCATCGTGGGCCTCCGCGCGCGCGACGAGCACCACCGGTCCGAGCAGAAGATTCGCGAGCAGGCCGCCCTCCTCCATCAGACCAGCGAAGCCATCTTCGTGCGCGATCTCGATGACCGCTTCACCTACTGGAACCGCGGCGCCGAGCGGCTCTATGGCTGGACCGCCGACGAGGTCGTCGGGCGCCGGGCTGCCGAGGTCTTCCACCGCGCCGACGCTGCGCGGCTCGCAGCAGCGCGAACGGCGAAGGAGTCCGTGATCGCAAACGGCGAGTGGAGCGGCGAGCTCCTCACGGTGAACAAGGCGGGGCGCTCGCTCCTCATCGCGGAGCGCTCGAGCCTGTTGCGCGACGCGGGCGGCCAGCCGCGGGCGGTCCTCACCCTGGACGCCGACATCACCGAGAAGCGGCAGCTCGAGACGCAGCTCTTGCGGCGGCAGCGCCTCGAGAGCATCGGCACCCTGGCGGGCGGCATCGCCCACGACCTGAACAACGTGCTGACCCCGATCCTCTCGTCGATCGCCATGCTCAGCGAGGACGAGACGCGTGCCGACAGGCGGGAAGATCTCGCGCTCCTCGAGGCGGCGGCCCTGCGCGGCGCGGCGATGGTGAAGCAGATCCTCGTGTTCGCGCGCGGCGAGCCAGAGCAACCGCACGAACACGTCGACGTGGTCGCCATCGCGGGCGAGGTCGTGAAGATGATCCGCGAGACGTTCCCCAAGGACATTTCGCCGGTGCTCCGGACGGGCGAGAGGACCTGGGCGATCGACGGGGACCCGACGCAGGTCCACCAGCTCGTCACGAACCTTTGCGTGAACGCCCGCGACGCCATGCCGAACGGCGGCGTGCTCACGATCGCCATCGAGGGCGTCATGGTCGACGCCGCCTCCGCGGACGTGAGCGCGGGTACGCCGTCGGGCCCATACCTGCGGGTGCGCGTGGAGGACATGGGGAGCGGGATGGCACCCGAGGTTCGCGACCGGATCTTCGAGCCCTTCTTCACCACCAAGCCATCGGGCGAGGGGACCGGCCTCGGGCTTTCGACGTGCCACGCCATCGCGCGCAACCACGGCGGGTTCATCGTCGTATCGAGCGAGCTCGGCAAGGGCTCGCGCTTCGACGTGTACCTGCCGGCGAACGTCCTGGCCGACGAGCGCGTCGAGGCCGCGGTCACGAGAGCCCAGCTCCCACATGGTCGCGGCGAGTTGCTCCTGATCGTCGACGACGAGGAGGCCATCCGCAAGATCGCGCGCCGCATGCTCGAGCGGTACGGCTACCGCGTGCTCGTCGCGGCCAACGGCACCGAGGCGGTCTCGCTCTACACCGCGAACGCCGGCAGCGTCGCGGCGGTGGTCACCGACATGTCGATGCCGATCATGGACGGGCCGACGACGATCGCCGCGCTCAAGGCCATCGACCCTCTGGTGCGCATCGTCGGCTCGAGCGGCCACGACGCCGACGGCAAGGCCGCAAAGGCGCGCGCGCTTGGCGTCACCCACTGGGTCCCGAAGCCGTACACCGCCGACGTCCTCCTGCGGATGCTCCGCACCGTGATCGAGTAGAGCGGGCGCCTGCTCCCGCACGAGGTGTGGCGAGCGCCGCCTCGATCCGCGCCCGCTCGACTCCTGCGATCCGCCCGCGCGACTCCTCGAGTCTCTCAGTTCGGCAAGCAGCCTCGCTGACCGTTGCGGTTCGTGGAACCGGTACCGGCGGTGAACGCCGCGTTCGACCAGTTGCCCTGGATCTTCCAGCAATCCGGCTGACTGGTGGCCGGGTTGATGACCGCCGTCGCGGTTCGTATTGGCGGGAATGACCACGCGCACTTGTCGGAGAGTGCAAACGCAGCCAGTGTGAGAGTAGTCCTTGTTAGGGTATATCGGAGGGGAGCGTCGCGCGGGTCGGGTCCGGGGGTGGGCAGATTTCCATGGCGGCTGGAAACGCTGCGGTTCGGGGCGTGCGCGAGGCGCGGCTGCGCCAAGGCGCGAGGTGTCA
>JANXVA010000444.1 GCA_025351875.1 Myxococcales bacterium | reverse complement strand
AGCGGGCGGTTCTCCGGCTGGAGATCCTTCGCCTCTTCGAGAGCCTCGATCGCCTTACCGGGGTTCTTGTCCTGGTCGTTCCAGATGTCGCCGATCTCGAGGAGCACCTTGAAGCGCTCGTCGCCGTCGACGATGTTGTCGAGGATCGCGCGCTTGTACGCGACGACCTGCTTCCAGTCCTTGAGGTCGTAGTAGATGCCGACGAGGGCCTCGAGCGTGGCCCGGTGCGCGGCGTCGACGCCGAGGGCCTTCTCGAAGTTGTTGATCGCCTGCTTCGCCTGACCCTGCTCGCGCTTGATGCAGCCGAGCTTGTAGTAGACGTCCGCGCGCGCCTCGTTCTCCTCCTCGCCGAGCGAGGTGAGAACCTTCTGGAAGTTGGTGAGCGCCGCGCCCCAGTCCTTGAGGCGGAAGCAAACCTCGGCGAGGCCGCGGATGGTGGTCTGGTCGGTGAGATCGAGCTGGTGCGCGGCCGAGTAGGCCTTGAACGCCTTGTCGTCCTTGCCGAGCTTCGCCGTGACCATGCCGAGCTTGTTGTTGAGTGAGTGCTGCTCGCCGCGGTCACGCTTGCCCGCCTTGCGGGTGAGCGTCTCGAGGAGCGGCTCCGCGCGATCCCAGGCCTCGCGCGCGATGTACTCGTCCGCGAGCGGCATCGCCGACTCCTCGTTCTCCGGATCGGCCTCCTGCGAGGCCTCCCAGGCGAGGACGGCGCTGTCGTGATCTCCGAGCATCTCCTCGCGGAGACGACCGAGCTCGACGAGCAGGCGTGCGCGCTGGCGAGGTGCCGGCGTGTAGCTCTGCTCCTGATCGATGTAGCGCGCGGCCTTGTCGTAGTCCGCGTTGTCCATCGCGATGACGCGGAGCGCGCCGAGCGTGGGCAAGTGGGACGGGTCGAGGTCGAGGGCCATCTCGTAGCGGTCCTGCGCGGAGACGCGGTCCGAGAGCTTCTCGTCGAGCGCCTTGCCGATCTTGTAGAACGACTCGACGCGCTGCTTCGTGTCCTGCGTCAGCTCGGCGACGCGGGTCATGTAGTCGATCGACTGCGAGGCATCTCCGGCCTTGTCGTAGAGCTTCGAGAGCGCTTCGAGAGCCGGGAGGTTCGTGTCGTCGAGGTCGACGATGTTGCGGTAGGCGTCGATCGCCTTGTCCGTCTCCTCGATCTCGTCGGCGTAGACCTGAGCGATCGCCGCGTAGAGATCGACCTTCGTCTTGCGGTCGAGCGTCGCCGAGATGTGACGCTCGTAGACGCCGATGAGCTCGGGCCAGGTGCGCATCTTTCGGTAGCAGCGCTCGAGGGCGAAGTACGCGTCCTCGTGGTTCGGGTCGATCTCGAGGACCTGCTCGAGCCGCGCCGAGGCGGCCTCGGGCTTGCGGAACTGCTCCTCGTGGATGTTCGCGAGCTGCATCAGGATGTCGATGCGCTCGCGCTCGGTCGTGACGACCTCGAGCTGCCCTTCGAGGACCTTCACGAGCTCCGGCCACTGCTCGAGCGCCTCGTAGACGCGCGCGAGGCCGCGGAGGCCTTGCAGGTTGGTCGGCTCGATCTCGATGACCTCGCGGTACGTCTGCGCGGCCTTCTGGGTGTCCTGCATCTGCTCGTTCAGAGCACCGATGCGCAGCTTGGTCGCCGCGATCTCGGACGGCTCCGTGAGCGCGCCCACCTTGCGGGTGAGCACGTCGACGAGCTGCTTGTTCTCGCCCTTGGCGGCGTAGATGCGCTCGAGGTTCTCGATCGCCGGGATGAACTGCGGGTCGACCTCCAGCGCGCGCTGGAAGTACGTGACGGCCTGATCCGTCTGGTTCATCTGGCTGTCGAGGAGCTCTCCGAGCTCGGTCTGGATCTCCTTGCGATCCACGTCCGAGACGGCGACGTCGAGCGCGCGCGTGAGCGTCGCACCGAGCTGCTGCCAGTTGCCGTTCTTGCGATACAGCTGGCCCATCTGGCGCAGGGCGCCGACGTTGTTCGGGTCGAGCGCGACGATCTGCGCGTAGTACGGCTGCGCGTACTCGGGGTGACCGAGGTCGTCGCCGTACCACTTGGCGAGGTGGAGACAGAGGCGGATCTTCTGGTCCGCTTCGGTCTGCGCCTGCAGCCAGTTGTTCGCGGTCTGGATGACCTCGCCCCAGCGCCCGGTGGCCTGCGCCATGCGCTCGAGGTACTTCGACGTGTCGCGGTCGTGGAAGTCCTCGCCGAGCGCGTTGATGAGCGCGTCGAGGGCCTGGTTCTTGTCCTCGAGCTTCTCCTCGAAGACGCGCGCAATCCGGCGGAGGAGGTCGGTCTTGGCGCTCGTCTCCTCGCGCGTGTCCAGGCGACCGAGATAGAGCTCGATGAGCGGCTCCCAGCGGCCTGCGGCGGTGTGAAGCTTCTCGAGCTCCTTGAAGGCCTCGTCATGGGCGGAGTTGGCCTCGAGGACCTTCTGCCACGCGAGCGTCGCCTTGTCGGGCTCCTGTACCGTCTCGCGCCAGAGCTCGGCGACCTGACGGTACTCCTCGATCTTCGCCCCAGACTCTTCCAGCGCAGCAGCGCGCTGCATCTTGACGTCGATGGTCTCGGGCCACTGCTCCTGCGAGCGATAGATCGCCTCGAGCGCGTTCATCGCCTCGAAGTCGGGGCCGACCTCGAGGAGCTTCCGCCAGGCGTCGGCGGCGTCGTAAGGCTGCGAGAGCTGCTCGCCGTAGACCTTGCCGAGCTCGCGGAAGATCTCCTTGAGCTCTTCGCCGTCGAGCATCGTCGCCGCCCGATCCACCATCTGGTGGAGCGACGTCACGAGCTCCTGGGAATCGCCTTGGCGGCGCCGGATGGCGGCCATCGAGCGGAGACCCGCGAGGTTCGAGATGTCGATGTCGAGGACGCGGTTCCAGTCCTCGATCGCGAGGTCGTCGCGCTGGAGTTTGCTCTCGAACGTGCGGGCGCGACGCGTGAGGATGTTTACGCGGTCGTCTTCGGTCTCGGCGATGTCGCACTGACGCTCGAGGATGTCGACGAGCTCACGCCACGCCCCCTGCTGCTCGTACAGGTTCGCGAGCGCGGCGAGCGCCTCGGGATCCTCGCCGCGGAGATCGAGGACGATCTTCCACGTGTCGATGGCCTTGACCGGGTCGTTGAGGCGCTCGGCGGCGAGGTGCGCGAGCTTCGCGCGGATCTCGCCTTCCTGCACGTCGCCCGACGCGTTTTCGAGCTCGCGTTCATAGACCGTGTTGAGCTCGGTCCAGGACTCGAGCTGCGCGTAGATCCGCGCGAGGGCCTGGATGGCCGGGTCGTGCGTCTTGTCGAGACCGTCGAAGATGCGACGGAACGCGATCGTCGCGTGCGGGATGTCCGCCAGGCGAGCCTCGTAGACTTCGCCGAGGCGGGCGTAGAGGTCGACGAGCTCGACGTCGTCGGCGGGTGCCTTGACGCGCATCTCGAGGATGCCCGCGAGCTCTGCCCACCCTTCGATCGACAGGTAGATGCGATCGAGGTTGGAGAGCGCTTCGGTGTCTAGCGCCTCGACGGAGAGAACGTAGCGGTAAGTCTCGACCGCCTTGTCGATGTCCCCCAGCTCGTCCTCGAACGTCTTGGCGAGACGACGACCGATGCTGCGCTGGATGTTCGGGTCCGTGTGAAGACCGAGCACGTCGGCGTAAGCGTTCGCGAGAGTCTCCCAGCCGCCGTCGATCGAGGCGGCGAGGCGGGGCGCCTCTTCGCTGCTCTTCTCGTCGAGCGGGAACTCCTTGAGCGCGCGGATGTAGACGTCGAGCGTCTGGACCGGGTCGATGAGCTTCTCTTCGAAGAGCTCGGCGATGCGGTAGTACGCGGCCGGGCGCTCGTCGCCTGCCTCGGTGTTCACCGTGTGCTTGAGCTGCGCCTCGTAGACGCCGGCGAGCTTCTCCCACTCGCCCGCAGCGCGGTAGAGGGGCTCGAGGATCTCGGCGATCTCGTTTTGCTTCGTGGCGGCCGGCGAGGAGAAGAGACCCTCGAGGGCCTCGAGCGTGGTCTTGTGCTCGGGCGCCGCGCTGAGGACGTCACGGTACGCCGTGATCGCCGCATCGAGGTTGCCGAGCTGGTGCTGCTGCACCTGGCCGAGACGGTACTTGTACTCGAGGATCTCGTCGGGCGTCTGCCCGATCTCCGACTCGCGCTCGAGGATCGTGGCGAGCTCGGACCAACGCTGCGTCTGGACGTAGAGTCGGTCGAGCGAGCGGACCGCGGTCTGGTTCTCGGGGTCGACGCCGACGACGCGCTTGTAGCGCCCGATGGCGTTGTCGACGTCCTCTAGCTGCACTTCGAAAATCTGCGCGGTGCGGAGACCGAGCTCCACGAAGCGCTCCGGATTCTCACCGAGCTTGTCGAGCTCGAGGTCGTAGAGCGCGGCCACGGCGGGCCAGCGGTTCACGATCATCGCGAGGCGCTCCAGGTTCTGGAGCGTCGACTCGTTGCCGTTGTCGAGCGACAGGGCGCGAGCGTACGTGTCGAACGCCGAGGCGTGGTTCTCGAGGGCGTCCTCGTAGAGCCGGGCGATGCGATGGAGGAGGTCGACCTGCGTGAACGGGTCGTCCGCCTTGGCGACCTGGACCTCGTGGACGCTGATCAGCTTGAGCCAATCGCTCGCCGCCTCGTAGACCGGCTCGAGGACCGCGGCTGCACCGAGCGGATCCTTGTCACCGCGCTTCAAGCCTTCGAGGGCGAGCAGCGTGGGCTCGTGATCGACCTGCCGCTGGAGGATCTCGCGATAGAGCTCGATCGCGCGGACGACGTCCTCGAGGCGCTTCTCGTAGAGCTCGGCGATCCGGTACTGGAAGCTGATCGCCTCGTTCGGGTCCTCGCACATCTCGCTCTCGCGAGTGAGGACGCCGAGGAGCTCCTGCCAGTTCTGAGCCTGCTCGTAGAGGACATCGAGACGCGAGAGCGCCTGGAGGTCATCGGGGTCGAGCTCGAGGATCTTCGTGTACGTCTCGATGGCCTGCGGGACGTCCCCGAGCTCGCGCTCGTAGACGGCGCCGACCTGGTAGTAGATGCGCTTCTTCTCGTCGGGGTCGGCGACGAGGTCGGCCTTCTTCGAGTAAACGGCGAGCAGGTCGGACCAGCGCGACAGACCGAGGTAACGCTTGATGAGGGCATCGAGCGCCCGGAGGTCGTCCTCATCGAGCGCGAGGACCTTCTGGTAAACGGTGATCGCGGCCTCGGGGAGCTCGAGGACGTCCTCCTCGATTGCAGCGGCCTGGAACAGCGCATCCTTCTTGTCGGAAGGCTCCTCGACGATCTCCGCCTTGCGCTGGAGGATGAGCGACAGCTCCTGATATTTCTCCGTCTGGCGGAAGAGGCGCTCGAGCGACTCGGCGGCCGCGAGGCTCGCCGGATCGATCTCGAGGACGCGCCGGTAGAGACCGATGGCGGTCTCGACGTCACCGATATCGGCCTCGTACACGCGGGCGCTCATCATGATGAGCGACGCGCCGAGGGCGGCATCCTCCTGCTTCGCACCGAGCGTACGATAGACAGTGGCGAGGTCCGCGAAGCGGCCGGTCGCGCGAGCGACGCGGTCGATCTGCGTGACGGTCTGGTCGTTCGACGGGTCCTCTTCGAGGGCGCGCGCGAGCGTGGCGAACGCATTGCCGAGGTCGGAAGCGGCGTCCTCGTGGAGCTGGGCGATCTGGTGGAGGAGCTCGACGCGGCGGGTGGCGTCGTCCGCCCGGCGAACCTGAACCTCGTGCGCGCCGATCAGCTTCTGGTAGTCGCCGATCTGACGATAGAGCGGCTCGAGAAGGTCCGCGATGACCAGCTCGTGCGCGGGGTCGCGACCGAGGCGCTCGAGGGCGCCGAGCGCGTCGACGTTCGAGACGTCGCGCTCGAGGACGGAGCGATACCCCTCGATGGCCTGTTCGACCTGCGCCATCTCCGTCTCGCGGAGGGCCGCGAGGCGGAGCATGAGGGAGATCTGGACCTCGTCATCGGTCGCGAGCGCGAGCTGCGACTCGAGGTTCTCGGCGAGATCGCTCCACATCCTCTGGCGCGTGAAGAGCGCGTCGAGCGCGGCGAGCGCGCTCGTCGATGCGGGGTCGAGCTCGAGGACGCGCTTGTAGGACGTGACGGCGTCGTCCGGACGACCGAGCTGCTGGTCGTAGATGGACGCCATCTGGCCGTAGAGCTGCTCGCGCCGCTCCGGATCAGCCGTCTGCTCGATGCGACGCTCGATGACGCTGATGAGATCCGTCCAGCGATTCGTGCGCGAGAAGAGCATCTCGAGCGCGTCGAGAGCCTCGACGTCACCGGGGTCGAGCGAGAGGACGTGGGTGTACCCCTTGGCCGCTTCGTCGACCATGCCGAGCTGTTGGTCCTGGATCTGCGCGGAGCGCATCCAGTAGCCGCGCGAGAGCTGCGCGTCGGTGAGGTTCTCGCCGATCTGGTCGTAGAGGTCGGTGAGGGCCTTCCACGTGGTGGAGACCTCGGCGATGCGCTCGATCTCGTTGCGCGTCTCAACGTGCGCGGGCTGCTCCTTGAGGGCCGCCGCGAGCGCCTTGAACGCGCGTTCGTGATCGTTGAGCATCTCGCTCGAGAAGCGTGCGACCTTGCGGAAGAGCGCGACGCGCCGATCCGGATCGCTCTCGGCCTCACTCAGGATGTCGAGCGCCGTGAGGAGCTTCGCCCAGTCGCCGCGCTCCTCGTAGATGTTCTCGAGGATGCTCGCCGCTTCGGCGCGCAGATCCACGTTCTGGAGAAGCGCCTCCAGCGCCTCGCGAGCGCCGTTGTGCTGCGCGTCGAGGAAGAGGATCTCGCGATAGTTCTCGAGGGCACCCGCGGCGTCGCCGGTGTGCTTCTCGAGCGTCTGACCAAGGCGATACTTGAGGTCGATGAGCTCGGCCTCGGTGGCGTCGAGCTCGATGCGACGGCGGAGGGTGTCGACGTACGGCTCCCAGCGCTCGAGTTGCTTGTAGAGTACATCGAGTGCGGATAGGGCTCGGACGTCGGTCGGCTCCGACTCGAGCACGCCGTTGTACGTGTCGATCGCTCGGTCGAGGTCCTTGAGCTCCGTCTCGTAGAGCTTCGCGATCTCGTAGCTGATCTGCTTCTGCTCGCCGTGGTCGGGCGAGAGCTCGCGGCGCTTCTCGTAGATCCCGAGGAGATCCGCGTAACGCGAAGTGGCGCGGTAAAGGCGCTCGAGAGCCGCAAGAGCGTCGGCGTTCTCGCTGTCGGCGTCGTAGACGGCGCGATAGACGGAGAGCGCCTCGTCGACCTGGTTCATCTCCTCGACGAGGACACGACCCAGCTTCAGGCGGAGGGTGATCGCGAGCGACGCATCGCCCGAGTCGGAGGCCTCGTCGATCGCCTTCTTGTAGGCGGCCTCGACCTGGCCCCACTCGCCGGTGCCCTTGGCGCCGCGCTCGGCGTCGACAGTCGTCTGCTCGTCCGCAGGGAAGAGCGCGAACGCGGAGAGATAGCGAGCAAACGCCTTCGCCGGGTCCTTGACCTTGCCTTCGTAGAGGCCCGCGACCTCGCGCAGCAGCGCGAGCTTCGCGTACGCGTCCTCCTCGTGACCGAGCTTGACCTCGATCGCGTTGGCGAGCGCCTTGGAGTTGCCGGCTTGCGAGTAGATCGGGATGAGGGCCTCGGCGGCCCGCAGGTTCTGGGGCTCGAGCTCGAGCACCTTCTCGTAGGCGCGCGCGGCGCGGTCGTTCTTCTGCTTCTTGTCCGCCCAGAGCTCGGCGATCTTGAAGAGGAGGCCGATCTTCGCCTCGGTGTTCGCTTCCTTCGCCTCTTGCTGCTCGAGGACGCGGATGAACTCGTCCCACTTGCCGGTCTCGGCGTAGAACACCTCGAGGTCGTCCCAGCGACCGAGGGTGAGGTACTTCTTCTTGAGGGCTTCCTGCGCCTTGCGATCGTTCGGGTCGATGGCGAGGAGCGCGCGCCACGCGGTGACGGCACCCTCGTCGTTGTTCAGGCGATCGCCGTAGATCGTGCCGAGCTTCGTGAGGATCTGCCCCTTCGCGGCGTTGTCGTAGGTGACCTCGACCTGCTTCTCGAGGACCTCGACGAGCTTGTCGAAGTCCTTCGAGCGCTCGTAGAGCCCGCCGAGGGCGCCGAGCGCTTCGGCGTTCGCCGGATCGCTGTTGAGCACCTCGTGCCACAGCTCGATGCAGACCTCGGGCTTCTTGACGCGCTCGGTGGCGAGCTTCGCGATCTCGAGGAACTTCTGGGCGCGCTCGTCGCCGTAGAGGCGCTCGGCTTCCTTCCGCTCGAGACCGAGGAGCTTCTCCCAGTCGCGGCGCTTTTCGTACATGCCGCGCAGGTAGTCGATGGCTCCGCGGTTCTCCGGATCGATGGAGATGACAGACTCGTAGGCCTTCACGGCCTCGGCCTGGTTCGCAAACTTGCCGGTGTAGAGCTCGGCCGCCTTCGTATAGAGGGCGACCTTCTCCTCTGCGTCCGGGACCATGAGCGCGAGCTGGAGCAGCGTCTTGACGTACTCGTTGTAACGCTTGTTCGCCTCCTGCTTGTCGGCGAGAGCGCGGAGCTCCGCGATCTTGCCAGGATCAGCTGGGCCGCCGTCGGCGGCTCCCGCGTCATCCGCGGGCGGCGCCTCGGTGCGACTGGCGACGGCCGCCGGGGCGGGGGTCGGCTCGGGCGCGCTGGCAGCGGCCGAATCGGCGCGTGCTTCCAGCTCGGCTGCGGGCGGCGGGAGAGACACAGGGCGTGCGGCGGGAGCGGCCTCGACGTCGTCGACCCCGGCCTTGTGCGCGTCGTATTCCTTCGGCGGCGGAGCGGTCTGAGGGGTCGCGGCGGCCGCGGGGATCGAGCCCATCGGCGGGATGCTGCCATTCGCCGCGGGCGGGTCAGAGAGGCGCTCACCGATCTGAGCTTCGAACGCGAGCAGCATCGGATGCTGCGGCTCGATGGTGCTCAGGCGAGCGAACACGCTACGCGCGCGGATCAAGTTACCGAGCTGGCGCCACGCGATCGTGCCGGCCTGCGCGAGGAGGAACGTCGCGTTGCCGTTGTCGCCGGCGTGGGTGACGGCCTCTTCGGCGAGCGTGAGCACGCGATCCCAGTCGCCACCCTTTCGGCCGTAGGCGTCGCGCAGGTAGTGAAACGCGCCCTCGTTCTCGGGATCGAGCTTGATCGACTCCTCGAGGAACTTCGCGCCGATGTCGACGTTCTGATGACGCGAGACCCAGCGCGTACCGAACACGTGCGCGAGCTTCGCCCGGATCTTCTTGTCGGACTCGTTCGCGAGGAGCTTCGACTGCACTTGGTCGAGCTCGTCGAGCTTGCCCGCCTCGCCCATCGAACCTTCGTACAGCGCAGCAGCCTGCTTCGAGCAGGCGTCGGCCGCGTAGGCGCGCTCGAGCATCTCGAGGACGTCGTCCGGTGCAAAGCGACGCGTGATGCGCGCCGCGCGGAGGAGCAACCGGCTCTTCGCGGCCGGGTCGCTCTCGTCCTTCGATGACTTCTCGAGCTGCGCGACGTGGCCCTGCCACGAGCCGCTCTCCGCCTGCACGTCCTCGAGGCATGCGCGCGCATCGCCGCTCTGGCCGTTGCTCGTCGCGAGCGCACGTGCATACGTGCTCGTCGCCTTGTCGTAGTCACCGAGATCGCAGAGCACGTCGCCGAGCTCGATGAGCAGTGCGGTGGCTTGCGGTCCGTCCTTGTGAGTGCGCAGCTCCAGCTCGAGGAGCTTCTGCACCATGTTCAGCTTACCGAGCGACCAGTAGACGCTGCGTGCGGCTTCCAAGCTCTCCGCGAGCGCGGGATTCAGCTTGTACGCGTCCTGGAAATGCTTCAGCGCTTTCACGCCAGCGAGGAACTTCTGCTCGAGAACCTGGCCAAGGCGCAGATGGAAGCTCGCCTTCGCTTCGTTGGCGCTCTGGGATTGAATTCCCTTTTCGAGCTCTTCGACTAGCCCCTGCCAGTCGCGAACAATTTCGAGCTGCTTCAGTCGATCCTGCAGGTCCATGGATTCCCTCGGTTATCGCAACCGAAAATCTGCCGACGGCGGGATCTACGCTATCAGAGCGCGCGACCGCTTTGGTTGTTCTCGATACGAAACGATAGAGCGCTTTTCTGCGACGCCGCCCAAACACACACGGGTCGCAAAAGGATGGAAGGGCTTGACCCGTCCGAAAAGACGTGGTCGGCCAGCACTGGCTTCCGGAGTGGGAGGCGAGGCGAGGTCCACGCTACTGGAGCGTGCCGCCGAGCCGGGAAGCGAGCTGCTGAGCCTGCGTGCACTGGTCGGTGTAACGCGCGGCCGCGGCACCCTTGCAGATCATCTTCTGGAAGGACTGAAGATTCGCCATCGCCTCGCTCTTGTGAGGCGGCTTCAGGCTCGCGAAGGCGGCGCCCAGGTTGAAGAAGGCGATCTGCTGACCGGCCTCGTTGCACAGACCGCACGACTTCTTCGCAAGCTCGTACTCGGCGACGGCCTTGCCAGTGTCGTTCTTGCGGTCGTAGATGTCGCCCAGGAGGCTGTGGACCGCGAAGAGCGCCTTGTCGCCGTCCTTCGCGAACGAGAGACCGGTCGTGAGCGACTGCTCGGCCTCGGCAACGAGGTTTAGGCGGAGGTAGAGCTCGGCGAGCGGGCCGTAGAAGGCCAGCGTGTCGGGCTTGCTCTGGATGGCCTTCGTGTACTCGTCGAGGGCGCCCTTCTCGTCGTCCATGTGGAGGAGGACTTCGGCGAGCTCGAAGTGAGCCGCACCGTAGTGGTCACCGTCGCCGACGTTCGGGTCGAGCTTGATGGCTTCCTCGAGCGGCGGCTTCGCGTCGGCCCAACTCGTGGGGCCCTTCACGGCCTGACGCGCCATCGCGAGCCCATGCTGGAACCAGTAGAGGGCGTTCTTCGGCTGGAGCTTCTCGGCCTTCGCACACGTCGTCGCGACCTGGGGCCAGGCCTCCTTCTTCGTGTACGCGAGCGCGAGCTTCCAGAGGATGCGGTGGTTCGTCGGGTCGAGGTTCGTCGCCTGCTCGTACTTCGAGATGGCGGAATCGATGTCCGTCGACTTCGCCTTGTCGCCCTCAATCGCGAGGTTGACCGCCTCGATGTTGTTGCGGCTGCAGCCCAACGACCCACCCGCGAGCCCGGTGGCAGTTGTCACGGCGAGCACGACCCCGATCAGCACCCTCTTCATGGCGGGCCGGAGTGTAAGGGAACGAGCGGGTATGGCAAAGGGGAAAACCGCGCCCGGAAAGCGGGGCCGGCCTCGTCGAGGCGGCGCGTCTCGATCGCAGGCGGTGACGGGGGGCTACGGCGCTTTCCAGCCCGCGATTTTCGGCAGCAGGAACGTGCTCCAGTCGTCGCTGTTGCCGTCGTGCTCGCCGTCGACCTCGCTCTTCTGGAGTGGGATCCCGGCCGCTTCGAGCTTCTCCCAGTCGCCGTGAACGCTGCTCAGCGGGAAGTCTCCGTCGTCCTTGTGAGCGATGTGAGCGACGTTGATCTTCCACTTCGCTGCGCTTGGCTGCGCGCTGCCGAGGCCGGAATTCTCGATGATGATCCCGGCGAACCTCGACGACTGCGAGAGGCCAAGCTTGTAGGCCAGGATGCCGCCCGACGAGTAGCCGGCGAGGACGACCTTCTGCTTGTGAACGTAGAAGCAGGTCGCGATGTCGTCGATCGCGGCGAGGACCTTGTCGCTGTCCTTGTTCGTGTCCCAGCAGCTGCCGTCCTTGCCGCCGACCGAGATCCCGATGTGAGCCTGCGTGTCGCGCGTATCCCACGGGTTGACGGCCCACGTCGCGAAGTTCATCGCGTCGTCGCCGCAGCCGTGGAGGCCGACCACGAGCGTGGTCGGCTTGCCCGCGTAGCGTTTCGGGACGAAGGCGACGTAGTCGCTCTTGGAGGTCTTGCGCGTGAAGAAGCCGTCGCTGTCCTTCGCGATGCCGGTGCAGCCGGCGGGTGCGGGGCCGGGGTCGTCGACGGGCGTCGCGGCGGGAGGATCGGTCGGCCCCGGGCTGGGCTGAGGGCTCTCGGCGAGCGTGGGGGCCGGGCCGGGGGGAGCCGCAGGCGCGGCGTCGGGCTCGGAGGAGCAGCCTGCCACGAGGACGAGGACGAGCGCGGCGCCGGCGTACATGGAGAACGAGCGTATTTCGCGGGTCATGAGCGAGATCAGGCTCCTTAGCACGCTTCTCTTACGGAGCACGTGCAGCTCCCCTTCCCTGAGCGACGCGACCTTCAGAGCCCTCCGGACGCCGCTCGGGTCCGTGCGGATCCCATGAGCTACGCCGCTCGCGCGCCTCCGGTTGCATGAGGACGGAGGTGTTTCGCGCTCTGAGAATCGTCAGGGAGCAACCCACGAGGCCGACTGCGGGATCAGCCAGCCGCCCCAGTCGTCGCTGGTGCCGTCGTGGGCGCCCGGCGTCTCGCTCGTCGACAGCGGGAAGCCGGCGGCCTTCGTCTTGACCCAGTCGGCCTTCACCTGCGCGAGAGGAAAGACCGGGTCGGAGGTGTGCGTCAGGTGCGCGATTCCGAGCTTCCACGACGCGTTCGCGAGGAGCGCGTCGGGGTTGCTGCTGGCGGTATAGAGCCCGGAGTCCTCGATGAGGATGCCCGCGAAGCGCGACGCCTGCGACAGGCCGACGCGATACGCGAGCTCGCCGCCCGACGAGAAGCCGGCGATCACGACCTTCTTCTGGTGCACCCAGAAGCACGACGAGATGTCGTCGACGGCGGCGAGGACCTTCGCATCGTCGCTCGCGTTCCAGCAGCGTCCGTCGGCTCCGCCGATCGAGATGCCGATGTGCTCCTGCGTCCCGCGCGCGTCGTACGGGTTCACGCCCCACGCCGCGAAGTTCATCGCGTCATCACCGCAGCCGTGAAGGCCGACGATGAGCCGCATCGGCGCGGTCCCGTCGTAGCTCGGTGGGACATACGCGACGTAGGACGTACCCGTCGACGTGCGCGTGAAGAAGCCGGCGCCGTTCTTCGAGATGCTGCAGGTCGCAGTGGGCTTCGGGCCAGCGCCGGCGTTCGGGTCGACGGGCACGGGAGTCGGGGTGGCGGGCGGCGTCGTCGGGACCGAGGTGGTCGGGGCCGGGGGCGGTGAAGCCGTGCCCGGCGTCTCGCGCGCCACCGGCGCGTTCGGTGTCGGTCCGGCAGACCCCGCACTCGCGGTGCCCCCCGCGAGCTCCTTCGACGGCGTCCCCTCCCCCGTCACCGCCGCGCTCTCCGGGGAGGACGCATCCGCGCCGCAGGCGACCTGCATGGCCCCGAGAACGAAAACGGCGAACGCGGTGAGTAATCGGCTTCGCATCGCTGATCGTTCTAGCGACCGCACGCATGATTTGCACAGCGCGCATCCATGCTCGAGCGCATTTCGGTCGCGTGATTCGGCACGCGGCGGCACCCGCGCCGACGATGTCCCACTCCATGCGCATGTCAGCAGAACGCTATTTTTACGCACCCAAATACATGCATAATGCATATTGATGGATGCATACAGCAACCATTGGCCCATGCTCGCGCTGGAACGCTCGTCGCGGATTCCAGTGACAAAACGAAGCGAGGCGAGGCGAGCCGCCTGAGCGACTCGCCTCGTTCGTTTCATTCTCGGCTCAGAGGGGTGGAGCCCCTCGAACCTGCACGCGGTCTTCAGACCGCTCGTTCCTCAATCACCCGGGTTGAAGATGATCGGGTAGACGACCGTGACGATGCCGCCTTCGGGCTGCGGGAACGAGAGGTTTCCGAAGCCGCGGACGACGCAGCCGACGACGCCCTGATCCGGAAGATCCGAGCCTCCGTCCGAGGCCGTCGAGACGGCGCCCGAGCGGTCGATGACGAACTTGATCGCGACGCGGCCCGCGAGGTTCGGGTTGGTGCGCAGACCGTTCTCGTAGCAGAGGCGGAAGCGACCGAAGTTCTGGCGCACGATGCGCTGGATGACTTCTGGCGGCAGCCGTCCGTTGACCTGCGTCGCGCCCTGACGGAGCGTCGGCGACTTGGTCTGGTGAGCGCCACCGAGGCGGCCGTGGCCGTTACCGAAGCCCTGACCCGTGCCGGTGCCGGCGCCGTGACCGAGCGTTCCGATGTTGCCGAGGCCGATGCCCTCGCCGCGACCGCCGCCGCCTTCACCGACGCCGGAGAGGCCGAGGCCGCCTGCGCCGAACGCGTCGCCGATCGCATCGCCCCACATGTTGCCGCGGGCGGAGAGCGGGTCGTTGCCGCTCGACTCTTCACGACCCCACGGTGCCGTCGGGGCGTTCGGATCACCGCCCGCGCCGACGTTGATGAGGCCGATCATGCCGAACTCTTGGGCTTCCTTCATCGCCGCCTGACGGGCGATGTGCGGATCCGGGTTGTCCTTCGGACCCTGGACGCCGTAGCGCTTGTTCACGGCGTTGGTGTTGGGGTTACCCATGGAACCCTCCTCACCCTTCGCGCGCGTACCGGAGCCGCCCTCGGTCTTCTCGGCGTTGTTGTCCGCCGTCTCCTCGGGCTTCTTCTCCTCGAGCTCGCGCTCGGCGGCGGCGTTCAGCATCTTCTGCATGAGAAGAAGCTGATCGCGGTCAATCGCCTCGGAGTCGTCGCCGTTCATCTTCGGCATGAAGAACGCCATCGAGGCGACGATGCCGATGTGGAGGAGGAACGAGAGGCCGATGAACATGTATGCGGCCGGCTCGAAGCTCGAGAAGGCGCCGACCGGCGGTGCCTTGCCGGCGTTGACGGCGCTGACCTCGAACGAGAGGCCGGAGCCCTCGAGCTCCATGCGCGCCTTCGCGTTGGTCGGGAGATCGAACTCGTGACCGCCGCTCACCTCAGACGACGGCCGCGCGCGACCGGCCTGGATGAGGTCGTGGAACGTGAACGTTCCCTGGCCCGGAATTTCCACCGTGCCGCTCGAGCGCGGCAGCATGACGAGCGCGACGCTGACGCCGCGGGCGACGACGACCGGCGCGCGCGTGGTGCCGAGCACCTCGCTCGGGATGAAGTAGTCGCAGCCGAGGGGCTCCTCGCCGACGAAGAAGCTCTTCGGCGGGCTCTCGTGCGAGACGTGCAGCGTGTTCTGGTCCCACTTGACGAGGACCTCGACCGCCGCCGCATGACCCTCGACCTCGTCCGGGTGGACGTCCGGCCCGCTCTTGATCATCGAGTACGTGAACGGCTGGTTCGGGTCGAAGTCCGACCCGCCGGGCGAGTTGACACCGTACCCGCCGTAC
Source organism: Myxococcales bacterium (assembly GCA_025351875.1). Taxonomy (GTDB): domain Bacteria; phylum Myxococcota_A; class Polyangia; order Polyangiales; family Polyangiaceae; genus Labilithrix. Next base: position 3,054 of record JANXVA010000444.1, on the reverse strand, counting down.
GCCTGCTCGGCCGCCGAGGCGACGAAGGGGTTCGCGGGAGCGAAGGGGTTGTTCGATGCGGCCGGCGCGCCGCCGCCGAAGGGCGAAGCGCCCGCCGCGAACGGGTTGTGGCCCGTGGCCGGCGGGTTGCTGGGCGGAGCAGCCGCCTGCGCCGCGAAGGGGTTGCCGCCAGGCGCTGGCGGGGGCGCGCTCGGAGGCGCTGCACCGCCGAAGGGGTTCGACGAGGGAGCTGCGCCCATTCCGAAGCCACCGAGAGAGGTCGCGGCGCCCTGGCCGACGTGGCCAGCAGCGATCGCCTCGGTGGGCGTGTTGACGGCCATCTGCGGACGATTCGACGCCGTCGCCGACGGAGCCGTGGCGGGAGCGCCGCTCGGAGCACCTACGCCGCCCTGGAGCTCGGCGCTCTCGAGCTGAATCATCGTCGAGCCGATCTGGATCTGATCGCCCGGGCGAATCTTGCACTTGTTGACGCGCTGCCCGTTCACCATCGTGCCCGGCTCGTTGCCGAGATCGATCAGAGTGATGTCGTTGGGGCCGGCGACCTCGATGACCGCGTGCATACGCGAGGCGAGGTCGTCGTCGACGCGCAGGTGAGATCGCGGGTCCTTGCCGACCTTCACGATGTCCTGCGCGATGCTGTCACGGCGCACGAGCTGATCGCCCTGGTAGAGAGCGAACGTCAGAGCAACCTTGGCTTTGCCTTCCATCGTCGACAACCTTTCGAAACGGTACTGCGCGTCGTCTAGCGAAACAGAGTCAGATGCAGATCACAGATTCTCGACCGACTTGAGCATCTCGGGCACGAACGACGTGCGCGGACGGATCAGAGTCGTGCGGACCGGCCCGGGACGAACGCGGATCGTCGCGTCGTTCGGACCGAAGCCGCCGGCCGCAAGCGGATCGTCGGAGAACTCGTAGCCGTAGCCCTCGTCCTTGCCGCCGCCACCCGATGCCTTCGGAGCCGCACCAGCACCGGCGCCCGGCGCCTGCGCGAGCGCGCTCGCGCTCGAAAGGAGAAGAAACGCGGCTGCACAAACTCCGAAAAATCGCTTGGCCTTCATGGTCTCAATCTCCCAACTAATTCGACCCACCGGCTTCGCCGGATGCGCCGTCGTAACGTTAGCGTGTCAACCTGGAGAGTTGTAAGTGTTCCAATTTCCCAGGAATTTTACGCCTTGATTACAGTGACAGTGTACTCCGGGAGACCCCTGACGGCAAGCTGACCGCATTCCCGAGACGCGCTTTGTTGAAGCGGGTTTGCGTCAGGCTCATCGGACCTGACAGCGCCTCGGGGTCGAAGGTTCCCAAACGACCCAAGAAGAAAGGCGGACCCGGAATTTTCCGCGTCCGCCTTCATTCCTGGCTGCTTACTTCTTCGCGGGGTCGGCTGCCGCCGGCGCTGCGGCGGGAGCCGCTGCCGGTGCCGCTGCCCCAGGTGCCGCGCCCGCGGGGGCCGCCGACTTCTGCTCCTCGACGCCGAGGTCCATGAACTTCAACGTGTCGTCGATGTCCTGGATGCGCTCCTTGGAGCGCTTCACGGCGCCGTCGTACTCGGGCTTGCCGCTCGCCTTGTCGATGAACGACTGGAAGATCTGCTGCGACTGGCGGAGGAGCCCCTTCTGCTTCTCCTTGTCGAGCGAGCCCTTGGCCTTGAACTCCTGCGTGAGGATGCCCTCGTTGTAGTAGGCGTCCGGGCGGTTCGCATCGAGCTTCTTGGCCGCGTCGAGCTCGCCCTGGACCGCGTTGACGCGCTGGTCGTAGTCGTTCTCGGAGCCCGTGATCGGACCACGGAGCGCGAGCGCCATTCCGAGGTGCGCGTCGTAGTCGTTGGGCCGCATCGCGAGCGCCTTCGTGTACGCCGCCTGCGCCTGCTCGAACCCGCGGAAGCCGAGGTTGACGGCCGCGTAGTTCATCTGCGCTTCGAAGAACTTCGGGTCGAGCTTCGCCGCGGTGGCGAACTCGCCGACCGCGCCGTTGACCTGACCGAGCTCGTTCTGGATGAGCCCGGCCGTGTTGTGGATCGGCGCGTAGTTCGCGTTCTTCCGGATCGCCTGCGAGCAGACGAGCGCTGCAAGCTCGAGCTGCTGCACGTCGGCGCGCTTGCCGACCGAGGCATGCGTGACGACCTGACGGCCGCGAGAGCCCTTGCCCGAAGACTTCACCGAGCCGGCGCGCTTCTTCGCGAGCTGGAAGTAGTAGAGCGCGAGCTGGTTGAAGGCCGGCATGAAGGCGTCGTCGATCGCGAGCGCGCGCTGAAGGTTCTTCTTCGCGCACTCCATGTCGTCCTTGCAGTCCTGCTGCCCGGACGCGCCGTCGCGCATCATCTGGAACATGGCCAGGTTGACGAGCGCGGGGACGTTCTGGAACTGCGCGTCGGTGACGGCCTGCTGCATGGCGCCGATCGCCGCGTCCTCGTTCGAGTCCGCCTTGTACTGGTACAGGGCGAGCTGCGCGCGAGCGTGGTGGAACTTCGGGTCGTCCTTGAGGACCTGCTCGAACTTCGCCTTCGCGTTCTTGTCGTCGTTGCAGCGCTGGTATGCGAGGCCTGCGTTGAACGTGGCCTGCGCGAACCGGCCCTTCTGCGAAGACGTCGCCTCATCGAACATCTTGGCGACGGAGGCGCAGGCTGCGTCGTCCCAGTTGTTCGCCTTGTCGTGCTCGATGAAGGCATCGAGAGCGGTGTTGAACTTCGCCTGAGCGTCCTTCGACACTTCTTCGGCCGGAGTGCCGGCGCCGGGGCCCCCTTTGGGGGTCTTCGGGCCTTCTGGAGTGCCGCCGCCGCCGCAAGCGGCCGTCGCGAGCAGGGTGACGAACAGAGAGGAGACGAGGACGGTGGTGATGCTTCGAGTTCTCATGACTGTCCTCACTTCTTCTTTCCGCCCGGGAGCGGACGAGCGCCACCCGGCGGCGGTTTCGGTGCTGCGGGCTTGGCTCCGCCACCACCGCCGGCCGGCTTTGCGCCGCCCTGCGAAGGTGCGCCGCCGCCTTCTTCCGTCGTCGACACGGTGGTCTTCTCCGGAGCTGCTGCGGGCGGATGCCAGAACGTTCCGTCGG
>JANXVA010000280.1 GCA_025351875.1 Myxococcales bacterium | reverse complement strand
GCCACCGGCACCGCCTGCGCCACCTGCACCGCCCGCGCCGCCCGCGCCGCCTGCGCCACCTGCGCCGGCCGCGCCCGCGCCGCCGAGGCCGCCGAGGACCCCGATCTTCGCCGCGAGCATGATCATCTGCCGATCGCTAGGCATCTCGTTGCGACCCGCCTCGAGCAGCGACGAGAGCTTGCTCGCGCCGTCGCGGAGACGCTTGGGATCGTGCTCGCTCATGCCCCGCTCCTCGCGTTCATGGCGTTCGCGTTCGCATGCTGGACGCGTGCGACGCCCGCTTCGACGACCTTCCGCGCTGCGTGCAAGCGTGAGTATGCCGTCTGGAGCGGACAGCCGATCGCCTCCGCCACCTCCGCCATCGTGAGCTCCTCGATCTCGTAGAGGACGAACACCGACCGTTTTTCGTCGTCGAGCTCGTCGAGGATCCGGTCGAGCGTCGCGCGTGCCTGCTTCAACGCGACCGTATCGTGCTGCGTGCCTTCCTGAGGCGCGTCGGGCGGCGCGTCGGTGACGACCTCGCGCCTCACGCGCCCGCTGCGGCGGTAGTCGGACGCGGTGCGCGTACAGATCCCGTAGATCCAGGTGCGGAGCGACGAGCGCCCCTCGAAGTCAGCCAGCTTCCTGTGGACGACGACGAAGACCTCCTGGCAGACGTCCTCGACGTCCGACTCCGGCACACCGAGACGCCGCAGACCTCGCCATACGAAGGGCGCGTAGTCGCGGAAGATCTCCGCGAGTGTGGGTACGGGCACTGGCGCAGGCACGAAGCCGGCCTGGCCCTCGAACGTTGGTCCGTTGCCCGATCCTTCGCGCACCGCGCGCGATCCTACCGCTGGAAAGAGGCGCCACGGCGGCGGGTTCGCAAAGAACATCGAGACGGCGGCCAGGCCCACAAACCATGAGTGGGGCCAGTCGGCGCCGATTATGAACATGCTCAAGGGAAAAAGAAGCCGATTCCCGCGTCTGCGGCGACCGCGAACGACGAGACCTTGTGCAGGTCCGCCCTCGTCCCCGTCGCGTCCGAGCGCGTGTACCCGAACGTGGGCCGAAGAAGCGGAAGCACCGCGGACAGTCCGCCGGTCAGCGCGAGCGGCGCGAAGAGCGGGATGGTGACCCGCCCCTCGCTGACGCCGTTCCAGACGATCTCGGTCTTGTCGTCGATGCCACGGCCCTGGGTCTCCGGGTGGCTGCGCAGGACGCCGAGGTGGCCCCCGAAGCAGAGCATCAGCGTGGCCGCGGGCCTGCGCAGTGTCGGGCAGATCGCGCTCCCGAGATAGAAGAGGTCGAACGAGGCGCTGGCGTTGTCCTGCGTGGCCTTCGTGGGCAGGAAGAGGGAGCCGTAACCGCGCAGGCCGATCGGGACACCGTTCGGCAAGAACAGCGTCCCGGCGATGCTGCCACCGGCATCCACCGCCGGCGCGACGCCGCTCGTGATCGTGCCGACCGCGTCACCCTGAAACCGCCACGGCTCTTTTGTGGGCGGCTTCGGCGCGGCGTCCGCGGCGGGCGCGGGTACGGCAGGCGCGGGGGCGGGCAGGGGAGCCGGCGCGGCGGGCGCGGCAGGCGGTGGCAACGGCGGCGGTGACGACGACGTCGTGAGCTTCGCCTCGGGATCGATCATCACCGCGATGACGAGCGCGAGCGGTTCGTTCATCGCCGAGCACGCGCCGTCGGGCCGGTCGAGCTCTCGCGTCCCGAGGAGCGTGCCCTTGCCGTCGCGGATCGTGATCACCGAGTGCCAGCCGGCGCCGTGCTTCTCGATGCGCCCCTCGACGGAGACGTCGGCCTCCGCCGCGGACACGAACACGCGACGCCCGAGCCGCTCCTCGACGCTACGCGCGAGGGCCTGCGTCGCGATGCACGATTCGCCGCCGGGCATGCGCAGCCACGAGAGCGACGACGTCCTTGCGCCGTCCGCCGACGCGGGATGCGCCGCGGCCGTGACGACCGCCGTGATGCACGCGGCAACTGCGAACGAGGCACGATGCACGGCGCGAGGCGTAGCACGAAAGACTGATATCGTCCGTGGGGAGTCGGTGAGCGTCCAAACGGCACAAAAAGCGGGCGACGTCGCGTTGGAGAGCATCCTCGCGTCGACCGTGCGCGCGCTGCTGGCGCCGCGTCGTGCGATCCCGATCGCGCTGGTCGTCGTCCCGCTCACGATCATCCAGGACGCCTACAGCCGCGATCCGATCGCCGTCCCTCTCGCGCTCCTCATGTGCGGCAGCTTTCTCCTCGTCGGTCCTGCGCTCTGGCGCGCGCTCTTCCCGATGGACCGGCGGGTCGACGTAACCTCGTTCTTTCGCGTCATCCTCTACGCGTTCGTCGGCGCGACGCTGGTGCTAGGCATCGGCCGCGCGCTCCCGGACCTCGTCGGCACGGGTCAGACCTTCCTCACGTCGAAGCCGAGTCTCGCGGTCTGCGTCGCGCTCTTCTGGGTCGGCGGCTGGGGGCTGGCGCGCGACATCGAGCTCGAGGAGCACCTCACGCGGGAGCGTGCGCGCGTCGAGGCGCTCGAGCGCGAGGCCGATCACGCACAGCTCCTCGCGCTTCGCAGCCATCTCGATCCGCACTTCCTCTTCAACACGCTCAACGCGATCGCCGAGTGGTGCCGCGCGGACGGCGTCGTCGCCGAGAAGGCGATCGTCCAGCTCTCCTCGATGCTGCGCACGATGATGACGGGCATCCAGTCGACGACGTGGCCCCTCGCCAAGGAGGTCGAGCTCGCGACCGCGCTGTTCGCGATGCATGCCATTCGCGATCCGTCGGCGTTCACCGTTCGGCTCGAGCTCCCTGACCCACTCCCGGAGGTGGACGTGCCGCCGATGCTGCTCCTGCCGCTCGCCGAGAACGCGATGAAGCACGGGCCTCTCGCGCGCCACAAGGGGGAGGTGGTGCTCCGGATCACCCTCGTTCGCGACCTCGTCCGTATCGAGCTGTCCAACCCCGGCGCGTTCCGGGGGCCGCGCGACGGCGGCAACGGGCTCGCCATCGTCCGAAAGCGGCTCGCGCTCACCTACGGCGACGGTGCCTCGTTCACGATCGCCGCGGAAGAAGGCGATCGGACGCACGCCGTCGTGGTCGTGCCGAAGCAAGGTGCCGTGTAGGATCGAGCCATGTCGATCCCGCTCCGCGTCCTCGTCTGCGACGACGAGCTCATGGCCAGGAGGCGCGTGCTCCGTCTGCTCTCGGAACTTCCGGGCATCGAGGCGACGTTCGAGTGCGAGAGCGGCGAGCAGGTCCTCGCCAAGCTCTCCGAAGAGGACGTCGACGTCGCCATCCTCGACATCAACATGCCCGGCCTCAGCGGCCTCGAGACGGTCATGCAGATGCCCGAGGATCGTCCCTACATCGTCTTTCTCACGGCCCACCCCGAGCACGCCGTCGTGGCGTTCGACGTGGGAGCCGTCGACTACTTATTGAAGCCTGTCGACGACGCCCGTCTCGCGAAGGCGATCACGCGCGCCCGACAGTCGCTCGATCAGGGAAACGCCGAGGGCCGCGAGACGGCAGGCGCCGCGACCGCCACGAAGCCGGGCAAGCTCGCGATCGCCACGCACGACGGCGCGGCGCTGGTGAATCCCGGAGACGTGACACACGCCACGTTCGACGGCGCGCTCGTCACGGTGCATACCGCGGACCGGGCGATCCTCACCGATGACACTCTCCAGGACCTCGAGGCCAAGCTCCCGTCAGGCCCTTTCGAGCGGGTCCACCGGCGGGCCCTCGTCAACCTCGACCACGTCGATCGGCTGGAGTCGGTCGATTCCGGCGGCTATGTCGCCTGCCTTTCCACCGGCAAGCGGGTCGACGTCTCGCGCCAAAGTGCCCGAAGACTGCGAAGACGGCTGGGTTTGCGATAGGCTCGTCCTGTGAAAGTTGCTCCCCGGGCGGCACGCTGCCGGCTATTCTCACGCCCCCGAGGAACGCCACACGTGCGAGGCATCGCGGGGACGACCCGGCGAGACTGACGCGATCCGAGCTCTGCAGTGAACGACGACAACAAGGACCCGAACTCCAAAGCCGCCGGCGTTCCGAACGACGCCGACGAGAACCCGTGGGATGAGGACGACGGCGGTGGCCGTACCCTCGCCACGGACGGGCCTTCGTTCGAGATGCCGAGCAACATTCCGTCGCCGATCACCGTTCCGCCTCCTGCAATCCCGAAGGCGCCAGGACCGCCAGGCGCGCGACCGCGCTCGCCAACCATGATGGGATTCGGTCCGATGGGGCCGCCGCTTCCGGGCGGAGCGCCTGCTGCACCCGCCGCGCCCGTGCGGCCCGTCGGTGTGATCGCGCCGGCGCTGAAGCCCGCAGGCGCGCCGGCGTCCTCGCGTGGAATGCCGGTAGCTCCGCGGGTCGCGGCCCCGGCATCCCCACCGATGTCCGCTCGCCCTGCAACTCCACGCGCCGGGGGAGGCGGAGCGCCGCCGAGCGCGCCGCTTCCACTTCCTTCCGCACGTCGGCAAGCACCGGCCGCCGCTGCGCCGCGTGCACCTGCACCTGCACCTGCACCGATCGCATCCTCCGACCCGCCGCCTGCCGCGAAGGTCGAGGAGCCGTGGGAGGACGACGACAGCAACCGCGACGACGGTCCGACGATGGCCGGCGCTCCGTTGACGGCCGACACTCCGCTTCGCGACGACGTCGTCAATCCTCGTCTCGGCGACGACATCCTCAGGCGTCGGCCGCATTCGCCCCTCGCCTCCACGGGCTACCAGCCCGACGACGGAGACATCGAGCCCATCGGCGCTGCCGTCAGCTCCGAGGAGGCGACGCGCGCGGTGTCGCGCGAAGAGCTCATGGGACACCAGAATGCGCAGGTCATTCTTGGCGGCGACGACGACGCGCATGGCGACGAAGCCACGCTCGCGGTCGCGCCTGGCGCCCTCGCCGAGCTCGGGATCGATCCGGGTCTGGCCGCGGCGTTCGCCGAGCGCGAGGCACGCGGGACCGCGCCGCACGGGCCGCCGAGCTCGCCGGCCTTTCCGTTCCCGTCGCAAGGCGGGCTTGGCGCGGCTGCGCACCAGCCGCAGCAGCCTCAGTCGCAGCCGCAGCAGCCGGTTCCGTCCTGGCAAGGTGATGCCGCGCCCTCGTATCGCAACCCGCCCGCGCAACCGATGAGCGGCCCGATGGGAATGCAGCCGGCCTACGAATCGCAGGGCCAACAGAGCAGCCCGGGGATGCAGAGCGCCCCGCAACAGCAGGGCTATCCGATGCACGGCGGCGGTCCTGCTCCCTACGCGCAGCACCCGAATGCGGGTGGGCCGCAGATGCCTCCGTCGATGGCCGGTCAGCAGTGGATGCAGGCGGCGCCTCAGGTGGGCGGCGGCTTTGCGAAGAAATTCACGCCGCAGGTGATCATGCTGATCGTCGTCGGCGCCGTGTGCCTGTCGATCTTCGTGATCGGCATCGTCCTCTTCGTCACGACCAACTTCCAGCCGCGGCCGTGAAGAGTGAGACGCTCGAGAGCCGTCGCTGGGTTGGTCGCGTCCTTCGCGACAAGTGGCGGATCGACGCGCGCATCTCGCGCGGCGGTGTAGGCACCGTCTACGCAGCGACGCACAAGAACAACGGAAGTCGCGCGGCCATCAAGGTCCTCCACCCGGAGTTCTCACGCGACGTAGACACGCGGAGTCGCTTCCTCCAAGAGGGCTACGCGGCGAACCAGGTGAACCATCCAGGCGTCGTGCGCATCCTGGACGACGACACGAGCGAGGACGGTCACGCCTATCTCGTGATGGAGCTGCTCGAAGGCGAGCTCCTCGAGACACGACGCATCCGCAAGGGAGGCTGTCTCCCGCTCTCCGACGTCTTCGAGGTCGGCGAGCAGCTCCTCGATGTCCTCGCCTCGGCCCACGAGAAGGGGATCGTTCATCGCGACATCAAGCCGGACAACCTGTTCATCACCCACGAGGGGCGACTCAAGGTCCTCGACTTCGGCTTCGCGCAGATGAAGTCGAGCTTCCGCACCGAGCAGACGGCCACCGGCTTTCTCCTCGGCACGCCGGGGTTCATGTCCCCGGAGCAGGCGATCGGCAACCGCCCGCAGATCGACGCGCAGACCGACATCTGGGCGGTCGGGGCGACGCTCTTCACGCTCATCTCGGGTGAGCCCGTGCACGCGGGAGAGAGCGCTGCCGAGATGCTCGTCGCCGCGGCGAACTTCCCGCCTCGCTCTCTCGCGACCGTCACGAACGGCCTGAATCCACGCCTCGTGAGCGTCGTCGATCGCGCCGTCGCGTTCGAGAAGGCGAACCGCTGGCCGAACGCCCGGTCGATGCAGTTTGCGCTGCGCGAGGCGAGCGGCAAGCAGGGGAGCGGGCAGGTATCCCGCCGCAGCATCCCGGACGACACCGTCTACGAAGCCGACTCGGTAGACGTCGAGGAGCTCCATCCCGACGAGCTCAAGGACGCGAGGACGGGCTCGTGGGGGTCGATCTCGGGGGCGGATCGGACGGTCGTGGCAAAGGCGCGCGTGTCCGACAACGCGCTGCCGAGCGCGATCACCCGCGAGGTGCCTCCCGCCCCCGGACGCCGGGCGCATCCGTCCGACGACGACGGCCCGACGCTCGCGGTCTCGTCGCCGACCACCGACCCGAGCGAGCTCGCTCCACGGTTCCATTCAGACCCGCCGCTGACTCCGCACATGGGCATCTACCCGAGCGTAGGGCCGAGCGGAGGCGCCGCGCCCGGCGGCGGCAGGGTCGACCCCGTAGGCGACGGCGGCACGCTCATCATGGAGAGCCCGGCGGCCGTACACGACGACGCGTATCCGCCGATCAGCCAGGCTCCGAACACCGCGCCGAAGCCGTTCGGTCAGACGGTTCCCTTCGGTGGCGGCCAGCACGCTCCGCAGCCGCCGCAGCAGCAGCAGTTCCACGACCCGCGCGCGATGGGCCCGCACGAGGGATACGGCGGCGACATGATGTACGCGGCGCCCGCCGCGCGGCCTCCGCAGATGGAGGCGCCGCGCACGAACCGCGTGCTCGTCTTCATCGGGGTCGCCATCGTCACGATGGTGGTCGTGATCGTCGCTGGCCTGGTCATCCTCGCCGTCTCGGACTGACCCGGTAGATCGTTCTCTCGCGTCGAACGTCAGCGGCACTCCAGCGGCGAAGCTGTGTAGGCTTCGGCCGATCAGGTTGTGGTCGCAACGATCCGGAGACATCCGCATGAAGCGCAGCGCTGGAGCGTGTTGGCACGCGACGAGTACGAGTCCCGTCCTCCTCTGTTCGCTCGTCGCCCTGCTCGCGACGGCGTGTCCCGGGCAAAAGCCCGCCGAGGCGCCGGCCGGAGCTCCTGCCGCGGTGGCCGACAAGGGGCCGCTCGTCTGGAAGCTGTCGAAGTCCGGGCTCGGCTTCAGGCTGAGCAACGCCGACGAGGACGGCGACAAGGAGTCGGAGCACAAGGTCGCTCCCTCGACGCCGCTCGGCGCCGACGACACGCGCAAGATCGTCGGGCGCCTGCCCGAGCTGAAGCGCGACCCCGACGACGCGAAGGACTTCTCGATGCGCGACAAGTCGCTCGCGGCGCCGCGCCCAGGCAAGACCGTGACGGAGGCGTTTCCGCCGCCTGGCGGACCGCCGTCCGCGAACGTCACGCCGCCCGGCCCGCTCACGGTCGAGCGACACGCGCCCGAAGGCCCCGTCGAAATCGCCCCGCATCTCACGGTCACGTTCTCTCAGCCGATGGTTCCGATCACGAGCGTCGACGACCTCGCGAAGGACAAGGAGCGGCTCCCGGTCTCGCTCGTGCCTCAGCCTGCCGGCAAGTGGCGGTGGCTCGGCACGAAGACCGTGATGTTCCAGCCCGACAAACGCTTCCCGATGGCGACCGAGTACGCCGTCGAGGTCCCCGGGGCGACGAAATCGATGAGCGGTCAGGCGCTCGGCAAGCCCGTGCAGTGGACGTTCGCGACGCCGCCGGTCACTCTGAAGCGCTCGTTCCCCTCGTCGAGCCAGGAGCCGCGCGAGCCGCTCCTCTACGCAGAGCTCGATCAGCAAGTCGAACCGAAGGATCTCCTCGGGAGCGTCGAGCTCGCGAACGGGAGCGCCGTCGTTCCCGTCCGCCTCGCTGACGCCGACGAGGTCGAAGCGAACGAGAACGTCCGGCGCCTCTCGCAGGCGGCGGAGAAGGGCCGCTGGGTCGCGTTCCGTCCCGTGGGCAAGCTCCCCACCGCCACGCGCTTCACGGTGCGCCTCAAGGCCGGGGCGCCGAGCGCCGAGGGCCCGCGCCGAACGACGAAGGACCAGTCGTTTTCGTTCTCGACGTACAGCCCGCTCCGCGTCGAGAGCTCGCGGTGCTCCTACGGTGACCACTGCAAGCCGCTCCAGCCGTTCTACGTGACGTTCACGAACTCGATCGACATGAAGACGTTCGAGAAGAAGCTCGTGACCACCGTGCCGGAGATCCCGGGCATGAAGGTCGAGGTCCACGGGCGGTCGATGACGATCTCCGGGCGCACCAAGGGTCGGACGAAGTACGCCGTGAACATCAACGGCGCGATCGGCGACGTCCACGACCAGACCATGGGCGAGGACGCCAAGTTCACCGTCGACGTCGGGAGCGCGGACCCGAACATGTTCGGCGCCGAGGGAGAGATGGTCGTCCTCGACCCTTCCTCGCCCAAGGCCTACACGGTCTACACCATCAACGAGCCAGGCTTGCACACGCGCGTGTTCTCCGTCGGTCCGCAGGACTGGCAGAAATATGTAGAGTACACGCAAGAATGGGAGCGCCCGCGCAAGCTGAGGCCCCCGGGCCGTCTCGTCTCCGACAGGGTCCTCACGCCGAAGAAGGCGCCGGACGAGCTCGTCGCGACCAACATCGACCTGACTCCCGCCCTTAGCGGCGGCTTCGGACAGATGCTCGTCGTCGTCGAGCCCACGCGTCCGCCCGCGAAGGGCTGGCACCGCGCGGAGCTCGACGTCTGGGTGCAGTCGACCGATCTCGGCGTGAACGCGTTCGTCGAGAACGACCAGCTCACCGGCTGGGTCACGCGTCTTGCCGACGGCACGCCGCAGGGCGGTGCCACCGTCTCGCTCCTCGACGCGAGCTCCGCGAACACCAACGCGGACGGTCTCGCGCGGGTCCTCTTCACCGACAAACCAGGCAAGCTCGTCTTTGCCAAGAAGGGCAACGACCTCGCGATCCTTCCCGAGCGCTGGCACGGGCAGGACACGTACCAGCGCTTGCCGCAGACCGACTCGGTGCGCTGGCTCGTGTTCGACGATCGGGATGTACAAGCCCGGTGAGGAGGTCCACCTGAAGGGGTGGCTCCGCCGCGCCGGCGCCTCACGCGGCGGCGACCTCGACGCGATCCCCGACGCGCTCGGCAAGACCGTCAGCTTCAAGATCCGTGACCCGCGGTACGCGGAGATCGGCACCGGCACCACGAAGGTCGACGACCACGGCGGTTTCGACCTCTCGTTCAAGCTTCCCGGAAACGCGAACCTCGGCACCGGCCGCGTCGAGCTGAGCCTCGAGGGCGCCGGCCTCTACGGCACGTCCACGTCGCACACCTTCCAGGTCCAGGAGTTCCGTCGACCCGAGTTCGAGGTCACCGCGAAGTCGAGCGAGGGGCCGCACTACGTCGGCGAGCACGCGACCGCGACGGTGACCGCGGCGTACTACTCCGGCGGCGGCCTCCCCGATGCCCCCGTCCAGTGGCACGTGACGCGCTCGACGGGGTCTTTCACACCTCCGAACCGCGGAGAGTTCCACTTCGGCCCCGAGCCGCGCTTCTACTGGTCGTGGCACGCCAAGCCTCGAGAGGACGTGAAGTCCGAGACGTGGACGTCGCATACGAACCCGCAGGGCATCCACCGCTTGCGCGTCGACTTCGACGCCGTCGAGCCCTCCTACCCGATGAACCTGGAGCTCACGGCGCAGGTCGAGGACGTGAATCGCCAGCAATGGGCGGGGCGCACGACCATGCTCGTCCACCCTGCCGATCACTACGTCGGCATGCGTCTCGCGAAGAGCTTCATCCGCTCCGGCGAGAACATCGATCTCGACATGGTCGTCAGCGACGTCGATGGCAAGCTCCTCCCGGGGCGCATGATCAACGTCAAGGCGGCGCGCATCGACTGGGAGCAGAAGGGTAGCGAGTACGTCGAGCGCGAGCTCGAGCCGCAGACCTGCGAGGTGTCGAGCGTGGCAGCCAAGGCGGACGACGTCGTCCGCTGCACCTTCAAGACCGCACAAGGCGGCAGCTACCGTGTGACCGCGATCGTCAAGGATGATCACGGACGCAAGAGCCAGACGACGACGCAGATCTACGTGATGGGCGCCGAGGTGCCGAAGGACAAGAGCCTCGTCGGCGACCGCGTCACGGTGGTCCCCGACAAGACGGAGTACAAGCCCGGTGAGCTCGCCGAGGTGCTCGTGCTCGCGCCGTTCCTGCCCGCCGAGGGCCTGCTCACCGTGCGCCGGCAGGGCATCGTCCACGTCGAGCGCTTCACGATGCGCACGGGGTCGCAGACGCTCAAGCTCAAGCTCGACGATGCGCTCGTGCCCAACGCGGAGGTGCGCGTCGACCTCGTCGGCGCCGCGCCGCGAAACGACGCGGGCGGCACGCCCGACCCGAAGCTAGCCAAGCGTCCCGCGTTCGCCTCGAGCTCGGCCAGCATCAAGATCCTCCCGACGGGGCGTACGCTCGGCGTCACCGCGGTCGCCAAGAAGCCCGCGATCGAGCCGGGCGGCTCGACGCAGATCGACGTCGACGTGAAGAACGAGGCCGGTCGTGGCGTGGCGAACGCGCAGGTAGCGGTCATCGTCGTCGACGAGGCCATTCTCGCGCTCTCCGGCTACAAGACCCCCGACCCCGTCTCGGTGTTCTACGCGCCGCGTGGCTCGAACGTGCACGAGATCATGGTGCGCGATCACGTCCTCCTCGCCGACCCAGACCTCCTGAGTCTCCATGCGGTGAACGCGCGCGAGGAGTCGCAAAACGATGGCATGGGGTTCGGGTCCGGACGCGGCCGCCTCGGAGGCGCCCCCGGCGGGGGCCTGGCAGGCCTCGGCGCGCCGCCGTCACCGGCGGCATCCGCAGCTGCGCCGATGATGGAGCGCAAGTCGATGGCCAAGGCCGAGGGAGGGAAGGACCAGCCCACCGTCCCGCTGTCGGAGGTCTCCGTCGTCGGCAGCATCTCCACACCCATCCAGGTTCGCTCCGACTTCTCCGCGCTCGCGCTCTTCGCGCCGCGGGTCACGACCGACGCGCAAGGGCACGCGACCGTGCCTGTGAAGCTGCCGGACAGCCTCACGCGGTACCGCGTGATGGCGCTCGTCGCTGCGGGCGCGCGCGATTTCGGCGCGAACGAATCGACGCTCACCGCGCGTCTTCCGGTGATGGCGCGCCCGTCTGCGCCGCGGTTCCTCAACTTCGGCGACAAGTTCGAGCTCCCGGTCATCGTCCAGAACCAGACGGACGCGCCCGTCGAGGTCGGTGTCGTCGCGCGTGCGACGAACGCCACGATCGAGGAGCCGAGCGCCAAGCGCGTGAAGATCGCGGCGAACGACCGCGTCGAGGTGCGCTTCAACGCGGGCACCGTGAAGCCCGGCACTGCGCGCTTCCAGATCGGCATCGCCTCGGGCGGCTTCTCCGACGCGAGCCAGGTCGAGCTGCCGGTGTACACGCCGGCGACGACCGAGGCGTTCGCTACTTACGGGGAGATCGATGAAGGGGCAACCGCGCAGCCGGTGAAGATGCCTCCGGGCGTGTTCCCGCAGTTCGGCGGCCTCGAGATCACGACGAGCTCCACGCAGGTCCAGGCGCTCACCGATGCGCTCCTCTACCTCGTGAAGTATCCGTTCGAGTGCAACGAGCAGATCGCCTCGCGTGTCATCGCGGTCGCCGCGCTGCGCGACGTGCTCCAGGCGTTCAAGGCCGAGGGCCTGCCAACTCCTGCCGCGCTCGAGCAATCGATGAAGCTCGACTTCGAGAAGCTGAAGCGGCATCAGAACAACAACGGCGGCTGGGGCTTCTGGCAGGAGAATCCCTGGCCGTACCTGTCGATCCACGTCGCTCACGCGCTCGTGCGCGCGAAGGACAAGGGCTACAAACCCGACGACGAGATGATGCGGCGCGCGCAGAGCTACCTGCGCAGCGTCGAGTCGTACATCCCGTCCTGGTACAGCGAGGAGGCCCGGCGCTCGCTCATCGCGTACGCGCTCTTCGTCCGCAAGAAGCTCAACGACCCCGATCCCGCGCGCGCGCGCCGCCTGATGAGCGAGGCAGGCGGCGTCGAGAAGCTGCCGATCGAGGCGGTCGGTTGGATCTGGCCGACCCTGTCGGGCGACCCCGCGTCGAGCGCGGAGAACGAGAACATCCGCAGGCACGTCGCCAACCGCGTCACGGAGACCGCCGGCAACGCGCACTTCGTCAGCGGCTACAAGGACGCCGACTGGCTGCTCCTCCACTCCGATCGTCGCGCTGACGGCGTCCTCCTCGAGTCGATGATCGGCGACCAGAAGGAGAGCACGGTCATTCCCAAGCTCGTGAAGGGGCTTCTTGCCCACCGCAAGGAGGGCCGCTGGCACAACACGAACGAGAACGCGTTCGTGCTGCTCGCCCTCGATCGCTACTTCAACACCTACGAGAAGGTGACCCCCGACTTCGTCGCGCGCATCTGGCTCGGCGATCGCTTCGCCGGTCAGCACGCGTTCAAGGGCCGCACGACGGAGTACAGCGACGTGAAGATCCCGATGCAGTGGCTGGCCAGCGACGCGAGCACGAAGGGCGGGCAGACGCAGAATCTGGTCGTCGGCAAGGACGGGCCGGGACGCCTCTACTACCGCATTGGAATGCAGTATGCGCCCACGGACCTGAAGCTCCCGCCTTCCGACAACGGGTTCGTCGTCTCACGCACGTACGAGGGCGCAGAGAAGCCGGGCGACGTGAAGCGCGATCCGGACGGCACGTGGCGTGTGAAGGCTGGCTCGAAGGTTCGCGTTCGCGTCACGATGGTCAATCAGTCGCGGCGGTATCATGTCGCGCTCGTCGATCCGATCCCGGCTGGGCTCGAGGCGCTCAACCCCGCGCTCGCGGTGACCGGCGAGATCCCGAAGGACCCCAAGGCCGAGGCCGCGCAGGCCAAGGCGGGTCGCTACTGGTACTGGAACCGCACGTGGTACGAGCACCAGAACATGCGCGACGAGCGCGTCGAGGCGTTCGCTTCACTCCTCTATGACGGCGTCTGGGACTACACGTACGTCGCAAAGGCGACGACCCCAGGCGTGTTCGTCGTGCCCCCGCCCAAGGCCGAGGAGATGTACTCCCCCGAGACCTTCGGGCGCGGCGCAGGGGACCGAATGATCGTCGAGTGAACCTGAAGGGGTCCCGACCGCTATCGTCTATCTGCCAGAATCCATTGCGGATTGTTACGCGCGCAAGGATTGCCTGGAAAGAACCGCATGGACGACGTGGAAAGACTCGTATATCCAACGCGTTGAAGGCCTCGTGATGCACGAGGCGCGCCCCACGACGAGGTCCGAAGATGCTTTCTCGAAATCGGCTTTCCTTCCTCACGCCGCTCCTCGCAGCCTCGCTGCTGGTGAGCGTGATCGGTTGCGGCGGAACCACCGCGTTCTCCGGCGCGCAGTCCTTCGCGGTTGCGGGCACCCCGCCTCCGCCTCCGCCGCCTCCGCCGCCTCCGCCGCCTCCGCCGCCTCCGGCTCCGCCGCCGCGCGTCGAGCTGCGCGACAACAAGATCGACTTCAAGGAGAAGATCCAGTTCGAGGTCAACAAGGCGATCATCAAGCCTGAGTCGGACTCGCTGCTCCACGACATCGCGGAAGTCATCAAGAAGAACCCGCAGGTCAAGAAGCTCTCGATCGAAGGCCACGCGAGCGCCGAAGGCGACGCGAAGCGGAACAAGAAGCTGTCGGACGATCGCGCGAAGGCCGTCGTCGATCACCTGGTCAAGAAGGAGAGCGTCGACGCCTCTCGCATGGTCGGCAAGGGCTGGGGCATCGAGAAGCCCATTGCCCCGAACGACACCGAGGAGAACCGCGAGAAGAACCGCCGCGTCGAGTTCCTCGTCGTCGAGCAGGACGTCACCCAGAAGAAGGTCGAGATCGACCCGAAGACGGGCAAGGAGAAGGTCGTCGACTCGAAGACGGAGTCCATCAAGGCCCCGGTCGACCCGACCGCGACGCCCGCGACGCCCGCCACCCCGGCGACGCCCGCGAAGCCGAAGACCCCGGCGACGCCGGCGACGCCCGCGAAGCCCGCCATGTCGGCGACGCCTGCCGCCCCCAAGGCGCCCGCTCCCAAGCCCACGGAGAAGAAGTGATGAAGACCGTCCTCCTGTTTGCACTCGTCGCGACTGCGTCCGGCTGCGGCTTTGCCGCGCGTAGCCCGGACATGTACCGCGACGACACGAAGGCCCAGCTCGAGACGAAGAACAACGACATCCGCGCTTGCTACGACGGAGTGCTCGCGAGCACGCCCGGCGTCGGCGGCAAGGTGACCGTCAAGTTCAACGTCGAGACCGAGCAGGGCAAGATCACCGCCGTGACGGTCGACAAGGCCAACACGACGGCGCCCGACGCGGTCGCCGACTGCGTGACCAAGAGCATCACCGGCCTCGGCCTCACGCCGCCGGATGCGCGCCTCGGTCAGGGAACGTTCACGTGGGAGTTCGCGGCCCCCGGCCCGGGCGTCTACTCGAGCGCGCCGCCGAAGAGCTGAGCCGTTCGCTCACTCGACTCCCGAGAGCTCGGAGTCTCACCCACCGCGGGGAGACTTCGAGCTTTCGTGTTTAACCCGCAGGTCAGTCTAGGCCGCGTCCAACGCACACGGCCCAGCCTCCCGAAAGTCGGTCTAGAGTGCCCCGTCATGGAGCCCTTCGAGAACGGACGAACGCTGCCGGCCAGGTCACTCGACTTCTGGTTCGATTACACCTGCCCGTTCGCGTACCTCGGGTCGACGCAGGCCCCGGCGCTCGCGGCGCGCATGGGGGTCGCTCTCACGTACCGTCCGCTGCTGCTCGGTGGCGTGTTCCGCGCGAACGACACGCCGCAGAAGCTCTTCGCCACGCTCTCGCCGGCCAAGGCTGCGCACAACGGCCACGACATGCAGCGCTGGGCGAAGCGCCTCGGCGTGACGCTGAAGATGCCGCCCAATCATCCGATGCGCTCCGTCGAGGCGCTCCGCGCGACGCTCGCCACGGGGATCGACCCGCGCGTGATCGCCGCGTTCTACCGCGCCTACTGGGTCGACAACGCTGACATCTCGAGCCGCGAGGTCCTCACGTCGGTGCTCACGAGCTGTGGCCACGATGCCGAGAAGATTCTCGCCGCCATCGACACGCCCGCGATCAAGGACGACCTTCGGGCACGGACGGACGAGGCCATCGCGCTCGGCATCTTCGGCGTCCCCGCATGGGTCGTCGACGGCACCCACCTCTACTGGGGCCAGGACCGCATCCACTTCGCCGAGGGCCTCTCCCCCTCTCGTCTCGACGTGCCCGTGGCCGTGCCCGTGCCCGATCTCCACGTGTACTGGGACTTCTCCTCCCCCTTCGCCTACCTCGGCTCGACCCAGATAGCCTCCCTCGCTCGCCGCACCGGCGCGAAGGTCGTCTGGCATCCACTCCTCCTCGGCGGTCTCTTCCGCTCGCTCGGCACGGCGGACGTCCCGCTCGCCAACTTCTCTCTCGCGAAGCAGCGCTACTACTCCAAGGACCTCGAGCGCTGGGCGGCCTACTGGGGCGTGCCGTATCGCTTTCCGTCACGCTTCCCGACGCAGTCGCTCCGCGCCATGCGCGTCTACGTCGCGCTGCCGGAGCCTCTCCGCGACGCCTACCGGAATGCCGTCTTCCGCGCCTACTGGGCCGATGACCGCGACATCACCGACGACGCCGTGCTTGCGTCATGCATCGGCGACGAGACGGTGGCGCGCGATGTGCTCGCGAGAGCCACGTCCGACGAGGTCAAGGCCGAGCTCCGGCGCGAGACCGAGCAAGCGGCCGCTCGCGGTGTCTTCGGCGTGCCGACGTTCGTGGTCGGTGACCAGCTCTTCTGGGGTCAGGATCGGCTCGGGCTCGTCGAGGACGCGCTGCGCACTCGATGAACGGGATGAACGGGACGGCCGAAACGCAGCTCAGTTCAGCGTGACGGTGCTCGACGTCGGGAGGCTCTCGGCCCCTCGGCCGTCGACGATCCAGAGCTGGAGCGCGCGCGGCTGGTGGCGCTCGTCATCGCGCGAGTGGTCGCGCCCGTCGGCGGCGGCGCTGCCGCGACCGTCCTTCGCGCGGTCGTCGACGCGCGTGCTGAGCGGCGTGTTGCCCTCGAGCGCGGAAGCCGGGATCACGATCGTGACGAGGGCGCTCTCGCGCGTCGGGTTCGGCTCGGGTACGTCGACCGTGCCCTCGATGTCCGGCGGGAGGCGGTAGTGGAGCCGTGTGATCGCCTCACCGTCGTTGTCGTGGAAGAGGACGGTGACGGGGATCGCGTACGACCCGTCCTTCTGGGCCTTCACCGTAACGGGGGCATCGACCGAGTCGATGATGGGCGCGGCGTTCGCGGTCTGATCGCCACAGGCGACGACCGCGAGCGGCGCCACGAGCACGAGGCCGAAGCGAAGGAGGTCGGTAAGGCGTGTAAGGCGAGGAAGCATGAAGGCCCCTGAGATAGCAGCGTGCAGGTACGAGACAAGCGGTATCGACCGGGTCAGCACCCGAATCGACAATCGGAATGTTCAACGATTCCGAGAGGGAAGGTAAGTTCCCTGCGATCCGTACTACGCGTGAGGGGCCCGATCGGACGCCTCCTCAGGCGAGGCGGGCGATTTCGAGCGCGATGACCCGGCGCACGATGGCGATCGCGCAGGCGTAGGTGGCGTCGACGCCGAAGAAGCTGAGGCTCTTCGACAGGAGCGACTGGCGCCGCGAGTACGGGGTGTCCGAGGCATAGTGGACGATCCCGAGGTCGAAGGGCGTATGGGCCGAGAGGTGAACGACCTCGTCCGTGGGGACGCGCCGCGGGTTCACGAGCTCGTACGTCGCGCCGAGGAACGGGCCGGCCTCCATCTCGAGGACCGTGTAGCCGCTCGAGTAGAACGCATCCATGTACTCCTTGTTCTGGAGGAACGCGCTGCGCACGGTGACGGCCTTCTGGTTGTCGAACACGCTGCCGTGGCGGAGATAGGGTGCGACGTCGCGAGCGGTGAAGGCGTTCTTGAACAAGAACGTGTTCTTCGAGTGCTCATCGTAGACGTTGCCGCTCAGCATCACGTCGCCGACGCGACCGTTCAGCGTCGCCGCCTTGCCCATGATGTAGATGCCGCGAACCTCGCCGACGCCTTGACCAAGGCGCGAGAGCAGGTGGTAGGCCGCCATCCCGAGCGGGTAGTCGATGTTGACGAGGACGGCCTCGCTCCTCACGAGGCGCTCGATGCCAGGCATCTTGAGGCGCGGGTCGAGCAGCTCGGGGTCGAGCTCGCCGAGGTGAGCGATCTGCGCATCGACGTCGATGTGGCCTGGCTCCGAGAGGTGCACGAGGCCCTTCGCGGCCTCGAACGAGCGAACCTCGTCGATCTTCGAGGTACCAGGGTTCGAGTGGATGTACTGGCGCAGCAAATAGTAGAGGAGCGGCGCGAGCTGGGTCGGGTCGTTCAGCGCCGCCACGCGCGCAACCTCGTCACCGAGGCCCTCCGGGTCGCGCAGGCGTGCCCAGGCGACGATCTCGTCCGCATGTGAACGCGCGTAGCCTCCGACGAGGTTCGCGAGCGCGTGCGTGTTCGACGACACGAAGTAGACGGGGGGCCGGCGCGGCTGCGTGGCCTTCACGTAGGCAGGCTCGATGCCGCTCCACCACCGCTGCGCGGCGCGCTGGTACTGCGAGTACGACGACGCGAGCATGCGTAGGCGCAGGTCGAGCGGGCGATCGTAGAGCGCGCGCCCGCCGCGCTCGAGGCGCGCGGGCCCGAACGCGTCGAGGAGCTTCTGCGCGTCCTCGACGGAGACGCCGAGCGCCGCCGCAAGCGCCGACGGCTCCTTCGTGGCCTCGACCATGGCCTCAGGTGACGGAGCCACGCGACGGAGCCGCGCGTGGATCTTGTTCCATTCGATCTGGTAGGCGGTCACGATCGGGACGAGGTCG
>JANXVA010000269.1 GCA_025351875.1 Myxococcales bacterium | reverse complement strand
GGCTTCAGGCGCACGGTACCGAGCGAGCGATGGCACTACGAGTTCTTCGGCAGCGATCCTGGTGGTCCGTGCGCGGGAGGCGCAGGCACGCCGCCCGCGCCGGCCGATCCGTCGTAACCCCTCCGCGAAGGGCGTCTTGAGCGGGCGCGGCGTTCGTGGTTGCGGCGCGATCGTAGTCCGTCGACGCTATGCGGGTGGACGAAGCGACGTTGCAGGAGAAGCTGCGCAGGATCGAGGCGCTTCATGCGGGCACGACGAGCGACGGGGAGCGTGAGGCCGCGCGGGGGGCCGCCGAGCGGATCCGGGCGCGGCTCGCGGAGGTTCGAGCCCGCGAGCCCGACATCGAGGTCGTGTACACGCTGCCGGACCCATGGACGCGCAAGCTCTTCTTGGCGCTGTGCCGTCGGTACGGGTTGACGCCGTTCCGGCGGTACCGCCAGCGCTACAGCACGGTGCAGGTCGTCGCGCCAGAGACCTTCCAAAGGAAGACGCTGTGGCCCGAGTACCTCGCGCTCGCGAAGGAGCTCGAGAAGCATTTCGACGAGCTCACCAAGCGCGTGGTCCGCGAGGCGATCCACGGGGACGTCAGCGAGGCCGACGAGAGCGACGGGCCCCGGGCACTCCCCGAGGGAAACCGTTCCTGAGTAGCGCTACGCCGCCGTGGCCACGACGGACGGCGCAGCAAGCTTCGCCGCCGCGAGGTGCTTCGCATGCGTCTCCGGCAAGAGAGCGACGAGGTTCTTCTCGCCCGCGAGGATCTTCGCGAGCGTCTCGCGCAGGAAGCGCCGCGGCTCGATGCCCATCTTCCTGCAGGTCGTGAGCAGCGTGAGCGCGTCGGCGGTGCGCCGCGCGGACAGCTCGTGGCCGACGAAGAGCCACGTTTTTCGGTCGAGAACCCATCTTCGCAGGCCGCTCTCGACCTCGTTGTTCGTCATCTCCATGCGCGGGTCGCGCAGGAACGCCGTGAGCCGCGGCCACTGACGGTGGATGTACCCGAGGGCCTTGCCGAGCGCGCTCCTCGGCTCGACATCCCGCCTTCGCTCTGCGACCCACTGCCAAAGCTCTTCGACCCGGGGCGCGCTCTCGCGCTGCCGACGGGCGAAGCGCGCCTCGAGGTTCTCGCCAAGGCGCTTGGACTCGGCGTCGACGTGAAAGAGCGCGCTGAAGAGCTCGAGGCCCTGCGTCGCGCGCGCGTCGCCGCCGCGCAGCGCGAAGACGAGGCCGCGCCGCGCGTGCGCGTTGCAACCTCCTCTCGCCCCGCCTGCGCGCTCCACGCAGTTGTTGGTCGGCGAGCCGTCGCACATCACGCTCCCGAGCGTCCGTCCCGCGAGCAGCTCGTCGATGTGCTTCGCGTGCCCGGTCGGCGCGTACACGAAGTACGAGTAGCGATGGTCGCCCTCGATGAGCCAGAGCGAGCCGTTGCGGATGCCGAGCGGATGCTCGGCGTCGAGCACCGGCATGCGCGTCGCGTCGAGCGCCGTGAAAGCGGACGATAAGCACGCTTCCTTGATGTGCTCGACCACCGGCTCGAGAAGGTCGATGACCCGTCCGACGCTCGAGGCGAGCGTGTTGGCCGACAGCGGCACGTTCTGGGCGCGGGCGTTCCTCTCCATGCGTTCCCACGGCACCGCGTCGTCGTAGTGATCGACGAGCGCCTGCACGAGCAGCTCGTCACCAAGGATGCCGCGATCGAGCACCTCGTCTCGCCGCGGCGTGGTGCGGACATAGTCGTGGCACTGCTGGCACGCGACGGTCTCGCGCTTCACGCACTGGACCACGAAGTGCGCGGCGACGACGTTGAGCTTGTGAGCGTTCTTATAGCCCATCGTCTGTGCCTCGACGTGACAGCCCGGGCACATCCGTAGCGCGGGCGGCACCGCGCGCACGTCTTCGACGCGCGCCAGGTGCGCCGGAAATTTCGGTCGACCGTGGTTGTGTCGATTCTTCGAATCAGACTTCTTCTTCTCGCGCGTGTTCGGTGGCGGCGTCGGCGGGACGAGAGGCGGCGGCGTCGCGTCATCGTTCGCCGCCGGCCCGAACCGAAGCGGGAGCTCAAGCTGCAGCCGGTGCATCGTCTCGCTCGGGGGACGGTGCCGGGAGTTGCCGGCGACCCTCGCCATCAGCTCGGTGTTGAGGTCGCGCATCCGCGCGAGAAGCGCGAGCACCGCTGCGACCAGCTCGGCGAACGCGCGACGCGCGATCATCTCCAAGAGGAAACGCCGGACCGCTTCGAGATCAGGCGCAAGCGCGCTCGTGATCGGCATCGAAGGCTGCGGGGAGGGCGTCTCCGCGGCCTTGTCCTTGCCGGTCGATGCCGCGCGCGTCACGAGTCGTGGTGTACGACGCGCGTGATCTCGACGCGCGTCTCCTTCGGATCTCCGCGCTCGTTTCGATCACGATCACTCGACGCGTGCGTGCGGTGACCATCGCGCGCGCCGCTTCGCGCCTTCGAGGTCGATGCCCTCGAGCACGAGGAGCAGCTCGGCGGCCTCGATGATCACGCGCCCCCGTTCCACGGACCAGGGGGTCTTGAAGGTGCCCTTCTCGAGGCGCTTGGTCACCAGAACGTAGCCGTCGCGATCCCAGTACAAGACCCGCACGCGATCGCCGCGGCGCGAGAAGAAGACGTACATCGTGCCGCTCAGCGGGTCCTCGGCGAATTGCGACCGGACCAGCACCGACAGGCCATCGATCCCCTTGCGCCCATCCACCCGCGCCGTCGCAACGAAGACGCGCGCGCCCGGCGGCAGACTCAGCATCCTCCGGGTCGTTTTCCCAGCGCCGCCACCAGCCGTGCCACGTGCGCGACGTCGAGATCTTCGCGGACGTGCACCGCGACGCCGTCCACGCGGATCTCGATCGTGTCGAGCTCGCGCGGAGCGCTCGGCAGGCGGACGGCCACGAACGCCGCAGGCGCTGCCGCCGCGCCCAGCCGCTTCTTCCAATAGCGGAGCCGTTGGCTCGAGAAGCCCCGGCGGCGTGCGAAATGAACAGCGCTCTCGCCAGAGGCCGCCAGCTCACCGAGCGCGACACGCGCCTCGGCCTCACCCCACTGCGTCCAACGACCCCGACCTGCCGTCGTTCGTGACCTGCGTGCCATCGCCACCTCCGATCACGGGAATACCGTCGCAATCTCGCAGAAGTAGACATCGGCAGTTACCCTGGAGTCATGCGCGTGATCGGACATCTTCTGGTGGCTTGCGCGCTTGGGGCAGGCGGGTGCTCGCGCTCATCGCCGTCCACCTCCGCGTCTGGGTCGGCGTCGGGATCCACCTCCGTTCCCGCAACGCCATGTCGGCCTGTGCGCTCGGTTGCCGATGCTCGTGCGGCCGCGAACGGTGCGACCGGCGAAAGCGGGATCGGAACGTCGCAATTGACCCCTGCGCTG
>JANXVA010000442.1 GCA_025351875.1 Myxococcales bacterium | reverse complement strand
CACCGACTTGGCGCGGAGGGGGTTCGGACCGGCAGCACGCGGCCGATGAGGCAGAAGCGACGACGGAAGCGGAGCCCATGGCTGCGGAGGAGAGCGTAGCGACGAACGTCGAGACGTCGCCCGATGCTGAGCACCAGGGGTCGAACGTGCCTCTCGATGCCATCGCGGGCTCGGCCGGTACGATCGCCGAAGTCCCGAGATCCGAGCGGCCCGCAATGAATCAGCGAGCGGGCGCGCTCGACAGCGCGTTTCTTGTCGCGCTGGTCGCCATCGTGGGGCTCGCGGTGGCGGGGCTCGTTTGGGTACTCTGGCCCTGACCTAGCCCCGCGCTGCTTTTTTTGCGCAACTTCCGGACGGCACGGTCGATAGGGTTCGGAACGACCGCTCACGCTAGAATCCGCCAGGGAACACGCGAAGTGACTCAGTATTTCCACGACATCGGCGATCTGATCGTCACTCCGGGTAATACCTACCGGGTCGAGCGCATCCTGGGGTCGGGAGGCATGGGCACGGTCTGTCTCGCTCTGGACAAGATGCTCGGGAGCCTCTGCGTCATCAAGCTCCTCCACCCGGAGCTGACGGCGAGCAGTATCCGACTGCGGTTCGAGCACGAGGCGCGCGTCATCGCGCAGATCGTCCACCCGAACATCGTTCGGGTCATCCGCCTCGGGACGCTGGAGGACGACGCGAAGACGCCGTTCTACGTGATGGAGCACCTCGTCGGTGAATCGCTCCGAGCCGCACTCAGCAAGCGCAAGAGTGATCGAGGCGGCGGCTTCCGTATCGACCAGGCGCTCAACATTGGTGCTCAGATTTTCTACGGGCTGGAGGCGGTTCATGAACGCGGGATCATCCACCGCGACATGAAACCCGAGAACGTGATCCTACACGTCGACGCGCGCTCGAATCGTGTGGCAAAGATCATCGACTTCGGCGTCATGCGGATCCTCGCCGAGACCGGTCGCGAGTCCTTCGCCGGAACGTTCGGCTACGCGGCTCCGGAACAGATCCGTGGAGAGGAAGTCGGTCCGAAGGCCGATCTCTTCGCGATGGGACTCATGCTCTTCGAGATGCTCACGGGCCGCCGTCCGTACGAAAAGTATGGCAGCGGCGAGGCCGGTGCGGTGGCTCGGCTCGACGTCCTCACGCCGAGCCTCGACGACTACGGGGAGTTTCCTCCCGCTCTCGTCAGACTGGTCGCGAGAGTGCTCGCGCTGAAGCCCGAGGACCGGCCCGCCGACGCCTTCGAGGTCGCGTCCACGCTGGAGAAGCTGTCGAGCGCGCTCGCTCCACTCGACATCCACGACGTCGTGACGGATCAGGCCCACGACCACGGTGCGGTCGACGCAGCAGCATCGACCGCCGTGCGCACCATCACGCTCGCCGATCTTGCCGCGCCGACCGATCCTGACGGAGACCTGCCCGTGTGGATGCGGCAGTTACGAATGCAAGCGAAGCAAGCCGAGGTTCTCGGGTACGAGCCGACAGAAGCGCAGCGCGCCGCGATGGACGGTCACGACACACAACCCGGCGCCCCGCCGTTTCTCGTGAACGACACGACGCCGATGGCGCCGCGCGGTGCCACGCTCCGACTTCCCGGTCGGCCGCCAGTGCCCGCCATCGCGGAGATGGTCACGACTCCCCCAAGCGGGAAGGTTCGGGCTCCTGATCGCGCGGCGCCCGTCATGTATGTGGACTCGATACCGCGCGCGACACCTTCTCCGGCGTCGGCGCGGGCGAGTGCGTCGAAGTCGCCCTCTCCGCCACCCACAAGCGCGTCTGAGCGACGCGAGCCCGAAAGCCGTGAGCGTCGCTCGACGCCGGCACCGACGCCGGCCGCGCGACCATCGAACTCGTCTGCGCGGCGGCGAGCGCAGCGATCACTCCCGCTTTGGAAAAGGCAGTTGCTCGTCTTCGGGGTCTTCCTCGTCTGCATTACGACGGTGGGCTTCGTGATCATCGCGATCCGCCGACCGGAATTGATTCGCTCGCGCTCGCACGCGACGACCGGCACGCTTCCCGGAGCGGGAGGTCGTCCGTGAAACGCCACGACACGGTGCCCGACTCGACTCTTGAGCACGACACGGATCCGACGACGGCGCGAGCCAGCGAAACGACGGAACCCGGAGGGCC
>JANXVA010000250.1 GCA_025351875.1 Myxococcales bacterium | reverse complement strand
CTCAAGCTCTCGGCCGATCCGAGGGTCGCCGGCCTCGAGTTCCGCTCGAAGCGGCGCTTTGTTCTCGGCCCGAAAACCCTCGCCTGGCACCGCGAGTGACACGGCCCTTCCCCGGCGCTTGCCGGGGCGGCCGCTTGGTCGGGACGAGGCCAGTGGCCCAGGGTCAAGAGCTTCCGTGTAGGGTCATTTCTTTGCCAAAAACGACACGTCCCTACATTGGATCGGGGCCCCTACCCCTCGCATCTAAAATATTGATCTAAAACGATAAAGTGCCCTTCCTTGACAAGGGATCCGCCGTCCCTTACCCCCCAAGTGGACAGGTCATCACCATGAGCGCTCGCACCGGGTCGAACGTCGAAGCTTGGCTCGCCCCGCGGTGGTCCCGCGGGAGTGCTGCGCTCGCTCGCCCGCCGGCGGGGCACGCGTCTGCGGCTGCCATCCGCATCCCGGATCGACTCAGCGCCCAGCTGGCGCTCGTCTTTCCCGCCGCGTCGCCACAGCTGTTCATCCACGAAGGAGCGCGCCAAGCGCTCGAGCGCAAGCTCAAGGCCATGAGCCCGGGCCGGGTGGTCATCCTCTCGATCACCGACAACCGCAACTCGATCATCTCGCACTCGATGCGGCAGGGCGTCCTTCACGCGCGCATCCACCACATGTTTCTCGATGCGCCCACGCGAGTTGCGAATGCGCTCGTTCGCTACGTCGTCCACGGTGACAAGCGCGCGAGCACCCTGGTCGGCAACTACATCGAGGCGAACAGCGGCCGCCTCGCGCGCCGTCGCGCGCGCGCGATCCCCCTCTTCGCGAAGGGGAACCACCACGATCTCCTCGCGATCTTCAGCGAGCTGAACGAGCGCTACTTCGGCGGCGCCTGTCACGCGCTGATCACCTGGGGGAGAAAGCAGCCTCGCCGGACCGATGACCGACGAGGTGGACCGCGGCCTCGAAAGGCGATCCGCCTCGGCAGCTACTCCAATCTCGAGCGCCTCATCCGCATCCACCCTGCGCTCGATCGCAAGTGGGTCCCGCGGTACTTCGTCGCGTACGTCGTCTACCACGAGATGCTCCACCACATGATCCCGTCGGCTCGCGGGAGCATGCACCCGGGCAGTCGCGCGAGCCTCGCGCTCGCATCCGCAAAGGGGCAGCCTTCGCGGCGCGTCCTCCATCCGCCGGAGTTCCTCGCGCGCGAGCAGCTGTTCCGCAAGTACGAGCGCGCTCTCGACTGGGAGTGCCGCCACATCACGCGTCTCCTGCGAAGCTCCTAGAAGCATCATGCGTCCGCCGGCTGCGAGGGCTCGCGGGCTCGCCCGTGTGGTAACCTCGCGCCGCGCGACGCCACCGCGCGTCGCGAGGAGGTAGCCGCCTTGCGCTCACGACCCTTGTTCGCCCCTCCGCTCGTCGCGCTCGTCGCGCTCGTCGCGCTCGTCGCGCTCGTCGCGCTCGGTTGTGGCGCTGGTAAGGCTCCGGACGCGGCAAGCACGCCCGCCCGGGCTGCGGGCGCGGCCGCAGGCGATGGGGGCGCGTCGTCCTCGGGTGCCGACGCGGGACCCCCACAGAAGCCCTTCGCCGGGTCTGCCGCCGAGGCCACACAGCTCATCGGAGCCGCGGTCGACAAGGGCGCAGACAAGGTCCAGAGGTGCGTCTCCGAATACCGCGCCCGGAAGAATATGCCCCACGAGCGCGTCACCATCTCGATGGGCATCGATCAAGAGGGACGTCTGCTCGGCGCAACGCTTCCCAAGGGAAAGACGGACGAGGTGCTCTCGTCGTGTGTGCAGTCCGCGCTCGCAAATGCGCCGTTCCCGCGGAGTCACGCCGGCGTCATCTCGATCACGAAGACCTACGAGGAGATCTCGCAGTGATGGCAGAGCCGCGCGTCGCCGTCGCGCGGTCGCTGTCCGTTCGGCAGGCGACGATCGCGCTCGCGGTCCTGCTCGTCCTCGCCGCCCTCGCGGCGTGCGGAGGGAGCCCGCCGCAGCCGCTCGTGGGCGGTGACCCGACGGTCGCGAAGAAGCCCATCGTTCCGGCGAACCCGCAGGCCGTCGTCGGTCACATGCTCGGCTCGATCGCCGAGCGGACGATTGGCCCGTTCCTCGCGCGCATTCCGGGGCAGGGAGGCCTCGTCGCGTGGGTCACGCCGGCGGAGGGCAGCGCACGGCGGATCGTCGCTGTTCCCATCACCGCCGTCGGGGAGGCGCGGGGTGAGGCGAAGACGCTCGCGAACGTCGGGGTCGACACCACGATGCTCGTCGTCCGCCCGACACGCGGTTCGGTCCCCGGAGTGGCCGTCGCGTGGACCGTGCTCACCGATCGCGGCGAGGCGCTCTATGCACTGGTCGTCGGAGAGGACGGCGTGCCTCGCGGCAAGGCCGTCGAGCTCGCGCGAACCAGCGATGACGTCGTGTGGGTCGATATCGTCGCCACCGACGTCGGCTCCGTCGTCCTCTGGGCCGAGGAGACACGCGGCGCCGATGCGAACGTCCTCGCGGCTTCTCTCGACGTCGACGGGAAGGTGCGCGGCGTCCCCGCCCGCATCGCGCGAGGCGTGGCGGGGTGGCATGCCCTGCCGCTTCCGAACGGCGTCGGTGTCTCGACCATCGTCACGCCGAAGGGCGCGAAGGGCGGCTCGCTTTCGTTCTTGCGGCTCGACGCGGACGGTCATCCCAGCGGCGCGTCGGTGCCTGTGGTCACGACGCCAGTCGTCAGCGGCGACGTCGAGGTCGTGCGAGGCGCCGGTCGCCTCGTCTTCGCATGGACAGACCGCACGACCGACGACCCTTCGGTGGTCGCCGCCGCACTCGGAGACGATGGCACGGTCGAGGCCCCGCACAAGGCCGCCGAGGCACGCGGCGGCGCCGCGTTGCTCGGCCTCGCCGCAGGCCCCGCAGGTACGGCGATGATGTGGGAGGCGCCGGTCCGGCGCACGAGTGAGACACGTCGCGTGTATACTGCACGCGTAAGCTCGAGCCTCGGGATCGAGGGCCGCCCGTCGTCGCTCGAGATGGTCGGGCGAGCTGCGCCGGAGATCGTCGCGACCGACGTGGGCTTCGCCATCCTCGCGCCCCTGCGCGATTGCGAGGTGGGCTCCCCGCGCTGTGCCGTGGCCGCGATCGTTCCCACGCTCGTCCGCACGGATGCGCAGCTCGTCCCGATCCAGCGCGAGCCCTTCGGCTTTGGCACGGACCCGGCCTCGATGGCCTGGGGAGTCGCGTGCGAGAAAGAGGTCTGCCTCGCGCTCGCCGCCTCGGGGTCGTCGCCGGCGCGCGTGCGCGCGGCCGAGGTCCGGTCGCGCACGAACGTGAAGCCGCCTGCGGCGGCCGCGGCGCTCGCGGGCAACGGGCCGAGGGTCACCGACGTGAGCGCCATCGCGACCGGCGAGAGCGTGAGCGACATCGCGGCGACGCGCCTCGGCGACGCGACCCTGCTCGCCACGCTTGCGACCAAGGCCGAAGCGATCGGGACCAAGGCTCGCGTCGCGGTGGACGACGCACGCAACGCGCCGATGACGCTGTCCACACGCCTCATCGATGCCGAGGGCAACGTGTCGGCGCCCGCCGTCATCACGACGCGTGCGCTCGCGGTCGGCGGCGTCGCGATCGCCCCCGCCGACAAACCCGAGGACGGCGCCGCCGTCGCGTGGGTCGCGCGAGACAACGGCGATCCCGAGGTCCACGTCACCAGGCTCGACAAGAAGGGCAGGAAGGTGAACGACCTCCAGCTCACCACGATCAAGGGCGACGCCAGCGACGTCGCGATCGCGTGGGCCGGCGGAGGATGGGTGGTCGCCTGGGTGGATGGCCGTGACGGCAACGGCGAGGTCTATGCGACGCGCGTCGGCACCGACCTCTCGCGCGGCAATGGCATTCGCATCACCAATGCGCCCGGAGACGCGAGCGACCTCGTCGCCTTCGCGCGCGGTGATCGAGTCTGGCTCGCGTGGGCCGACCCGCGCGAGAGTCCGAAGGACGGGATGGCCGACATCTTCGTGGCCGCCGTTCGCACCAAGGACGCGCAGCGCGATCTCGAAGAGCAACGTGTCCTCGCGACGGCGGCGCACTCGCGCACCCCGCAGCTCACGGCAGCGGCGGAGGGCGGCGTCAACGTCGCGTGGATCGAGGAGGCGCCGCTCGGCGTGGAGTCACCCGACTCGAGCGGGTATGGCGCGATGTGGGCCACGGTCTCTGCGAGCGGGAAGGTCGCGAAGCCGCTCAAGCTGCCCCTCGGGGGCGACGGCGCGGCGACGTCCGTCGCGCTCGAGGCGAGTGCAGGGGCTCTACGCGCGGTCATCGCGCGCAGCATGGCCGACGCGATCGCGATCGACGGCGTCGACCTGATGGCTCCCGAGCCGCGGGCTTTCCCGCTGCTCACCCTCGACGGGCCTCCCTCGCTCGACGTCGCGCTCGTCCTCGACGGCGGCACGCTCTACTTCAACGACGACGGTCCGGCTCCCGCGGACAAGCGTGCGCGGCGAGCTCACATCGCCTGGTCGCGCTGAGCGAGGGAGCGCAGCGATCGGAGCTGGTGAGAGTAGTCCGTCGTAAGGGGGATCGGCGGAGAAGGCTCGCTCTTCGTGGATGCTCGGAGGCGGGTGAGGCGGCATGGTTCCCGTCGAGCAGGAACGGAGACATGGGTAGGCGGAGGATGGGGCACGACGCGCGCGCCAGCGATGCCGCGGCGCCAGGCGATCTCGCGATTGTCGAAGACGGTAAGCAACTCGGTCACGCTCCGGCCGAGAGGGACCCATGCCAGGCGCAGGCTTGGTCCCCGTCTCTCTCCACCTTCGCAGGAGCGTCCATGGATTCCCCCACGATCTCGTCACGTCCCGACGTCACGGTCGCCACCACGGCGCCGCGCGTCACCCCAACGCCGGACCGCGGCGTCTTCAAGAGGGTCCTCACGCAGTCGCTCGTGCGTGGCGCCGAGACCGCCATGAAGGTGCTGCCTGGCGGGCCGCTAATGGCCGTGGCCGTGCGCGGGGGCAGCGGACCCGGCGCCGCATTCGGGGTTCCGATGACGGGAACGGGCTCGCCCCTGCGGAGCGGCGGCGGGGGCCCCGAAGGACCGGGGGGCGGCGCCACGCGCGGCGGGGCGCTTGGCGGTGCCGTGCAGAGCGTGGGCAGCGCGGCGCTCGCAAGCGCGACCGGTGGAGCCGCGCCAGGCGGCACTGCAGCGGCTGGCGCCGAGGGTGGCGGGCTCGAATCGTCGCTTCAGCAGAGCCAGGAGATGAACCTCTATTACCTCCAGATCCAGGAGGCCGTGAACTCGCAGAACCGCTCGTTCACGGCGCTCTCGAACGTGCTGAAGGCCGAGCACGACACCGTGAAGACGGCCATCGGCAACATCCGCTAGACTAGGAGAGTCCCATGGCGATCGATCGCATCGGCAAAGGCGCAGGGCTTCCCGGCGGCGTTCCGTCTGCACCTGAGGTGAAGCCCGCGGGCAGTACGGCCTCCGTCGACGCGCCGTTCAAGGTCGATCGCACGGACTCCGCGAGCACCGCGCAGCGCGCCGGCAACGTCGAGGCTGCGACCGAAGCGACCCACGCGACGACGCCGCTCGCGCGCCTTCGCGCGGGAGAGGTCGATGTCCACGGCTATGTCGACCTCAAGGTCGACGAGGCCACCTCGGCATTGAAGGGCATCTCGCCTGCGGAGCTCGACGCGATCAAGAGCGTGCTCCGCGATCAGATGAAGAGCGATCCCGGTCTCGCGGATCTCGTCCGCACGGCGACCGGGAAGATGCCGACACCGCCGGAAGACTGAGGTACCGTCCGCGAGGTGATCGGTCGTCGGATCTTCCTCGGCATCGGTGCTCAGCTCGCGCTCGCGGCGTGCTCTCGTAGTGACACTCCGCGCGCCGCGGCGGGCACGCCCGCGCCGGTGCCGACCAGGCTGCCCGAGATGCCGCCGCCCGATGCGGAAGCGCGGCCGCGAGGTCAGGTCGGCACCGAGACCTGGACGTTCGACAACGGCGGTCGTGCGGTCGTGATCGTCCCGTCGTGGACGAAGCCCGGCGAGAAGCTCCCCGTGCTCATCGCCCTGCACGGACGCGGCGAGGCGAACAAGGGCCCCGTGGAGGGCGTGATGGGATGGCCGCGCGACTACGCGCTGCTCCGCGCGATCGAGCGTGTGTGCGCTCCGCCGATCACGAGCGCGGACCTCGAAGGCTTCGTCGACCCGAAGCGACTCGCCGATCTGAATGCCGGGCTCGTCGCGAATCCGTTCAAGGGCCTCGTCGTCGTATGCCCGTATCTGCCGGACGTCGACCTCCGCAAGCCCGCGCCCATGAAGGACTATGGACGCTACCTGCTCGAGACCGTCCTCCCTCGCGTTCGGGCCGAGCTGCCCGTGTCCTCGTCGCCTGCCGCGACGGGCATCGACGGCGTGTCGCTCGGCGGTGCCGTGGCTCTGCGCGTCGGTCTCGGGAACCCCGAGGTCTTCGGTGCGGTCGGGACCCTCCAGGCGGCGCTCGGTGAGGATCAGGTCACAGAGTTCACCGCGCTCGCGAAATCCGCGCGCGCGAAGAACGCGTCGCTCAAGCTGCGCCTGCTCACGAGCAAGGACGACTACTTCCGCGGCGCGATCGCACACACGTCGGCATCCTGGAAGGCGGCGGGCGTCGAGCACGACTACGCCGACGTTCCCGGGCCTCACGACTATCCGTTCAACCGCGGACCAGGCGCGATCGAGATGCTGATCTGGCACGATCGCATGCTCGCGCACGGATGACGCGCTAGGATCGCCGGCCATGGCAGACGCGACGGCGACGAAGGGGCTCGAGCCCGCGAGGCCGAGGCCCCAGGGAACGCCATGGATCCTCGGGTTCGACGCGCTCGTGCGCGACGAGGCGCTCTCCGATCGCAAGAACGTCGGCGGGAAGGCGGCGCGTCTCGTCTGGCTGCGCCGGAACGGCTTCCTCGTCCCGGAGACGTGGGTGATCCCGCAGAAGGCGTTCGTCGCCGCGCTGCGTGAGCTGTCGCCGGCATGCGAGCCGCGCTCACTCCTTCGTGCCGCGAGCGGGCGTGCGGTCTATTCGCGCGCAGCCGAGGCGCGCCAGGAGATCCTGTCGGCGAAGCTGCCCGCCCATCTCGAGGAGGAGCTCGAGGCGCTCTGGGCCGCGCACGGCGCGAGCGCACCGTGGGGCTTCGCGATTCGCTCGAGCGCCACGTGCGAGGACGGCGCGCTCGTCTCGATGGCGGGGCTCGCGGAGTCGGTGCTCGGCGTGCGGGGCGCTCCGGCGCTCGTCGACGCCGTACGCCGTGTCTGGGCCTCGATCGCCTCGGGCCGTGCGCTCGGCTACCTCGCCACGCACGGCGTTCGCGACGTCGGCATGGCCGTCGTCCTCCAGCCGATCGTGCGCGCCTCCGCGGCGGGCGTGATGTTCACCCGCAAGCACGGCGGACCGCGCGAGCGCATCATCAACGCCGGCTTCGGGCTCGGCTCGCCGGTCGTCGACGGCGTGACGACGCCCGACATGCTGCGCGTCCGCGAGGACGGGCAGGTGCTCGAGAGCACCATCGCACGCAAGCTGCGTGCGTCCGTCGTCGGCGAGGCCGGCGTGATGGAGATCGCGGTCGAGCATCCCGATGCCCCCGCGCTCACGGGCGCACGGATCGCCGAGCTCGCATCGGTCGCGAAGCGCCTCGAGCAGATCGAGGACGTTCCGTGGGACATCGAGTTCGCGTGCGAGGGCGAGCGTGTCTGGATCGTGCAGGCGCGCCACGTCACCGGTCGTGGCTTCCCCGAGGGCGGCGACGCGACGACGGTGTGGAGCAGCTGCAACGTCGGCGAGGCGCTTCCCGGCGTGGCGACGCCCTTCACGTGGTCCGTTGCCGGCGACTACAGCGAGTCCGGCTTCCGCAAGGCGTTCGGCACCCTCGGTTGCTCGGTGCCGAAGCACGCACGGCTCGTCGGCAACGTGCACGGCCGCTTCTACCTGAACCTCACCGAGTTCATGCGCATCGCGGCGCAGGTCCCCTGGCTCGACCCGCGCACGCTCGTCGAGCTCGGCGGCGGCTCGGGCGGAGAGGAGCTCGCGAGCCAGGTCGGCGAGGTCTCTCACAAGGGCTTCTTCGCGCGGCTTCCGCTCACGGCGACGCGCCTGCTCCGCGAGCAGCTCCGCCTCGACGACCACGTCTCCAAGTTCGAGCAGGAGGCCGAGCACTCGTTCCGCCTGCACAACGCGCTCGACCTCGCGATCCTGCCGGACGACGGCATCGCCCGGAAGTTCCGCGACGTCCAGGCGCTGCTCGAGCGAACGGGTGACGTGATGCTCACGTGCGCCTCGAGCGCGCTCGGTACCCACATCATCCTCAAGGGCGTGCTCTCGCGCGTCGAGCCCGACGCCGCCGAGAAGCTCGCGCACGACCTGACGCGCGGCATTCGCGATCTCGAGAGCGCCCGACCCGCCATCGGCGTCATGCGCATCGTCGACCTCGCGCGTCGTGATTCCGAGGCTCGGGCCATGCTCGTGCAGGACGGCGCGACAGTGAGCTCGCTCCCCGAGGGCCCGGCAAAGCGCGCGCTCGTCAGCTTCCTCGATCTCTACGGCGACCGTGTCGTGCGCGAGGCCGAGCTATCGACCCCGCGCTGGAAAGAGGACCCTCGACCCGTCCTCGCCATGATCCGCGTCGCGTTGCGCGGCGAGGCACGAGACGTCGAGCCGCAGCTTGCGCGCGCGAAGGCCGAGGCCGACGCCGAGATGCAGCGCCTCGTTCCGCGCCTCCGTTTCGCCGAGCAGACGCTCGTGCGCCACCTCATCACGCGCGCGCAGAAGGCTGCTCGTCGCCGCGAGCAGATGCGCACGCAGGTGACGCGCGTGCTCGGCATGCTGCGCGACGTCGCGCTCGACGCCGACCGGCGGCTCCTTCGACTCGTGCCCGAGCTCGCGCGCGACTGGGCCGAGCTGCGCGCCAAGGGGTCCTCGCTGACCGACCCTCGGGACCCCGCACAGCGTGAGCCACACGGCCTCGGCGCGATCCACACGGTGTTCTTCCTCACGGTCGACGAGGTCGTGAACGCGCTGCGTGCTTCGCGTACCGACCTTGCGCCGCTCGTTCGCGCGCGCCGCGCCGAGTACATGCGCGATCAAGCGCGGCCTGATCCGCCTGCGACCTTCATCGGCGCACCGCCCTCCGTGCAGCTCCCCCCCGCCGGGGGAGACGTCATGCGTGGAACGGGTGCGAGCTCCGGGGTCGTGGAGGGTACTGCGCGTGTACTCCTCTCTGCGTCGCAGATGAGCGAGCTCGAGCCCGGCGAGATCCTCGTCGTGCACACCACGGACGTCGGCTGGACGCCTCTCTTCTGTATTGCGGCGGGCGTCGTGACCGAGCTCGGTGGACCGCTCAGCCATGCCGCGGTCGTCGCTCGCGAGCTCGGTGTTCCGAGTGTCGTCAATGTCGACGGCGTGACGCGCGCCCTGAAGACCGGTGACCGCGTGCGCGTCGACGGCGACCGCGGCGTCGTCGAGCGGCTGCCCGCGAAGACATGAGGCCGAGAGGCATTCGCGAGAAGCGTTGGGTCGTGCGCGAGGGAGACGGCGTGACGATCGCGGACATCTTACGACGCGCCGGCGAGCCCGAGAGCGCCGTCGAGGAAGGGCGGGTGTTTCTCGGGCGTGCGCGCGTGAAGAGCGGAGCCGAGCGCGTGAAGCTCGGCGACGAGGTGAAGATCGGAAGCGCGGCCCCAGGAGATGCGGCGCTCGTGATCTGGCAGCAGGACGGCCTCATCGCTTGCGCGAAGCCCGCGGGCATCCCGACCGTCCCCGATCATCGCGGCGCGTCGCATTCGCTCGTCGCGCTCGCGGCGCAGTCGATCGGCAAGAGCGCAGCGGACCTGTTCGTCACGTCGCGCCTCGATCGCGAGGTCAGCGGTGTCGTCGTCTTCGCGACCCATAAGGAGGCCGAAGGACGTCTGCGGAGCGCCCGCGAGCAGGGGCGCTATGCGCGCCGCTACGTTGCGATCGTGTCCGGGGAGAGTCGCTCGAGCGACCGCCCTTGCGTCTGGGACGAGCCGATCGGCGACGGCACGGATCCGCTGCATCGTGCGGTCGCCGGCCCCGCTGCGAAGCCAGCGCTCACGCACTGGGCGCTCGTCGCGCGCGCTGGCACGTTCGCGATGGTGGCCGTCGAGCCGCAGACGGGTCGCACCCACCAGATCCGCGTGCACGCGAGCCACGCAGGCATGCCGCTCCTCGGCGACCGCGACTACGGCGGACCGTCGCGGATCACTCTGCCGAACGGACGCACCTTGGCGCTCACGCGGATCGCACTGCACGCTGCCCGCGTCACCGTGCCTAGCTCGCGCGGCGAGTCGCTGGTCGCATCGGCACCCGCTCCGCCTGAGCTCGCGCGCGTCTGGTCGGACCTTGGCGGCGCTGCCGAAGCGTGGGATAGGGCCGTGTCGTGCGAGGTTGGACCATGAAGCGTAGAACCGGATGGAGCTCGCCGCTCCGCGCGATGCCTGCTGCTCTCGGCCTCTGCTTCGCCGTCGGTCTCACGACCACCTTCGGGGTCGAAGCCGCAGCCGAGACCCCCGACTCGCGCGACGCGGGCGCGGGTCCGCGAGACGCGGGCACGCCGGAGTCGGGCAGCCTGATCTCGAAGACGCCTCCGGACCCGCCTCCGCTCTCCGAGCGCGAGCAGTGGGTCTTCGATCTGCGTTGGGACCGTGGCGACGTCTACCTCCTCGAGGTCCACAAGGTCGACATGGGCACGCCGCACGTCACGCCTCGCGTCATGGGTCGGTTCGCCCTCGAGCTGTTCGAGGGACCGACACTGATCGAGCGCGTGCGCTTCGACTTTCCGATGCTCGGCGCGCCCGAGGGACCGGACGCCGGGCTACGGACCGCCCCACGCTTCGAGCCGAAGCTCCGGACGCGCATCGGTGTTCTCTTCCCGGCCACCAAGCGGGGTACGCGGCTAGAGCTGTGGGACCGCGCCCGGGATGTGCGTATGCCACTTCCGTGGCCGCCGAAGGAAGGCCCCGCCGGGGCTCCACCAGACGCCGTCGCGCCCTAGCTCGTCCTTGTCCTCCCGAGACCGGTCGCGGACCTGGGCCGTAGAAGCCTGGAGATGTCCACGCCTTCCCCCCTTCTCGGCCAGGATCCTCGGCAAGAACCCACCATTTGTGCGACCCTTCTGCCGATGACTCAGGGCGAAGAGCAGGCCGTCGATCCCCTCATCGGCACCTCTGTGGGCAAGTACCGCATCGTCAAGCAGCTCGGCGAAGGTGGCATGGGTTGTGTGTACCTCGCCGAGCAGCAGCTCGGCTCCGGCACACGCAAGGTGGCGCTCAAGACGCTCCACAAGCACCTGTCGCACGACCCGCAGATCAAGGCCCGCTTCAATCGCGAAGCCGGCACGGTCGCCGCCCTCGAGCACCCCAACACCATCCAGGTCTACGACTTCGGCGAGATGGAGGACGGCACCCTCTATCTCGTCATGGAGTTCGTGCAGGGGCGCAGCGTCGCGGACATCCTCGAGAAGGACGGGCCGATGCCGCCCGCGCGCGTCG
Organism: Myxococcales bacterium; assembly: GCA_025351875.1. Classification (GTDB taxonomy): domain Bacteria; phylum Myxococcota_A; class Polyangia; order Polyangiales; family Polyangiaceae; genus Labilithrix. The sequence goes on along the minus strand of JANXVA010000250.1, from coordinate 8,238 downwards.
AGAACATCCTGCGCCAGGTCTGCGGCTCTCTCGCGGAGGCGCACGGGCACGGCATCGTGCACCGCGACCTCAAGCCCGACAACGTCGTGCTCTGCGAGCGCGCCGGGCAGAAGGACTGGGTCGAGGTCCTCGACTTCGGCATCGCCAAGAGGTCGAGCGAGCACGACCCGAACGAGGCGAAGCTCACGCAGCAGGGCATGGTCCTCGGAACGCCGCCGTACATGAGCCCGGAGCAGTTCACGGGGCAGCCCGTCGACCTCCGGAGCGACATCTATGCGCTCGGCGTCATGACGTACGAGATGCTCGTCGGCAAGTACCCGTTCGAGGCCAACACCGCGTGGGAGTGGGCGTCGAAGCACATGACGGAGGCGCCGCGTCCGATCGAGACGCAGGCGCTCGGCGAGCACGTGCCCGCCAAGATGCGCGACGCCATCAAGCGCGCGCTCGAGAAGAACAAGGACGACCGCTTCGGCTCGGTGACCGAGTTCTTCGAGGCCATGACGGGCGGCGGCGTGTTGCCCGCCCAGACCTCGGTCATGAACCAGGCACCGACGCACGAGCCGCACGTCGCCGAAGCGATGCCCGCGGGCAATCGCGCGAAGACGGAGATGGGCGCGCCTGTCGCGATGGGCGCCGGACCGTCCGCGATGACGCCGCCGTACGGCGGTCCTCCCGGTGGGCCTCCGCCCATGGGTGGCCCCGCGATCGTTCCCGCGGGACCCACGCACTCGCCCCCGCAGAAGAGCGGCAACGGCCTCGTCATCGGCCTCGCTGCGGTCGCCGTGCTCCTCATCGGCGGTGGCGGTCTCGCCTATGCGCTCCGTGGCAAGCCGAAGCCGGTTCCGACCGGTGACCTCTCCGGCCTCACCGGCGCGAGTGCAAGCGTCAGCGCGAGCGCGGCGCCGGTCGAGAGCGCGGCGGCGGCCACGACCGACGATGCCGATGCTTCCGCTGGCGGTACGGCCCCGCTCGGCGGGGTCGTGACCACCGCAGTCGGCGTGAAGCCAGGCACCAACACCTCGGGCGGTACGGCGGTGAAGCCCCCGACGAGCGCGAAGCCGGTGCCCACACCGACGCCGAAGATCGACCCGCCGATCTGCGTGACAGCTCGCGCTGCCGCGAAGGCAAACCGTCCGACCGCCGCGGAGCTCGCCAACCGTTGCCGGAATGCCGGCGGGACGCTCTGACCGACCGATGCAGTGTCCGTCGTGCCATAAAGACCTGGAGGGTCATCCGCCGTTCTGCGCGCTCTGCGGCGCGCCCATCCCGAACGCGGCAGGGCCAGACCCGCTGCTCGGCCGGACGCTCGGCCGCAAGTTCAAGATCACCAAGCTGATCGGCGAAGGCGGCATGGGTGCGGTGTACGTGGGCGAGCAAGCGCTCGGCCAGCACTCGCGCAAGGTCGCGATCAAGACGCTCCACCAGCACCTCTCGCGCGACCCGAAGATCCGCGAGCGCTTCCAGCGTGAGGTCGGCACGCTCGCCACGCTGGAGCACCCGAACACGGTCCAGGTCTACGACTTCGGAGAGACCGAGGACGGCATCCTCTACCTCGTCATGGAGTTCGTGCTCGGGCGGAGCATCGCCGACGTCCTCGAGAAGGACGGGCCGATGAAGGCCCCGCGAGTCGAGAAGATCCTCGCGCAGATCTGCGGCTCGCTCGCCGAGGCCCACAGCAAGGGGATCATCCACCGCGATCTCAAGCCGGACAACATCATCCTCACCGAGCGCGCGGGTCAGAAGGAGTTCGTGAAGGTGCTCGACTTCGGCATCGCGAAGCGAAGCGGCGAGCTCGACCGCAACGAGGCCAAGCTCACGCAGCAGGGCATGGTGCTCGGTACGCCTCCGTACATGAGCCCGGAGCAGTTCACGGGGCAGCAACTCGACGCTCGCAGCGACATCTACTCGCTCGCCGTGATGGCGTACGAGATGCTGACGGGTGTCCTGCCGTTCGACGCGAAGAACGCCTTTGAATGGGCGACTCTTCACATGACGGCAGCGCCGAAGCCGATCGAGGTTTCGCCGAACGGCGCAGCGCTCCCGGAGTCGATGCGCGGTGCGATCATGCGTGCGCTCGCGAAGAACAAGGAGCAGCGCTTCGACTCGATCAACGAGTTCCATGATCGCTTCGCGGGCCTCTCGGTGGCTTCGCCGGTCGAGGCTGCGCAGAAGCTCGCGACGGCGAACCACAAGTCCGTGGCGTCCCCGATGCGCGCAGGAACGGCGGGCATGGTCGGCGCGCCCGCGCACGATGCGCCTGCGGTTGCGGCGGCTTCGGCAGTCGTCGCTTCGTCCGCGCCAGCGATGCCGGTCGCGTCTCCATTCGTGGCTCCGTCCGCGCCAGCGATGCCGGTCGCGGCCGCAGCGGGTGCGGAGCCGCTCAGGGGCAAGACCCAGATGGGCGAGCCGCTCGCGTTTCCGCCGGGGGAGACACCGTTTGCCGCGAGCCCCGCGGCGCCGGCGTACGCGGCTCCGGGCGGCACCGCGAACGGTCCGCCGATGAACGGTCCGTCGGCGCAGGCTGCTGCGCCGTATGGCGCGCCCGCTCAGGCCGTGTACGCCGCGCCGCAAGCCTCGGTCCCGGCGAATCGCGGTCGAGGCGACGATGGTGAGAATCGGAGCAGCCGAGGTCCGCTCATCGGAGCCCTCGGCGTGGTCGCCGTACTCAGCATCGGGCTCGTCGCATGGGGAGCGGGCGCGTTCGGGTCTCGCACGCCCACGCCCGTCGTCCCGCCGCTCGATCTCGGTACGACGGCTCCGCCTGCGGTGGTGACGCCGCCTGCGACGGACCCCGGAACTCCTGCCGCACCCGCGACGGTCTCGCCTCCTCTCAACCCGGCGATCATCCCACCAACGGCGCCGCCGAAGGCGACGACCAAGCCGACCGCGTCCGGCGCGGCGCCCGTGCCGACGCCCAAGCCGCCGGGGACGACCCCCCCTGGACCAGTCCCGCCGGGGACGACTCCGCCGGCACCCACGCCGAAGCCGCCGACACCCGTCCCGACTCCCGCGCCGACTCCCGCGCCGACGCCCGTACCGACTCCCGCGCCGACGCCCGTCCCGACTCCTGCACCGCCGCGTCCTGCGGGAGACCCCGCCGTGTGCGTGACCGCGCGTGCGGCCCGCGCGGCGGGGCGGCCCACCGCGGCCAAACTCGAGCAGATGTGCCGTGACCAGGGCGGCACGCCCTAGCGACCGGCAGCGACCGCCAGCGACCCGCAGCCGACCCGCGAGCAGCGGCAGCCGATCATTGGGGACTTCGATTTCACCCTGTGTATCCTGCGGGGAATGACGCATCGTAACTCCCCGTCGATTCGCGCCGCAGTTCGTAGCCTACTCCTCGCCGGCGCGTTCGCCGTGGCGTCTGTCGCATTCACCGGCTGCAGCAAGAAGGACGACAAGGCTGCGGCCGCCGACGCGGCACCGGACGCCGACACGGCAACCGCCGTGGTCGCTGCAGACGCCTCTGCGGTCGCCGATGCGGCCGTCGCGGTTGCCGACGCTGCCGTCGCGCCGCTCGCGACCGTGGTTGCGCCGCGCCCCGTCGCGAAGCCCAAGTTCGTCGACCCGCCGATCTGCGCCATGGCGCGCAGCTCGAAGCAACGCAACGCTCCGACGGCGGCTGCCCTCGAGCAGCGGTGCATCGCCGCCGGCGGCGTGATGTAGCTGGCTCGCCTCGGCCTCAGCCGAGCCGCTCGATGATCTTCCTCGCGAAGAGGTAGGCGTCACCCGGCCAGCGGGCCGAGACGTAATTTCCGTCCTCGACGACGAACGCGCCTGCGTCGTCGCCCGACGTGCCGTGCTTCAGCAGCGTGAGCGGACCACGCTCGAAGTGCGAGGGGTCCGCGAGCGCGGCCCTCACTTCCTCCTCCACGTAGGCGTCGTAGGTTCGGTAGTAGCGACCGAGCTTCCACCCGGTGAGGTAGTACGCGACGCGCTCCATGTACTGCGGAAGGCAGGTCGTTCGCCTTCCGTGGAGGACGCTCTTGCCGGTCTGAGGGTCCTTCGCGCGCGCCAGCACGAGCACGCCGTGACAGATGGCAGCCATCGGCTTGCCGCTCGTCGCGAACGCCGCGACCTTCTGCTGGAGGACCTCGCTCGCGAGGTACTGCTTCATCCCTTGCGCGTGTCCGCCGGGGAGCACGAGCGCGCCGTACGCGGAAGGATCGATCGCGCTCCATCGGATCGGCGCGCCCATCTCCTTCGACGCGGCCATCTCCGCGTAGAAGCTCTTCGGTTCGCTCTTCGCACCGAGCTCACCAAACATCACCCCGGAGACGAGCAGCGGATCGCACGCCGGAGCTCCGCCTTGCTCGGTCGCGAAGACCACGTCGTGTCCGGCGCGCGTGAGCAGTCGCCACGGAACGGCGGCCTCGGTGAGATCGAAATCGCGGTCCGGCAGGGGGATGAGGACGCGTGCCATGGTGGTCGACTCCGCGTCGGACTCTAGCCGACCTTCGGGAGGCTGTGCCGTGTGCGTTGCACACGGCCTAGCCGACCTTCGGGAGGCTGTGCCGACCTTCGGGAGGCTGTGCCGTGTGCGTTGCACACGGCCTAGCCGATGCCGTGGATCGGCTACGCTGAGGTTCGCATGTCAGGCGACCCGGAGATCGACCACACCATCCCGATGTCGCTCCCCGGCGGCATCGCGACGGAGACCAGGTCGGCGGCGCTTCTCGCGGGGCGCTACGAGCTCCTGGGCATGCTCGGCGTCGGTGGGATGGGCGCCGTCTATCGTGCTCGCGATCTCGAGCTCGACGAGGTGGTCGCTCTCAAGATGCTGAGCCGCGACCTCGCGATCGCTCCCGGAATGATCGAGCGCTTTCGCGAGGAGGTGCGGCTTGCGCGTCGCGTGACGCATCCGAACATCGCGCGCATCTTCGATATCGGCACCACCGGCGACGACTGGTTCTTGACGATGGAGCTCGTCGACGGCGAGTCGCTTGCCGCCGTGCTCGAGCGTGAGGGCGCCATCTCCCTCGCGCGCACGGTCGCGGTTCTCAGCCAGGTATGCGCGGGCGTCGCCGCCGCCCACCGCGCGGGGATCATCCATCGCGATCTGAAGCCCGACAACATCCTCGTCAGACGGGATGGCCACGCCGTCGTCGCCGACTTCGGCATCGCGCGCGCTCTCGCCGATCACCGCGCGTCCGAGCGCGAAGGTCAGATCTCCGGCACGCCGGCATACATGGCACCCGAGCAGGTCCTCGCGGCGACGGACATCGACGCCCGCGCGGACGTCTACGCGCTGGGGGCGACGCTCTTCGAGTGCCTCACCGGGCGGCTCCCGTTCACGGGCGATTCGGCCGTGGCGATGGCTAACGCTCGCCTCCACGAGCCGCCGCCGGACCCGCGCGCGATCGTCCCCGCGCTTCCCTCGACCATCGCCGAGCTCGTCCTGCGATGCACGGCGCGCGCGAGGGAGGATCGCTTCGCGAACCTCGAGATCGTCGGCGCCGCCCTCGATCGGATTCGCGTCTCACTCACTCCGCCTCCGATCGAGCATGTGCAGCACGGGGTGCGCCATACGCGCTTCGATCGGACGGTCGCTGTCCTTCCTTTCGCGAACGAGGGCGCGATCGACGACGACTACCTCGCGAGCACGCTCTCGGACGACGTCACCGATCTCCTCTCGGTCATGCAGGGCGTGCGCGTTCATAGGCTCGATGCGGTCCAGAGACGACGGGCTCGCGAGGTCTCGGGAGGCGAACGCGATCCTCGCGTGCTCGGTCGCGCCCTCGGGGTCCACACCGTCGTCGACGGGAGCGTCAGCCGCCAAGGTGATCAGATCCGCGTGTCGCTTCGCCTCGTCACCGTCGCAGACGGGTTTCAGCTCTGGCAGATGGTCTCGCTTCGTCAGCCGGACGACCTCCTTGCGCTCGGCGACGAGGCTGCGGCGGCGATCGCGAACGCGCTTGCCGCCTCCGCGGTTCCCGAGCCGCGCCATGTCGAGGTACCGAGCGGCGCGATCGACCTCTATCTGCGCGGTCGTCACCTGCTCCTGCACGGGTGGATTGGCTTGATGGGCGAGGCCTGCGAGCTCCTGCGGCGCGCCCATGAGATCGCGCCCGACGACCCGCGGATTGCCGTGTGCTTCGGGCGCGCGCTGGTGCGGAGTTACGGCTTCGGTCGCTACGAGTCCGCGAGGCTCGCGGAGAGGGTGCTCGAGAGCCTGCCGAAGGATCCCGAGGCGGAGCTCGGCCTCGCGAGTCTCCACTTCCAGCGCGGCGAGGGCATCGCGGGCGCGAGGCTCCTGGCGAGGTCCCTCGAGCGCGCCCCGACCCTCGCGGGCGCGGTCGAGTGGAAGGGCCGCCTGCTCCTCGAGGTCGGGCCCATCGAGGAGGGGATCCGATCCCTTCGCGAGGCCCACGAGCTCGAGCCGCTGCTCGGCGCCGTACCCTCGGACATTGCGCGCGGTCTCGCGCTCCTCGGCGACTGGCAGGCCGCCGTCGACGTATTTCTGTCAGCCTCGGTCGACTCCGACCAGGCGCCGACGTTCTGGATGTCCGCCTTGCGCCTCGCGGTCTGGTACGGCGATCGGGAGCGCGCCGACCTCTTCGCGGCGCGCTTCGCCGAGCTCGAGGCGCCACCGGAGCGCCTCGTGAGGATCATCAACGGCCTGCATGACGTGCTCGAGCTCGGCACCGGCAGGACCCTCGACGCCGCGCTCGATATGTCCCTTCGCATCCCGCGGAGCCGCGCGACCTTCGCGCAATATCGCGCCGAGGCCTTCGCCGTCTGCGGAGATACCGACGCCGCGCTCGCCGCGCTCGCGGACGCCGACGGGAACGGGCTGCTCGACATCTCGTGGATCGAGCGATGCCCCGCGATCGAGGCCGTTCGCCACACGAGCGCTTTCGCCGCTGTGGCCACGCGCGTCCGCGACCGAGCCGCGACCGTTCGCGAGGCGCTCTCGGACCGCTGAGCAAGCCTCAGTCGCGCCAGCAGCGCGAAAGCTCGACGAGCACCGTCTCGGCGTTGGCAAGGCCATCGGTGCCGTTCTCGAAGCGGCGCGTCAGTCGATCAGGCGTCAGCTTGTAGAGGCTGCGCGGAAGCTTGACGAGCTCGAGGATTTTCTTGGGGTCGAGCGGCGTATCGTCTCGCAGGTGGAGCGTCACGCTGCGCGCGGTCGCCTCGCAGCCGAGGACGCGCATCTTGCGCAGCTCGCACTTCATCGTCATCAGCCGAACGAGGCATCGTGCGTCGGGCGGCGGCGGGCCGAAGCGATCTTCCATCTCCGTCGCGATCTCGCCCACGTGGGCCTCGTCGATCGCGCTCGCGAGCCGCTTGTAGAGCGAGAGGCGCACGCCGACGTCCGAGACGTAGTCCTCGGGGAGGAGCGCCGTGACGTCGAAGGAGAGCTCGGGATCGACCTCGTGAATCACGGGCTCGCCGCGGAGCTCGTGCACGGCCTCGTCGAGCATCGAGCAGAACATGTCGAGGCCGACGCTCGCCACGTTGCCCGACTGCTCGGCACCGAGCAGGTCCCCGGCGCCACGGAGCTCGAGGTCGAGGCTCGCGATCTTGAAGCCACTACCGAGCTCGGTGTGGCGCTCGAGCGCCTCGATGCGGGCTCGCGCGTCGTCGGTCATCTTGTTGGGCGGAGGAACGATCAGGTAGCAGTACGCGCGCTCCTTCGAGCGACCGACGCGACCGCGGAGCTGATAGAGCTGCGCGAGCCCGAAGAGGTCCGCGCGGTCGATGATGATCGTGTTCGCGCGAGGGATGTCGAGGCCGCTCTCGATGATCGCGGTCGCGCACAGGATGTCGTAGCGACCCTCGACGAAGTCGAGCATCGTTTTCTCGAGGACGGTCTCTCCACCCTGAGCCGCTGCGGAGCTGCCCTTGCCGGCCATCTGCCCGTGGGCAACCGCGATGCGCGCGTCGGGGAAGAGCTGCTGGAGGCGCTGCGCCTTCTCGTAGATGCCCTCGATGCGATTGTAGACGTAGAAGGTCTGACCGCCACGCGAGAGCTCCCGCCCGATTGCCTCCTTGAGGACCTGATCGTCGAATGCCGTCACGAACGTACGCACCGCACGACGGTCGACCGGTGGCGTGGTGATGAGCGAGAGGTCTCGGAGGCCGCTCACCGCCATCTGAAGCGTACGCGGGATGGGCGTGGCCGAGAGCGTGAGCACGTCGACCTGGGTGCGGAGCGCCTTGATGCGTTCCTTGTGTGTCACGCCGAAGCGCTGCTCCTCGTCGACGACCAGGAGCCCGAGGTTCTTGAAGTGGATG
>JANXVA010000435.1 GCA_025351875.1 Myxococcales bacterium | reverse complement strand
TTCGTGCTGTCCTGCACCTTCGTGCTCGGCTGCGGGCTCATCAAGCAGAAGAAGGACGTCGGCGAGGACGACGAACCGCCGGCCAACGCACCGACGGTCACCCTCAGCGGCACGGGCGCGAAGAACGAGAAGGACATCCTTCGCTACGCGTCCGAGACGAAGCTCGCCAACGAGCCGGGGATCATCGGCAAGGACGCCACGAAGGTGAGGACGTTCCCCGCGAGCGGCGCGGACGTCACGGCGCTCGCGAAGGGAACGGCGGTCGTCAAGATCGCCAGGTTCTTCAGCACGAGTGTGCTCGTGACCTTCGTCGACCCCTCCGCGAACGACGGCTCGAAGCTGATGGGATGGATCGCCCCCGAAGCGCTCGGCGCACCCGCCGCGGTGACGACGGCTCCGCCCAACCCGACCATCACACCGAAGGTGTTCGTCGCTGTCGACGCCGGCCCGAAGCCCATCGTCGATGCGGGAGGTGGCGTCGACCCGGGCAAGGCCGCCGTGGTCGACGCGGGCAAGCCGCCGCCGGTGCAGTCGAGCGGCACGATCACGGCGCTCCCGGTCGGCGGCAAGTGCCCGGCCGGAATGGTCCTCGTCAACCCGCTGTGCCGCAGACCGTGCGCTGCGGACGTTGACTGCCCGACGGGAGCATTTTGCACATCGAGCGGCGGCAGGAAGACTTGCTCGGCGACGAGGTAGCGGACACATCGACGCACATCGCGTCGTGAGCGTGCTCGTCGTCGGCGTGCCCGGAACGGCGCGTTGCCTGGTACGGTCGCTGGCCATGAGCAACAAGGCGAAGGCGCGCGCGGTTGTCACCGCGCTCGCGACACTGGCGGCGGCTTGCGGTGGTGGTGCGAGCGAGGGCGGCGGCGTGGCGACGGCGAGCGGAGCGAAGCACGAGCTGCTGAACAATCCGGGCCCCGATTTCGCGGGCGACAGCGTGAACGGTAAGGGGAAAGTCGCCCTCGCGCAGTGGAAGGGGAAGGTCGTGCTCGTCGACTTCTGGGCCACCTGGTGCGAGCCCTGCAAGAAGTCCTTCCCCAAGCTCGAGGAGCTCCGCGTGAAGTACGCGTCGGCGGGATTCGAGCTCGCGGCCATCAGCGAGGACGACGAGGCCAACGGCGTGAAGGAGTTCGGGGCGAACTACGGCGCGAAGTTCCCCTTGTTGTGGGACAAGGACAAGACCATCGCGAACAAGTGGCATCCGCCGAACATGCCGTCCTCCTTCATCCTCGACAAGAAAGGGGTCGTCCGGTTCGTTCATTTGGGCTACCACGATGGAGAGGAAAAAGAGATCGAGACGGAGTTGAAGAGCCTCCTCTGATCGTTCGTCTGTCTCCTCCGCGCACCTGACCACGCGGTCACCCGGTCACTCCGTCAGCTGGTCACTCCGTCACTCCGTCACCTGACGCGGCTTTTCGTGTTTGCGCCCTTTGCGTGTGTGCGTGCTTAGCGGTCGCTTCGTCTGCAGCAGCGGAGATCCTCGCGCCTTGCAATCTTGGTGGCTAACGACGTGTGTGTCCCGTGTGCGCGAGCGCATGCGGGTACGCGCATGCGTTCATGCACGCGTCCACGCACGCCATGCCGCCGGCCTGATGATCGTGCTCGCGGCAATCACCGCGTCCGGCCACTCGACCGCCGGCGACCGTGAGCTCACCGAGTCCGCCGACTTCCGCGTTCGCGTGCATGCGGCTCTCCGCCTCGGCCACAGCGGCGGCGCCGCAGCGCGCGCGGACCTCGAGGCTGGCCTCCGCGACGCACACCCCGCCGTTCGCGTCGCGTGCGCCGTGGCCCTCGGGCAGATGGGCGATGCCGCGGCGGTGCCCGCGCTCGCGCAAGCGATGAAGAGCGAGTCGTTTCCGAGCGCAAAGACCTCGATGAAGGAGGCTCACGACAAGCTTCGCGCGGGCGGCGGCAGCGGTGCGCCGGGCGCGGCTGGGAACGTTGGGAACGCCGGCAGCCCCGGAGTCGAGAAGGCGCAGTACGTCGTGCAGCTCGGCACGATGCGCAACAACACGGGTCAGCGCGCCGACCTCGACAACATGATGCGCTCTGCGGCGCGCGCCAAGGCTGGTTCCATCAAGAACGCCATGATCCTCGACAATCCCGACGCCGCGATCCTCCGCCGCGCGGGCGAGCGGAAGATTCCGGTTCTCGTCGTCGACGGCAATCTCTCGCGCCTCTCGCAGACGACCGGCAAGGACGGCGGGCTCATCGTCTCCGCGCAGGTCGACCTCTCGATCATTCGCGTCCCCGGCCAGACGCTCAAGGGGACGGTGAGCGGCAAGGCCAGCGCGAGTGACGACGCGCGCAACACGAACAAGGGCATCACCGAGCTCCAGAACCGCGCAGTGAACGGCGCGATCGAGAGCGCGATGTCGAGCGTGAGCTCGGAGATCGCGGCTCTCGCGAGATAGCCGGCGGTCGGAGGTAGCGTCGGGCAGTCGGCCACGTGAGAGGACGTCCATGGTCATCGTCTACGGCACGCGCTTCTACGGAAAGGTCAACGCTTGCGGGAGCTCGTTCCTCGCGACGCAGTTCTTCCACATCTACTACGTGCCGCTCATCCCCATCGCGACGCAGCTCATCCTCGAGGAGAATGTCGGAGGGAGCTTCAAGGGGGTCAAGTCGACGTTCAGCGTGAAGTCGATGCTCGCCGCGTACCTGCGCGTGTGGGGACCGATCGCGGTCATCGTCGCCATCGCCATCGGCATCGGCGCCCTCGAAGACTTCGGGGATGACGGGCTCGCGATGGCGGTCGTCGGCGCGTTCACCGCCGTGGTGGTCCTCGCGATGCTCGCGTCCACCATCCTCGGCTTCGCGGTGATGGGAAAGCTCTCGCTCGACGAGAAGCGGAAGCGCGGCGCGTACGCGATGCACCTCGGCTATCACGTCGACCCGGCGGACATGGGCGATGCTCGACACTCGTTCCGCGACGGTCTCCTCTCTACCATCATCGAGCGCTCGCGCGGGCTCGCCGCGATGGGCTATCGCATGAACGCCGACCCGTCGGTCGCGTGGCCGCACGTCGCGCTCGACCCGACACACAGCGATGACGCGCTCGTCACGGCGGCCTTCACGCTCGCGCGTATCGATGCATCTCTCGCCGTGGGGCCGCACAAGATGCAGATGGAGCAGCTCCACGATCAGCTGTGGCAGCGCATCGCGCGCTCGAACGCGCCGTACCTGAACGTCGCGGCCTGATCACGTTGGCGTGAAGCGTCCAGGAAGCGCGACCGCGAACGACGAACAGGCGCCTCCTACAGCACCGAGGTCTAGCTGGCCCAGAAGTGGTAAGAAGCTCTCGTCATCATGAGCTCGAAGACTGCCTCCGAAGTGCGCGCGTCGTTCCTCTCCTTCTTCGCCGGCAAGGGCCACGAGGTGTGCGCATCCGCGCCGCTCATCCCGCAGAACGATCCGACGCTGATGTTCACGAACGCGGGCATGGCCCCGTTCAAGGACGTGTTCACCGGCAAGGATCGCCGGCCCTTCACGCGCGCAACTTCGAGCCAGAAGTGCATCCGCATCTCGGGCAAGCACAACGACCTCGAGAACGTCGGCGTCAC
>JANXVA010000201.1 GCA_025351875.1 Myxococcales bacterium | reverse complement strand
TCGAAGTAGTTGTGCGCGATGCGGACGTCCTGCTGCATCAGCGCCTCGTGCGGCGCGAGGAGCTTCACGACCTCCTCGATCTTGCCGGCCTGGCCATAGAGCGCGGAGAGGACGATCAGCGGGATGGGATCCGCGGGCGAGCGATCGACGCCCTTCTTCGCGAAGCCGATCGCCTTGTCGCGGGTCGCCTCCTCGGCGGCGTAGAAGCCCTGGAGCGCGACGTACGGCGCGGCCGTCTTCGCGTTCACGGGAGCGTTCGCGAGCTCCTCGATCGTCGCGATCGCCTTCTCCTCGTTCTCCGACTCCTTGATGAAGTTGAAGAGGTAAGCCCACGCGTCGACGTTGCCGGGCTGGATCTGGATGGATCGCTCGACCGCGTCGCGCTCCGCCTTCGCGTCCTTCTTCGAGTGCGCGAGCTTCGCGAGGTGGAGGCTCGGGTACGGGTTGTCCTTCATCAGGTTCTGGGCGCCCTTGAGGGTACCCTCGGCCTTGTCGAGCTTCTCCTGCGCGAGCTGGGCGACGCCGAGCGCGAGCCAGTCCTGGCCGTCACCGCCGCGTGCGACGATCTTCGCGAGCACGGCCTCGGCCTTCTCGTGGCGCTGATACTTCATCAGCTCCTGGGCGAAGATGCGGCCGCGGTCGAGGTCATCCTGGCTGTCGACCCAGTGCTTCTCGAGACCGGAGAGGAGATCCTCGAGGCCGATCGCGATGGGGCGACCCTGGTCGTCCTGCACCTGCACGGCGGGGCCGTTGAAGCCGAGGAGCTTCCAGACCTGCTCCATCGTCAGCGCGACGGGGCCGTCGACGACGTCCTTCTCGACCGGCGCGCCGTTCGGGCCGAGCGGGATGAGGACCATCGCGTTCGCAGGGACGCCATTGGGGAACGACTGGATCGGCGCGAGGATCGCGGCGCCGCCCTGGATGGCGATGCCGCCTTCTCCTCCGGCACCGGAGGCTTGGGGGGCGGGCTGGCCGGGCATGCCCGGACGCGGAGGCGCGGAAGTGGTCTGGCTCATTTTGAGCTGCGGACGCTAGCACCGGCCTTCGGCTCGGGAAAGACCCAGCGGGCTGCGATGAGGATGCGCCGCCCCGGGATGGGGAAGTCGAGCGCATCTCCGATCGGAGCGCGGACCGGGCCGAGCGCCCCAGGATACTCGGCGACCCGCAAGTCCAGGAGATTGCGCACGTCGAGCGTGAGCGAGAGGCCCGGCGCGCCAGGAACCTCGAGCCGCACGCCCGCGCTGTGGAGGACGCGATCGGGCACGGGGGTCGAGCCGATCTCGTCCGCGGAGATGCCCGTGACGACGTCCACACCGTAGCGAACGCGGACCGGGCCGAGCTCGTAGGAGAGATCGCCGACGAAGTCGTGCTCGGGCCTGCCGGGCAGGGGAGGGCGCTCGCACGAGCCGCCGACGAACCGGCACGTGCTCTCGTTCGCGGTCGCGAGCGCGGTGTGCGAGAGGCGGAGCTCGAAGCCGTAGGCCGCGGCGCGTGCCGTGGCTTCGGTGCCGAGGAGGCGACCGCGTCCGATGTTCGTCGCCTTGAGGCGCCCGTACGCGCTGATCGGGACGAACACGATGAGGTCTTCGGCGAAGGTCGCGAACGTCGCGGCCTCGGCGTGCAGGCGCAGGCGCCCGACCTTCTTCGTGAAGGTGCCGCCGAGGTCGATCGTCGTCGCGGCCTCGGGCCGCAGGAGCGGATCGCCCACGAACGTGCCGCGGTTGCCGAAGCGCTCGACGAACGAGGCTGGGCGCGCGAGCACGCCGCCGTGCGTCGCGAGTGTGACGGCACCGAGCGCGAGCTCGGCGCCGACGTTGCCGGTCGGACGAAGCTCGCTCGTCGGTTCGGTCCCGAGCTCGTCCGAGGTGTCGAACCACGCGTCTCCGCGCGCGCTCGCCGCGAGCGTGAGCGCGGGTGCTGGTTCCAGCGTCGCATCGACGCCGACGCCCGTGTTGGTTCTCCTCGCGCCGGCCGGTTGTCTGAGGCCGACCCACGTCCCCGGCGCAAAGCGCTCCGCGCTGCCGTCGATGCGTACCTCGAGGGTCGTTGCCTGGGTGGGTCGCCCGCGCCAGCCGACGCTCCCGCCCGTGGCGAGGATCGCGTCGGAGGTGTGCGACGGACTGAACGTGGTTTGTGCGCTCGCCGCGGCGTCGTGAAGCATGAGCCCCTCGCGCCGCCCCCAACCACGGATCCCGAACGCGCCGGTCGATGCTGGCAGCGTGAGCTCGAGAGCACTGACGAGGCGATTCGAATCGAGGCGCTGGAAGGGCGTTGGAGCACCCGCCGTGCCGGGGAGCTCCTGCTTGCGGACCTGCGCGAGCGTCGTCACGGTGAGCGCCCCTGTTCCGTGTGGCGTGCGTACCGGAATCGCGATCGACGCGAGCCCGCTCGCGGCCGCGTACCGCGCGTTGTCACGCGCCTTGTAGACGTCGTGGCCGCTCAGGATCGAGGCATTCTTGTCGAGGTACTCGAAATCATCGTCGGAGCGGGAAGCGCTGAGGCCCGTGGCGATGCGCACGCCGTCCGGATCGCCGTGGACGTCGCCGACACGGATGCGCCTCGAGCCGAACGACCCGGCCGCGACCCACACCTCGGTACGCTCCGGAGCGCGCGGCGAAGGAGTGTCGAGGACGAGCGCCCCGCCGAGGGAGCCTCGGCCCATCGCCGCCGGCGCGAACGACCGGAACACCCGCACCCGCGCGCCAGGCCACAGCGGCAACGTGGAGAGATCGAGCGTCGGGTCGGCGCCTCCGGTCAGCGGCACGCCCGCGAGGAAGACGGCCACCTGTGTCGATCCCGTTCCGCGGATCGAGAGCGTCGCGAAGGAGTCGTCCGCGCCGAGGCGTCTCACGTGAACGCCGGGGAGCGGCTCGAGGAGGCTCGCGACGTCGGTGATCTCGCGCGGCGCGTCCTCGATCCTCGCGCGCGACACGAACCCGCCCGCGTTGCGACCGTGGACGACCACCTCTTCCGGATCGCTCTCCGCCGGCTCGTCCGCACGGGCGCGGATCGAGCTCGACAGCAGCGCCGACAGCGCGAGCCCGCCGGCCAGGACGCTGGTACGCCGTCGCATTCCGCAGCGGCTTTAGCATGGGTTCGTGTGTGCCCGGTGGGCGGCGCGGTCCTCGATGGGCATCGCGCTTTCTTTCCCGCTAAGCTGTAGGCCATGTCGATTGCGTACGCCCTGATCGCCATTCTCGGGCTTGCCGTCCTGATGGTGGTCCACGAAGGCGGGCACTACCTCGCGGCGCGTCGCTTCGGCATGCGCGTCACGAAGTTCTCGATCGGTTTCGGTCCGACCCTGTGGAAGCACCGCCCGAAGAACAGCCCGACGACCTTCCAGGTCGCGATCATCCCGTTCCTCGCCTACGTGCAGATCGCGGGCATGAACCCGTACGAGGACAACGACCCGAAGGATCCCGAGAGCTACGCGAACGCGTCGCTCTGGGGCCGTATCGTCACCATCTCTGCGGGCCCGCTCGCGAACTATTTCTTCGCGTCGGTCCTCATCTTCTTCGCGTTCCTGCTCGGCGGTAACCCCGTCGTCGACGAGGCGAGCATGCGCGTTCGCGTGCAGCCGGGCGGCCCTGCGGCGGTGGCCGGCATCGCAGACGGCGACAAGATCCTCACCGTCAACGGCGATGCGGTGAGCGACTGGCCGATGCTGAAGAAGCAGATCAGCGCCCACCCCGGCGAGAAGATCGACATCGAGGTCGAGCGCGCCATCAAGGGTGCGACTCCGCCCGCCACGGAGAAGGTCCACCTCTTTCCGATACCGCCCACGACCGAGGGCGACTTGAAGGGAAAGATCCTCGTCGGCCCGGAGACGCGCATCGAGCCCGTTGGCGTGGGCAAGGCGGCACTGCTCAGCGTCCAGAAGCCGCCGAAGGTCGTCTACGAGCTGGTCAAGGGCCTCGCCCGCATGATCACCGGCAAGGAGAAGCCCGAGCTCAGCGGCCCCGTCGGCATCGTCGGCGAGGTCAGCAAGGCCGCCAAGGAAGGCCCGCACACGTACCTCATGCTGCTGGGCCTCCTCAGCGCGTACCTCGGCGGCTTCAACCTGCTTCCGTTCCCCGCGCTCGACGGGGGCCGCCTGCTCTTCCTCGGCTTCGAGGCCGCATCGCGCCGCAAGGCCGACGCGAAGATCGAGGCGAAGGTGCACGCCATCGGGCTCCTCATGTTCCTCACGCTGATTGCCGTTGTGACCTACACCGAGGTCATCCCGAAGCAGAAGGCGGCGATCGAAGAGACCGCGAAGCCCGCTTCGAAGTGATCTAAATCAGCGATCGTGATTGTCGAACAACGTTCACGCCGCTCTTCTTGCTACGGATATCGTTGCGGAGCGGCGCCATTGGTAGCTCTCAAGGTATCGCCGTGCGTTGGAGAGCAGGTGGTCGATCGTCTTGCAACGG
>JANXVA010000192.1 GCA_025351875.1 Myxococcales bacterium | reverse complement strand
ACGGCGCCGCATCGCTGAACGTGACGCGTTCGAGGCCGGCGTCGATCATCATCGACCGGATCTGCTCCTGCGTGAACCGCTGCTCGAGGCGCGTTCCGAAGCGATCCAGCGCGTCGGTGCGCATCACGTAGAAGCTCCGGTCTCGGTAGGCCGAGAGAGGCATGTTGTCGACGCGCATGCCTAGCTGTCCGAGGACGCGGGCCGACCTGGCGAGCGGCCAGTAGACCGACGCCGCCAAGAGCTGGCTCGTCGCGAAGCGCATTCCGTGCGGCATGCGGCTGATCGCACGCCGCCCGAGATCGCTCACCTGCCATGCGGCCCGGAACCAGCGTGGCCGGTTGTCGAACGCGTAATACAAATAGAGGAGCAGCGGCGCGCCGCGCTTCAGCTTGCGCGCACACGACGCGATCGCCGCGGCCGTGTCCGGCACATGGTGAAGGACACCGAGGCTGTATCCGAAATCCATGCTCGCATCGTCGAAGGGAAGTGCGTCGATGCTCGCGCAGTGGGTCACGACGTTCGGGAGCCCCGATAAATTTCGCTTCGCGACCTCGAGGGCAGCGGCGCTCGCGTCGACGGCGTGCAGCGTGCCCACGCGGGGGGCGGCGAGCATGGCCCAACGACCACTGCCACAACCCGCATCGAAACCGACCGACGACGCACCAATCCGGTCCCACGGAAATACGGCGAAGTACTCGTCGAAGAGCCTTCGTCGCTCCGCTTCGGGCAGGGCGCTCTGGTCGAAGCGAGTCCACTCGTCTCCAAAGCCGTCGACCGTCTCGGGATCGATATTGGGAACGGAGTGATCCATGTTCACGGCGGGAGGACATAGCATTTGACGGTGGCTCGATCTAGCGCCCGGTCTCAGAGCGCACCTGACTCGCGCAGCCACGCGATCTCGTCCGGGATCGTGCGGTCGAGATCCGACGAGCAGGCGATGCCGAGCTCGCGGCGCGCCTTCGAGGGATCGCAGATCGTCGGCGTCAGCGCCTTTTCGATGAGGCCGGCCGAGATGGCGGTCTTCACCCCTACCCTGCGGGCCGCGCCCCCGACGACACCGGCCACGCTCTTCAGGACGTACGCCGGGATCCCTCGTGGACGAGGGCGCCCCAGATGCCTCGCGATGATCTCGGCGATCTCGCGCAGCGAAGGCGCGGGATCGTCCGCGACGACGAACACCCCCGTCACGTCACGACGCTCGATCCCCGCGCGGACCGCGTCGACGACGGTCGACACGTGCACCAGGCTTTTGCGAGTACTGCCGTCGCCCGGAAGGAAGAACCGGCGCCGACGGATGGCGCGGATCATCGTGCGGACGTTGCCCTTGTCGCCACGGCCGTACACGGGGCACAGCCGGAGCACGAGCGGCCGGAGGTCGCCGGAGCGGAGCACGAGCTCTTCACCGCGCGCTTTCGTCACCGCGTAAGGCGCATCGGCGAGGATCGGCGTTTCTTCGTCGATGGTTCCGCGCGGCGCTTCGCCGTAGACCTTGATCGAGCCCATCATGATGACACGCTCGAGGGACGCGTCGCGAGCGGCGTCGAGCAGCGCTTGCGTGCCTCCGACATTGAACCGCTCGTACTCCTCCGCGGACGTCTCCGGACGATGGATGATCGCCGCGCAATGCACCACCCCGGTGCACCCCTCGAGCGCCCGACGCAGGTTCTCGCGCGTCCACGAACCGAGCGGGCGGCGATCGATGGCTCGCGTCGGCACCCCGAGCTCCTGCATCAGGTGGCTCCCGATGAAGCCCGTCGCGCCCGTGATCGCCCACATGCGTGCGCTCCCTATCACGCCTTCGCAAGGAGATCGGCGTACAGGCTCAGCGTCTCCTTCGCGACGATGTCCGCGGAGAGCTCGGCGACCGCTCGCGCGCGGCCACGCACCCCCATCCTGTGCCGCAAGTCCGCGTCCGATACGACGCGCTCGAGGGCGTTCGCGAGGCTCGTGGCATCGCGCGGCGGGACGAGGAGCCCGTTGTCCTCGTGGCCGACGACCTCTCGACAACCCGGCACGTCGGTGGCGACGATCGC
>JANXVA010000118.1 GCA_025351875.1 Myxococcales bacterium | reverse complement strand
GCACCGCCCTCGACGAGCTCGAGCGCTCGAACAAGCAGACCGCGCTCATCACGATGTGCATCGGCGGCGGGCAGGGCGTCGCCACCATCATCGAGCGCGTGTAGAGGGCGCTCGGCAGAAGCTCGGCCAAATTCCGAGCATGACCTGGCCCGATGGGACCGTCGTTGACGTGGTCGTGGTCGTGGCGGTGCGAGCGCTACAGCGCGAGGATGCGTACTCCGGGGAAGAACGGCGCCAGCCGCTCGAGCTCCTCGACGTCGCCCGTGTAGACGACGTCGCCTCTCGAGGCCGCCGACGCCATCACGAGCGCGTCGACGAATCCGGGGCCTCGTCGTCGTCGTCTCGCCGCCGGCGCCGCCGCAGGCGAGGGAAGGGACGAGAGCGCCTCCCCCGCGAGCTTCACCATCGCGAGCGTGAGCGGTTCGACCCGCACCGAGGCGAGGATCCGCTCACGCCAGTCGGTTCGTCCGCGCCACCACTCGCCGATGACCGGCAGCGGCACCGTGATGACGACGGCCTGCTCGCAGAGGGACTCGAGGACGTTCCGCGCCCGCTCCTTCCGGCGCTCGATGGAGAGCAACGCGCCGGTGTCGAAGGTTGCGCCGGGCTTCACGCCGCGCGCTTCTTCTTCAGGTGCTTTCGGGCGTGTCTCCAGCCCTCCTCGAGCTCGGCGTCGACGGCGGCGCGCTCCGCGTCGGTCATGGGCGGTCGCCCTCTCTTGAGCTCCTCGAGGACGGCGTCACGCGCCGCCTCGCGGTGAAGCACCTCGGCCGCTGCCTTCTTCTTCGGTTCCGCCATTGTAATACCGAGTGTGTTACGGGGACGGCGTCCGTCAACCCTACGCGCGCGCTCGCCCGAACAGCGGGCGCCACACCGGGCCGCTGCCCTGCGCGACGCGCGCGCGTGCTTCCGCGGGGACCAGCGCGCGAGAGACCAGGAACGCGACCGTCGCGAGGGTGAGGCCCGCGACCACGTCGAGCAGGTAGTGCCAGCGGAGGAACATCGTCGCGAGGATGATCTGCGACGTGAAGAGCGCCGTCACCGGCCACACGTAGCGATACGGACGAAGCGCGCGGTTGCGGAACGTGAAGAGCGTGAGGAACGTCGGGCAGGCCGTGTGCAGGCTCGGGAAGATGTCCTTGCGCGATGCGCCGTCCGCACCGGCCACCGAGTCGACCGCCGCCTTGACCGTCGGCCACCAGAAGCCGCCCGAGAGCTCGTGCTGGAACTGGCCGCGCAGGTACGCATGCGGGCCGAGACCCGGCACCGCGAGATAGAGCGCGTGGCCCACGCACACCACGAAGAGCAGCCCCACCGAGAGCTCGGTGAGGACGCGAAGCCGCCGCTCGAAGAGCGCCATCGGGAGCAGGTACGCGCAGAGGATGAAGAAGTAGCTGTAGTAGAAGAACGAGAACCACTCCGTCGTCGCCGGGGTGACGAAGCGGTCCCAGCTCACCGCCGGCTCGAAGCCGAAGACCGCGAGATCGATCTGGTAGATCGACCCGTCGAGGATCCGCGGGCTCACCGTCGGCAGGATGAGGTGAAGCTGCAGGAACGAGCCGACCACCGCGCCGAGGAGGCCGATGCGATAGAGCGCGTCGCCCACCAGCCGCCAGCGGCTTCCCTGCAGAGCGCCGCTCCGCGCCACCACCATGCACACCACGAACACGGCGCAGTCGCCGAGCACGTAGCCGAGCGCCGCCTCCCGTCGCGGGCCCGCGCCTCGGAGCACGCCGACCAGGAGGACGAGCATGTAGCTCGCCACCAGCCAGTCCTGCGCCGCGAAGCTCGAGAGCATGCGAAGCGCACGCGCGCGCGGTGCCGCAGCGAGGGTGTCGATGTGGAAGCGTCCCTGGGTCCCTTGCACGTGTCCTCCGGTATCCCCGCGGCGTCCCGTCGCGGTGCAGTGGTTCAACCACTCAACGACATGACGACTGTAGCAACGCGCGTGCCCGCGGAAGCGCGAGCGTCGCTCGATGCGCGTTCGCCTGCGGATCCCTGCTCGCCATGGCTGACGCGCACCCTCGCGCAGCCCCACGCGCTACGCGCTGCCGCGAATCAAGCTGCGCACGCCGCGCGAATGCCTTCGCGCCTCTCTCGACCCGAGCCGTGGCCCCGCTGGCGCCTACTTCGTCACCGCGAGCGAGATCACCTCGAGGCGCATCACGTAGGCGTGTTGGGTGAGCGGGGCGAAGTCCTGGCTCGTGCCGCTGACCTTCACCTTCTTCGCGAGGAGCGGCTTGGCGCGCGCGTCGTCGATGTCGAGGATGACCTCGTCGGTGTCGCCCGCGCTGAAGCGCCCGCCCGAGAAGCAGACCTTCTTCGCGAGACGCACG
>JANXVA010000109.1 GCA_025351875.1 Myxococcales bacterium | reverse complement strand
GCCACGCATGTCGCGCGCGATGGGCACGCTGAGCGGCAAGGTCCTCCTGCGTGGAAAGGCGACCCAGCCCGAGTTCGACGGTCAGCTCAAGGTTCGCACCGGCGAGTTCGCCTTCAAGGGCCTTCCCGGTGGCATCACGGACGTCGAGGTGGATCTCGTCGCCGACGAGAACGAAGCTCGCGTGACGCGTGCGTCCGGTCATTTCCTCGGCGGCGACATATCGATGACCGCACGCATGCCGATCAAGGGCGGGCAGCTCGGCATCGCCGAGGCGACGATCACCGGCAGGCAGCTCTACGTGCAACCTTCCGAGGGCGTGAAGGCGACGCTGGACGCGGACATGCAGGTGACGATCAACCCGACCGCTACGACGGCCGCCGGTCGGCTCCCGCTGGTCGGCGGAGAGGTGACGGTCACCGCGTTCGAGTACACGCGCCCGATCACCATCGACCTCACCGGGTTCCGCGGCGCGAAGCGCACGGTCGTCGAGAACTACGATCCGACGCTCGACTCCCTGAATCTCGGCTTCGACGTGCGCTCGCGCGTTCCGCTCCGCATCCGTAACAACCTCGTCGACGCACAGCTCGCGATCGATTCGCGCGGTCTCCGCGTCACCGGCACGAACCAGCGCATGGGTCTCCGCGGCGAGATGACGACGCTCACCGGCGGTCACGTGCGCGTGTTCGCGAACGACTTCGAGGTTCAAAAGGGGAGCATTCGTTTCGACGACCCGACGCGCATCGCGCCCCATGTGGACATCACCGCGCTCACCGAATATCGCCGGTACAACAACACGCTCGCGACCGCGGGCAGCGGTGGCGCCAACACGACGGGCGGCGCCGCGACGACGGGCGGCATCTCGAGCGGCGGGCAGGGCGGCGGCCTCTGGCGGATCACGCTCCACGCCTACGGCGACGCCGACGACCTGAAGATCGACATGACGAGCGACCCGGCGCTCTCGCGCGAGGACATCTTCTTCCTCCTCACGATCGGGCTCACGCGCGCGGAGGTCGATCAGGTGCGCGCGGGGTCGGTCTATGCGAGCGCGGCCTTCGAGGCGATTGGTACCGTCAGCGGCGTCGATCGCGCAGTGAAACAGGCCATTCCGGTGATCGACGACTTCCGGCCGGGCACGGCGTACTCGCCGCGCTCGGGTCGCGTCGAGCCGAACATCACCGTCGGCCGTCGCCTGGGAGACAACGTGCGCGCGCGCCTCACGAGCGGTCTCGCCGAGGATCCTCAGCTGCGGTCGACGATCGAATGGCGTCTCGGTCGTTCGTTCACGGTCGAGCCTTCGTACGACCGCATCAACACCGCTTCATCGAGCAACGTCGGTAACTTCGGCGTCGACTTCCGCTGGCGCCTCGAGTTCGATTGAGCGAACTTCGGGAACCTTCGCCCACAGGCCGCTCGTGTCGTATCCGTCACACGGCCTAGCTTAGCTAGCGGGTCCTCTTCTTGGCGTCGCTCCTCTTCTTGGGCGCAGCCTTCTGCGCGATCACGCGTGTAGACGAGCACGATGTCCGCCGGGCCCCGCTCGCTGGGGAGCGCCCCGTTCGCGCAGGGGGCGCAGCATGACCCGCTCCACTCGGTGTAAGAGTTGCGTCGTGGAGGAGCCGCTCTCGAAGTCGCGCGCGCAGGCGCTCCTCCACTTCACAGTGCTCCTGTGGGGGACGACGGCGATCCTCGGCAAGAGCATCCAGATCGCGGCGCTGCCGCTCGTCTTCTACCGCGTCACGCTCGTCACCCTGCTCATGGCGGCGGTGATGGTGCGCCGTCGCGTGTCCTTCGCGGTGACGTGGAAGCGTGCGCTCGAGCTCGGCGGGGCAGGGGTGCTCGTTGCGCTCCACTGGGTGCTCTTCTACGCCGCCGTGAAGCTCGCGGGCGTGTCGATCGCGGTGTTGTGTCTCTCGACGGTCACCTTCTTTACCGCGCTCCTCGAGCCGCTCATCTTCGACAGGCCGGTGAAGCGGCACGAGCTGGTGCTCGGAGCGCTCGTCGTCTGCGGGGTCGTGCTGCTCCTCCGGCTCGAGGTCCGCGGAAGCCCGAAGGGCTACGCAATGGGCCTCGCGTCGGCCTTCTTTTCCGCGGCGTTCGGGACGTGGAATGGGAGCCTCATCCGCCGCGAGCGAGCTGAGCGCGTGACGCTCTACGAGCTGGCCGCGGCGGGGATCGGGTGCGGGATCTGCATGGTCGTCTTCGGAGGCTTCGTCGCGCCGTGGGAGGTGACGCTCACCGACTGGGGACTCCTCGCGTTCCTCGCCGTCGCGTGCACGCTCTTGCCGTGGCTCTGGTCGCTGCGCATCCTGAAGACGCTATCGCCGTACACGGTCGCGATCTCGGTGTCGCTCGAGCCGGTCTACAGCATCCTCTTCGCGTTCCTGCTCTGGCCGAACGAAGAGCGCCTCACCGTGCGCTTCTACGTCGGCGGCGCGCTCCTGATCGCGCTCGTCTTCCTCAACGGCGCGCTGAAGGGGCGCGGCGCGTCGGTCTGAGCGAGTGGACCGCTCGATGCAACACGCGAGGCCTGGCATCGCGCGCTCAGCCGTATGCCTCGATCGGAGGGCTCGACCGCACGAGCCGGCGCCATTCTCGCCCATGCTTTCATCGGCTGACGCGCGGCCGGCTTTCTCCACTATGATGCCCGCGGCATGACTCGGGTGAGGCTCGCGCAGCTCGTGCTCGGCCTCGCCATGTTGCTGGGCGTGCTCCCGGCGCACGCCCAGCCGCAGCCAACCCCCGCCGCGCCAACCCCCGCCGCGCCGCGCATCCGCGCTGTCCCCGACGAGGACGTCACCGTCCTCGCGCCTCCGCCGGCCGCGACCACCGCGCTCCCCGCGCCAGACCTCGCCGCTCCGCCGGACCTCACGGGAGTGCTCAACCTTCCGCTCGTCGCGGTCGACGTCGTCGTCGACGACGATCGCTGGCCTGAGGTGCGACCGCCGGTGATCGCGCAGATGCGTCCCGGCGATCGCGTCACGCCGCTCCTCGTCCGGAAGGCGCTCGCGGAGGCACTGGCCAGCGGACACTTCGCCGATGCGTACGTCGAGCTCGTGAAGGACGGGGCCGGCGCGCGCGCCACGCTCCACGTGATGCCGCGCAAGGTGATCGCGTCCGTCACGCTCGATCTCCACGGCGCTCCGCTCGACGGCGACCAGCTGCTTCGCGATGCCGAGCTCGTCGCCGAGGGCG
>JANXVA010000052.1 GCA_025351875.1 Myxococcales bacterium | reverse complement strand
ACCGCCGTCGGCGGCGCGTCCAGGCTCGCCACACGCGCTGCCCGAGCAGTCGACTCGGGAGTCGACGCATTGCCTCACGCCGGCGCAGGTGCTCTTGGCATTGCAAGGGACGTCGACGCAGCTCGCCTGCAGGAGCACGGGGAGCGTCGTCCCCGTGTACTCGAGGAACGAGAAGTGACGCCGCGCGACGATGCAGCCCGCATAGAGCGGCGGAACGCAGGTGCTCGCGCGCTCCTTGAGGCCAGCGATGACGAGGACGGCGCCCGTCTCGCCGCCGGGTGTCAGCACGAGCGTTCCGATGCGCCCGTCGACGCACGCGTTCGTGCTCGTCGAAGAGAAGCGGAGCTTCGCACGCTCCTCGGTCGCCGACGGGTCGGCTGCGACGACGATGTCGATACCCTTGAGATCACTGCAGAGTACATCCGTCGAGAGCACGAGCGTCACCTGCGTCGCGTCGCGGCAGCCGTAGCCGACCACGGCAAGAACGCTCGAGAGCCCCAGCATCAGGAGCGCGTTTCGACCGAGATGGCGGGCCATTCGGAGCACCATACTCGCTTGCCCCTGGCGCGAATCTCCTACCGCCATCCCATTTTGCGAAGCTCGGAGAGACACATGAAGACAGACGAACACCAGCCGCTCGCGCGCTTTTTGAGTTGCCGAGGTGGCACACCCATTGCGAAACTCAGCCGCACATGACGCTCCGCGGCCGTATGCGTGCTCCGCTCGCCCTCCTGTCCCCGCTCTTCGTCGTCTCGCTCTGCGCGTCTCCGGCGCTCGCGCAAGGTCAGGAGGGTTTGAGTCCGCTCCCTCCCCCTTCTGCCAGCGCTCCGCCCGCGACACCCGCTCCGCCCGCGACACCTTCCGTGGCGCCCGCGGCCCCGCCCGCGACACCGCCAGTCATCGAGAGCGAGGAGCCCGTCGTGGAAGGACCGCTCCGCCAGGGATTCACGCTGGAGCTCGGCCTCGGCGCGGCGCTCACCCACGTCAGCCCTGAAGGCGGCACGTCGGAGACCAGGTTCGGCCTTGCCCCGCTCTCGATGAGCCTCGGGGGCTTCATCACGCCAGACATCGCGCTCCTGGCGCGCGCGGCCGGCACCTCCTACTTCGATAAAGGAACGAACGGCGACACCACGCAGTTCGTGAGCGCCTTCTACGGCGGACACCTCCAGTACTGGTTCTCGGACCGCTTCATGATGAGCGGCGGCCCGGGCTTCATGTTGTTCGGCGAGAACGCGTTTCTCGCACCCTCGAAGAAGCCTGTCACAGGCTATGGCGCCTCGGTGCGCGCCGGCTATGCGGTCCTCGCGATCAAGCATCACGTGCTCAGGTTCGCGGTGGAGCTGTTCCCAGCACACTTCAAGGGCGCCACTGTCCTCGGAAGCGCGCTCAACTTCGAGTGGCAGTACTTCTAGCCGACCACGCCATCGCTCGAGCAGGTCGCCTCCGACATGCGCCGGTGGTCCGCGATCAGCGCGGGGAAGCACAGGACGAGCGCGCTTGCGTCCGCGACAGCAGCGCCTGAAGCGCCGACTGCGCGCAACGGCGAGCCTGCGCTGCCTGCGCTTGCCTCAGGAGATCGGCGTCGGTGCACGCGACCGCGCACCTCGTCCGGTAGCTCTGGATCTGCTGGACGTACTGCGCGCCGGCAGAGCCGAACAAGCTCGAGACGTTGTTCGCCTGGCCGGTGCAGCACGTGTTGCACGTGGCGGCCGTGGTGGTCGAAGCCGGGCAGTCGTTCGGCACCGGCGGCGTCGAGCCGGCGGGGTAGGCCCGAGGCGGCGTCGAGAACCAGTTGCTGAACCACCCGGGGAACGTCGCCTGCCCGAGACAGAGCTGCGTGACGCACCCCTGCGCGCCTGAGTTGTTGAAGAGAGGAGCACCGTCGCGTCCCGCGCTCCCCTGCCAGCAGCAGACGCGGTTGTTCAGGAGCGTTCCACCGTTCGCTTGCGGCTCGTACGCGCAGAACGCGCCCGCCGCTCCAGCCCGCGAGGGGTCGGGCGCCCAGTTGATCGTGTGGCCCGCGGTGGCCGTTCTCGCCGACTCGGGAACGCAGCCGATGTAACCGTCGGTCTTCGAGCTGTTCTGCGCCGCCGCGTTGTGGCAGTGGTGATCGACGATGTTGTAGGGGCCCGCCCACGGGCTCTGGATCGACGGCTTGCCGTCCGGGCCGAGGACGAGCGCTCGCGGGCCGATGCCGCCCTGGCCCTCGAGGTCGAGCTCCCAGGCCCTCGGTGCTGCGCCGGTCACGAGCGATTGGTTCGTCGGCGTCACGAGCGCACACTCGCTCCCGGGGACCGCCGACAGCTGGGCCGACTCGCGCGTCAGCTGCTGGCAGCACACGAGGAGGGGCTCCGAGCCTGGCGTCACGAGGCCAGGGCTCTGGTCGCGAGGCTTCACGCTCTTCGTCACCGAGCCCGTCGCCTCACCCGGCAGCACCAGCATCGCCATCGCGTCGGGCGCGAGGCGAGCGAGAATGCGCGCCGCAACGCTCCCTTCTGCAAACGTATTGTCGCGAACGTTCGTCACGTACTCCATGCTCTCGCCGTCCGCGGCCCACTCGGCGACGAAGTCGATCCGCTCCGAACCCTGCGCCGCAGGACCGGTCATCTTCATCGCGAAGGTCTTCGTGACGTCGTCGGTCTGCGTGAACGTCTGACGGATCTCGACGAGCAGCTGGTTCTGCTTGCCGTAGGCGCGGTAGACGGTGGCGCCGTCCGCGCCGTCCACCGCGTATCCCCACCTGGCGATGCCGAGGTCGCTCGTCGTCGCCGCCGACGCGTCGTAGACGACGGGATCGGTCGGCGGCGGGCCGGGCTCGGGCTCCGACGGCGAGCCGCTGCACGCGGCGACCGCTCCGAACGCAAACAGCGCGGCGAGAGCGGAGGAGAGGCGATGGCTACGCATTCGTGGCTCATGCTGCAACGGCGATGCCGTCGGTACTCATGCAGGTTTTCACGAACGAATGCGGCCTTCACGGCGCACGTGGGAACGGGTGCTTCTCACGCGTGAGAACTGCGGGTTCCTCGTGCTCGAGTGTGGCCCGTCAATCGCGCGCCGACGACGACAGTGAGCAAGCCCTCAGCGAAACCCGGTGCGCGCCCAGCGCGTGCCGTTGACGTCGCCGTTGCACTGACTGGAGCCGCCCGCGTCGCTGCCCGCGTCGCCGATTCACGCCAGATGCGTGCGGTGAGCTACGCCCAGGCCACGTCCGCGACCACCGCGGCGTGATCGGAGACCCGATCTGGAAGTGTCTGGTGCCCCACGATGTCCAGCTCCGGCGACGTGAGGATCCAGTCGAAGCGCACGCGCGGGAGCGACATCGCGTACGTCGGTGTGCGGTCCGTCGGACGCCACGCCTCGAGCCCCGCCTCCGTCGCGAGCAGGCCGACCCCGCGCGTCGTATCGCCGTAGCCCGTGTTCATGTCCCCCATCACGACCATCGGCCGACCGCCTGTTCGCTCGCGGCGAGCCCGCAGCGCCATCGCGAGCTCGAGGATCTGCGAGCGCCTCACGCCCGAGGCGAAGGGCTCGAGATGGACGCTCGCGACGTCGAGCTCACGGCCGCGGAGCTGCGGCGGGCTCACGGTCGCGACGACGAATCCCTTGTCGTGACAGAACCGCCGCCCGAAGCGCCGGTCCTCGGCGCCGCCCAACGGATGGCGCGAGAGGAGCGCGTGCCCATGCAACATCCCGAACCGCTCGCGGCGGCCGTGCGGGGCATGCAGCTGGAACGGCATGCGCGCGGCATCGGCGATCCACTCGAAGTGATCGACGTTCTTGCTGAACGCGCACGCACGATCGATCTCCTGGAGCGCGACGACGTCCGCCTCCGCCCGCCGCACGAGCGCGCCGATCGCGTCGAGGTTGCGCACCAGCGTGCGCTGCCGGAGCAGCGCCGCCGGGAGTGGGTTCCGCGCCCCGTGAGCCACGTTGAGCGTCATCATGCGAATCGTCTCTTGCATGACGATCAACGTGAGCGCTCGACGCGAACCTCGGGAAGGCGCTGCGTGAAACGTGTGTGAAACGCGCTACTCGGCGGGCGCGGCTACCCGCGCCAAACTCGAGTCGCCGTCCTCGCCCTCGTCGTCCTCTGCGGTCGCGGCGTGCATCCCGCCGGTCCCTCCGGACATCGTGTACGCCTCCTCCCCGTGGAGCGCGACGTCCAGCCCCTCCCGCTCATCCTGCACGTCGACGCGCAGCCCGATGGTCCGCGCGACGAGCTTCAGGATCCCCCAGGTGACCACGAGCGCATACGTACCGGTCACCGCACAGGCGAGAGCCTGGACGCCGAGCTGACGAAGACCGCCGCCGAAGAGCACGCCGTCCGCGCCTGCGTCGTTCATCGCCTTCTGCGCGAAGACGCCCGTGAGAAGCGCTCCCGCGAGCCCGCCAACGCCGTGCACGCCGAAGGCGTCGAGTGAATCGTCGTACCCGAAGCGGTCCTTCTGCGAGACCGCGCCGTAGCAGATGGCGCCCGCGCACAGCCCGATGACGATCGCCGCCCACGGCGCGACGAACCCCGCGGCCGGCGTGATGGCGACGAGCCCGGCGACGAGACCGCTCGCGATCCCGAGCGCCGTCGCCTTCCTTCGATGCACGGTCTCGACGACGAGCCACCCCGCAGCACCGCCCGCGGCGCCGAGGTGCGTCGTGACGAACGCGAGCGCGGCGAGCTTGCCCGACGTGAGCGCGCTTCCCGCGTTGAAGCCAAACCACCCGAACCAGAGGAGGCCCGCGCCGAGCAGCGTCATCGTCAGATCGTGGGGCATCGCCTTGCGCTTTGGATAGCCGTCGCGCTTTCCGAGCACGATCGCGCACACGAGCGCGGACACGCCTGCCGTCAGGTGGACGACGGTACCGCCGGCGAAGTCGAGCGCACCGAGCTTCAGGAGCCAGCCGCCCTCGGCCCACACCCAGTGCGCGACCGGGTCGTAGACGAACGTCGACCAGAGCAGCGTGAAGAGGAGGTACGCCGAGAACTTCATCCGCTCGGCGAAGGCGCCGGAGATGAGCGCTGGCGTGATGACGGCGAACATCATCTGGAACGCGACGAACGCGAGCGTCGGCACGGTCCCGTGGACGTCATCCGCGAGGCCGCGAAGCCCGACGTAGTCGAGGCCGCCGATCAGCCCGTGCTTGCTCGGCCCGAAGGCCAGGCTGTAGCCGAAGAGGCACCATTTGAGGCTGAGCAGCGGGATCGCGACGAGCGAGTGCATGATCGTCGACAGGACGTTCTTGCGGCGCACCATGCCGCCGTAGAAGAGCGCCAGCGCGGGCGTCATCAGGAGGACGAGCGCACTGCAGACGAGCAACCAGGCCGTATCGGCTCCGTCGATCTTCCCCATACGACCCAAAATGGCGCGACCCGCGTTTCGCCATTGTTTCGGCGCGCGGATTTTTCGGCTTCGCCCTCCGTTCCGAGGGCCATACGGCCGAGTCGACCGCTGAGTTCCTCGCTCGGCCGCCACGCCCGCGCGCGTAGGATGGGCCCATGCTTTCGTATGCGCACGGCGCGAGCGCCACTCCCTTGCTCGGCGAGACCATCGGCGAGAACCTCCGGCGTACGACGGAGCGTTTTGCCGATCGCGACGCGCTGATCGTTCGCTCGCAGGGCTACCGAGCCACCTATCGAGAGCTGTGGGACACGACCTCGCGCGTCGCGCGTGCGCTCCTCGGGCGAGGGATCGCGCGGGGCGACCGCATCGGCATCTGGTCACCCAATCGCTACGAGTGGGTCGTGCTCCAGTTCGCGACGGCGCGCATCGGAGCGATCCTCGTCAACATCAACCCGGCGTACAAGACGTCGGAGCTCGAGTACGTCCTCGAGCAGTCGGGCGCGCGACTGCTCTTCCTCGCGCGGACGTTCCGCACGAACGACTACGTGAAGATGCTCGGCGAGGTGCGAGGGCGCTGCGCCGCGCTCACCGAAGCGATCGTGCTCGACGATGACTGGGCAGCGCTCGAGCAGTCCGCCTCCGATGCGACGGAGACCGAGCTCGCGCAGCGCGAGGCCGAGCTCCAGTTCGATGACCCGATCAACCTCCAGTACACGTCGGGCACCACCGGCGCGCCGAAGGGCGCGACGCTCACGCACCACAACATCCTGAACAACGGGCTCTTCGTCGGGGAGGCGATGAACCTCACCGAGGCAGATCGCGTCTGCATTCCGGTGCCGTTCTACCACTGCTTCGGCATGGTCCTCGGCAACCTCGCCTGCACGACGCACGGCTCGGCCATGGTGATCCCCGGCGAGGCCTTCGATGCGCTCGCGGTACTGGAGGCGGTCGCCGCCGAGAAGTGCACGGCCCTCCTCGGGGTGCCGATGATGTTCATCGGCGAGCTCGAGCACCCGCGGTTCGCCGAGTTCGACCTCTCGACGCTTCGTACCGGCATCATGGCCGGCTCACCGTGCCCGGTCGAGGTCATGAAGGCGGTCGTCGCCCGCATGAACATGCGCGAGATCACGATCTGCTACGGGATGACCGAGACCTCGCCGGTCTCCACGCAGACCGGCGCCCTCGACG
This sequence comes from Myxococcales bacterium, assembly GCA_025351875.1. GTDB lineage: Bacteria > Myxococcota_A > Polyangia > Polyangiales > Polyangiaceae > Labilithrix. The sequence goes on along the minus strand of JANXVA010000052.1, from coordinate 5,277 downwards.
CGGTCGACAAGCGCGTCGGGAGCGTGGGCCGCGTGCACCCGCACGTCGAGGTGAAGATCGTCGACCCCGAGACGGGCGCCACCGTGAAGCGCGGCGCGCGCGGCGAGCTCTGCACGCGCGGCTACAGCGTCATGCTCGGCTACTGGGGTGACGACAAGGCGACGAACCTCGCGATCGACGGCGCGGGCTGGATGCACACCGGCGACCTCGCCACGATGGACGCAGACGGGTACTTCAACATCGTCGGTCGCATCAAGGACATGATCATTCGCGGCGGCGAGAACGTGTACCCGCGCGAGGTCGAGGAGTTCCTCCACACGCACCCGTCGATCAGCGAGGCGCAGGTCATCGGCGTGCCGAGCGAGAAGTACGGCGAGGAGGTGATGGCCTGGGTGCGGGTCCGCGGTGAGCACGCATCGGCGGCGAGCCTCGACGACCTGCACGCGTTCTGCGTCGGGAAGATCGCGACCTACAAGATCCCCCGCTACTGGAAGGTCGTCCACGAGTTCCCGATGACCGTCACCGGCAAGGTCCAGAAGTTCCGGATGCGCGAGATTGCGATCGAGGAGCTCGGCCTCGCGACCGCTGCAGCCTCGAAGACGGCATGACCGCTCAGTGCGCCGCGCCGAGCGACGGGTCGCAGGTCTGGCGCAGCCCCGGATACTTCGCGGCGACGTGATCGTAGCGCGACAGCGCGGCGCCGCTCGTCTCGTCGAACGTCGGGCTGCCACCCGCGTACGCAGTCCCCTGCGGCGAGCCAAAGGCATCGAGCTTCTGCGCGGCGAGCCACCTGTCGAGGCACTCCTCGACGCTCACCTTCGGCTCGATACCCGTCTTCACGGGCCAGCCCTCGACCTTCACGGGAATGCGCGCGAGGAGATGCTGCTCCACCTTCGGCCAGTTTCCGTGGAGCCTCACCTCGAAGTCGCCGGGCGCCGTCGCGCGGAGGTGCACGGTTCGGTCGGTGCGTTCGAGCACGATGCGCCCCGTCGTATCCGACGTGGAAGCGCTCGCCGGCTGGAGCGCGACCCAGTACTGATTGGTCGCTCGGCCGGTCAGCGGCTGCTCGAACGTGACGACGACGTCGCCGCCCGTGGCGAGGGTCGACTTGTCGACGTGCATCGTCGGCGGCGCATCACATGCGAGCGCGAACGTCAGCAGCCCTGCGACTGCCCAAACCTTGCTTGGTCGGCTCACGGCTTCGCTCCTCATGCCCCCTGGCGCACTGCAGTTCGCTTGCCACGACCGCGAACGCGATGAGGCGCGCTACCGCCCTTCTGCCCAGCCGCGCGTGCTTCGTCGGTGGTGAACTTGTGGGCCGTGCCCTTCTCGTGTGAAGCGCGAGCACCGCGGCGAGCGATCTCTCGCACGAGCGCCGGGTCCATGGCGGCGAAGCCGCGAGGCGCGCGCGCCGGTGCGTGCTCCTCGGGCGCCTCGAGCGCGAGCAGAGCCTCGAGCGAGGGCACCTCGTCGACGGGCGGGCCGTCGGCCTTCGACGCGGTCGTTGTCTCGGACGCCTTCGGATGGTTCGGATCGATGGCAAACATGACGGTCTCCTGCGGCCGACGCGAGGGTCGACCGCGGTTGCTTCGGTGGAGTTGGAGCGAACGTTTCGGTCGCAAGAGCGGTGCCAAGAACGCCGCCCGCGCGCCGCCCGCGCACGGCCTGCGCACGCGCGAACCTTCTGCACCAGGAGGTCGGCGACGCTCGAGTTTCTCCCCGCGCAAGCGTCGCCAGTGCGTGGCACGCGTCGTGAAATGTCGACCGCGCATGAAGCGGATCCTCCTTTGCCTCGATGCTTCACCGCGTGCTCCTGGCGTGCTCGCGGCGGCCACCGACCCGGCGCTGCGAATGGGGGCGCGCATGTGCCTGCTGCGGACGGTCGGCCTGCCGCCCGAGCTCGACCAGGCGATGTTCGTCCACGCTGCAGCGGATGTCGTCGAGACGATGACCGCACGCGCGAGGGCGAGCTCGCAGAGCTTTCGGAGGGCATCCCTCCTCGGAACGACCGCCGGCAAGGTCGCGAATCACTGCGAGCGATCGGTCCTCGTCATTCGTCAACCGCCAGGAGCCGCCAAGTGACTGAAAAACAGGTCAACCGGCGCCTTCAGGTACGGAGCTGTCGCGTCATCGGGACGGGTGATTCGATCGAGACCCACCACACCGTGCAATGTCCGAGGCGGCACGCCTCGACCGCGTTCGCGAGGTGCTGCGGCTGCTCTCACATGTCGTCGATCGACGTCGACCCCGACGGCAAGCACGGCGCCGTCGAGTGTCACGTCGACGAGCCGTCGCTCATGCCGAACGGGAGGGTGGACGTGGCGGAGGCCGCGGTACGCGTGCGCCTGGGCGACGTGCTCGATGTCGACACGACGTGCGTACGCAGCGACGTGAAGATCGAGACCATCACCGACCTCCTCGTCGAGAGCGGGGCGCGCGCCGTACCGGTCGTCGACGAGGCACGCCGGCTCCTCGGCATCGTCTCGAAGTCGGACCTCCTGCGGCACTGCGGGAAGCGCAAGGCGCGCGCGAAGGTCGCCAGCGACATCATGACGCCGATCGTTCACGGCCTGCCGGAGGACGCGCCCGTGGCGTATGCGATCTCGCTCATGGCCCTCGAGGGGCTCCACGAGGTACCGATCGTCGACGCGCAGAGCCACGTCATCGGCATGATCACGGCGACGGACGCGCTGCGCTGGGTCGCGAAGTCGCTCGGGTACGTCGTCCTGGGCGTCTCGCCGCCCTCGAAGCCGAAGATCTAGACCTCACTACCCTCGCCGAGCGCGATCACTTGGCGTCTGTCGAATCCGCGCTCGCCGCGAAGCCTTCGGAGAGATCGCCGAGCTCGCGGCCGAGCACGCGCACGAGATCGTCCGCGGTGATGATGCCGCGGAGGAGTCCGGCGTCGTCAACGACGGGAAGTCGACGCACCCCGTATTCACGCATGCGACGCGCCGCAGTCTCGACGCCCTCGACGTCGCGCACCACGACGGGGTCGAGCGTCGCGACGTCACCCACCTTCGTCAGCTTGGCATCGAGGCCTCCCGCGACCACGCGTATGGCGACGTCGCGATCCGTCAGGATCCCGTATGGCCTTCCCTCGCGCTCGATGACGAGGCACCCGACGCGATGGTCACGGAGCTTTTCTGCCGCCGTACTGACGAGCTCGTCTGGGCGGGCCGTGATGACCTGGCGAGAGAAGCGACGGAGGGACATACCGCCCTTGCGTGCATTCCGCGCGCCAGCTCACGAGCCGCTGAAGCGCTGGCGTTGCGGCGCTTGCAGAGCGCAGTGCTTGCAGCTCCGCGCACCGTCAGCGCCGTCAGCGCGAGGGCGCCATGTCGAAGTGGCGGAGCTGGTCGAGCTCGGTCCGCAGCGAAGCGCGAAAGTCCGGGTGGGCGACCGAGATCAGCGCCTCCCCTCGTTCGCGCAGCGTCTTGCCGTGGAGGTTCACGGCGCCGTGCTCGGTCACCACCCAGCGGACGTGCCCGCGGGTGGTCACGACGCCGGCGCCTGCCTTCAGCTCGAGCGTGATGCGCGACACCTGGCCGCCCGCCGCGGTCGACGGCAGCGCGATGATGGGCTTTCCCTCCGCCGAGCGCGCGGCGCCACGAATGAAGTCCATCTGACCGCCGATGCCCGAATAGATGCGATGGCCGATCGAGTCGGCGCACACCTGCCCGGTGAGATCGATCTCGATGGCGGAGTTGATCGCCACGACGCGGTCGTTCTTGGCGATGAGCGCGGTGTCGTTCGTCCGGTCGCACGGGTGCATCTCGACCATCTGGTTGTCATCGACGAAGTCGAAGAGCTTGCGCGTTCCGCTCACGAAGCTCGCGACGATGCGCCCGGCGTGGACCTTCTTCCTGGCGTTCGTGATGACGCCTGCCTCGACGAGCGGGATGAGGCCGTCGGAGAACATCTCGGTGTGAACGCCGAGATCGTGCTTGTTTCCCAGGCGTGCGAGGACAGCATCGGGGATCGCGCCGATGCCCATCTGGAGGCACGAGCCGTCTTCGATGAGGCCTGCCACGAGCTCGCCGATGCGGCGCTCGACGTCCGACGCTTCCGCGAGCGCGTGCTCGGGGAGCGGGCGGTTCGTGTGCGCGAAGGCCGTGACGCGAGAGAGCGGGACGGCCGAGTGCCCGAGCGTGCGCGGCATCTGATCGTTGATCTCCGCGAGCACGGTGCGGGCCGAGACGACCGCGGCCATCGCCGCGTCGACGGAGGTTCCGAGCGTGGAGTGCTGGTGACGATTCGGCGGAGACAGCTGGACCAGCGCGACGTCGAGCGGGATGCGCCGCGAGAGGAAGAGGTCGGGGATCTCGGACAGGAACACCGGCATGAAGTCCGCACGGCCGTCCGCGACGCCGGCGCGCAGCGCGGGCCCCACGAAGAGCGAGACCGAGCGAAAGCGGCCATGGTGGACGGGGTCGGCGAACGGCGAGCCACCCTCGGTGTGGAGGTGATAGAGCGTGACCCCTTCGAGATCATGCCGCGCACACATGGCGTCGAGAAGCGCCAGCGGGGTCGCCGCTGCGCCATGGACGAACACCCGGTCGCCGCTCTTGATGTGCGCGACGACGTCTTGCGGGCTCGTGGCGCGGCTCGTCCAGGAGGAGAGAGGGATCATGCGGGGCCCATCGTACGCCGCTTTTCGTGACCGCCCACTCGGCGCGCCATTCGCGCGGTCTTCGGCGCGAGTCTTGCTGACTGGATGCCGATGTCGACGATCCGTTGGGCGCCACGCGCTCTTCGACGGTGGGCCGGCGCACGGATTGCGCGGGGGCCGCAGTACGTGCGGTTCACTGCGATGCTCGGCCTTGCCGCTTTCGCGGTCGCGCTCGAGGGCTGTCCCGACTCGGGGGCGTCCGACGACCCGCAGCTCACTGCCGTGGACGGAGGCGTCGGCAACGAGCCGGCCGGGCCGCCGAAGTGGCTCGGGGTGCAGGGAGAGCGGCTCGCGGCGCTTCCTCCCCAGGGCTCGACGCGCTCGGACAGCTTCGCGACGAGTGACGCGTGCGCGCAGTGTCACCTTGCATCGACCGGTCCGGCGCTCCGCGACGCGAACGGGAAGGACGTCTCACCGGTCGGGACGTGGCGCGCCTCGGCGATGGCGCTCGCGGCGCGTGACCCGTTCTACCTCGCCGCGTTCGCCGACGAGCTCGAGCGGCGGCCGAACATCGAGGCGGACGTGCAGGCGACGTGCTCGCGCTGTCACGCGCCCGAGGCCGCGATCGAGCTCCAGGCCGGGAACACGACGCCGACGTTCGCGCT
>JANXVA010000042.1 GCA_025351875.1 Myxococcales bacterium | reverse complement strand
TGGTGGTCGATGGCGCCGGGCAGACGTACGCGTACACGGTCGGCGGGGAGACGGTTCGCGGGGTGCTTCTCCCGGCGCTCAACGTCACGACGCTCTCGGTCCTCATCGGTGGAGTGTTCTCCAGCGGTGTCACGATCCCGTGGCACGTACGCTACGACGACGTCGAGATCGTCGTCACGCAATAGTCCCAGGTTCGGCCAGGGCTCACTTCGCCATCGGGAGGACCGCGCCCGAGGGCAGCCATCCGCTCGCGTGCCCCGCGATCACGTGCGCGAAGTCGGAGCTCTCCTCGAGGAGCTGCACGCGAGCGCCTTCGGGCAGCGCCGCGACGGAGAGGAGCGCGACGTGCTTGTCGTCCAGGAGCCGCGTGGCCGGCGCGATCACCACCGCCTCGCGGACGTGCAATCGGATGTCGCGAGCGGACTGAACGACCAGCGCGAGTGTGAACAGGAGCCCGCCCGCGACAGCGGACGTCGTGGTTCCGGCCACCTTCAAGCGGTGCACGTGCGCGCGCGCACGGAGGACGATGCCCACGGTCAAGGCGAGCGAGCAGAACGCTGCGAGGATCGCCCAGACGTTCTCGGGCAGGAGCTTCACGATCGAGCGCCCGAGCGAGACGCCGCTATCGAGCTCGATCGCATCCCCCGCGCGCGAGCGCCGCTTTGCGACCTCGGCTCGGACCGCGGCCAGCGCCGTCGTCGCGTCGGTGACAAGCGCGGAGTCGTGGGAGAGCTCGCGTGCCTCCTCGAAGCCGTGTGCGGCGCGACCGAGGTCGCCGGGCTGCTCTGCTCCGGCCCGCACGCGGCCGGCATACGCGAGCCCGCGGTCGTAGCTCACGACGGGGTCGACGACGCCGCGGTCCCCCAGCGCTTCCAGCTTCGCGATCGCCAGCGCTGGGCGGTCACCCGCGAGCGCATCGGTCGCGCCCTGGAAGAGCGCCTTCGGGTCGGTGTCCTCGGCCGCCTCCTCCTTCGCGTCGGCATCGGCGCTTGCGTGCACGGGCAGCAGAGTCAGCGCTGCTGCTGCTGCGACCATTGCCCAGGTGCGCTTCACGCTCGCTCGCTCCGAGGCGCGAGCTCGTCGAGCGCGGCCTTCGCGCGCGTCCACGTCGCGCGGGCCGTCTCGATGTCGACGCCGTCGGGCGAGAACCGCGCGTCCTCGCACGTGCGGAGGACGGCGAGGATGCCTTCGGCCTGCTCGCTCTCGAGCCCCGCGCTCTCGAGCTCCAACTTCACGGTGCCGCCTGCGGCCCCGCGCAGGTTCACGTCGGTACGCAGGAGCACGTCTGCCTCGACGGCGCGGGCGACCGCCCCCATCGCGGCCTTGCCGTCGTCGCCGCGGCACGCGTCGTCGGCCTCGGCGCGTCGCGTCTTCGCGATACGGTCGGCGGAGGGGGTGGCAGCCGCACGCTTCTCGCGCCAGCGACCGAGGACGCCCTGTGCGCTCAGCGCGAGGGCACACGCGAGGGGTGAGCCGAAGAGCGCCACCCAGAAGAGCCCTCGCTCGGCGAGGAACGACTGCGGGTGCGGCCCTTCGAGGACGCGGCGCTCCTTCGGCATCCCGGCGAGCACGACCTCCGGTGCGTCCGTCCCTGCGTCTCGCTCGGCGCCCGGCGCGACGTTCACGATCCCGATGGTCGCGCGTGCGATCGCGTACGTGCGCTTGTCAGCGTCGTAGTAGGGAAGCCGCACCTCGCCGAGATCGATGGCGCCTTCCTTGTGGAGGCGCACGACATACGAGAACGTCCGCGTGCCGCCATAGCGATCGGCCTGCGTCTGACCGAGCTTGTCGCGGAGCGTCGGCTCCAGCCATTCGACGCCGGGCACGACCGGGAGCGTGAGCTGCCCGGGGAGATTTCCCGTGCCGCGCAGCTCGACGTTCACGCCGATCGCCGCCTCGCGAAAGATCGCGCGTGGTGTGACCGTCGCCTGCAGCGACATCTCCCCGACGTCCCCGACGGCATAGCCCGCGGGCCGCCCCGCGATGGGCGGCTCGGTCACGTCGACGTAGAGCGTCTCGCTCGCGCGTAGCCCGACGCGCGCCTGCGTGAGCGTCAGCGACATCGGCTCGATCGTGAGATGCCCTGTTTTCAGGGGGAAAAGCGCATTTTTGCGAATGAGCTTCACGTTCCAGAGCTTGCCGCCGACGAGCGCGGTGCCGACTCCGACAGCGCGCGTCTCGTCCTCGACGAGCGAGCGCTTCACGAACTCGTTGGCATTCGCCTCGTGAACGTCGCCGGGGCGGCCCTGTCGCGCGTAGGGATCCTCGTACAGGTAGACGGCGAACGTGACTTGCTCGCCGACGACGGCTCGTGTCTTGTCGACGGTGGCGTGCAGGAAGGCCACCGGATCGCGCGGCGCGTCCATGCCGAGCTTCGGGTCGGCGCTCGGGGTAGCGGGCTCGGGGCGGCGGTCGTCGTCACCGAAGTCGAAGAGACCCTTGAACGGGTCGAGCGTGGAGCCGCCGAATGGGTCGACTGGCGCCCTTCCGTGCGGACGCGCGGCTGTGCCCTTCCCGCGCTCGACGACGCGCACGCGGACCGCGGGGGCGGTGCGCTTCGCGCCGCTGACCGTCACGACGGCTGGCCCGAGCGTGAAGGTGCCGACCTTGTCGGCGCGGAGCGACCACTGCGTGACGAGGCCGTTCACCTCGTCGGTCGCGCCGTTGACGGTCGTGCGCATGTGGATCGGGGCCTGGGAGACGCCATGTAGCGAGAAGCCCGGGATGGGGCCTGGCTTGGGATCGGATGCGACGAGCCCTCCGTGCGCCATCACTTGAAGCATGTACGTGATGCCGTCGCCGACCTCGACCGCGTCGTTGTCGACGTTCGCCTTGATCTCGACGACCTGCGCGAGCGCCGAACGCGCGGTGAAGAACACCAGCACGAACGCCGCGAGCGCTGTGACGAGCGCGCGCTTCATTTGTCGCTCATCCCGCGGACCTGGCGCCGCTGGCCCATCTTCCGCGCGGTCTCCTGCTGCACCGTGGGCGCGTTCTCCAGCTGGTCGAGCATGCGCTCGTCCTGGTTCTGCCGGGAGGGCGGCGGAGGCGGCGGCTCCTTGTCTTTCTTCTCGTCGGGCTTGGGTGGCGGCTTCTCGTCGTTCGAGCCCGAGTCCTTGGCGCCCGAGTCCTTGCCGCCAGCATCCTTGCCGGCGTCCGGCTTTCCGCTGTCGGGCTTGTCGTCGCCGCCGTCCTTGTCGTTGTTGCCGCTGTCGCCGCCGCTGTCGCCTCCGCCGTCGTTGCCGCCGTCGTTGCCGGCGTCCTTCTTGTCCTCGATCCGCCGCAGCGCGATGGCGCGGTTCCACGCCGCATCGCGCCCGAGCAGGTCGGGGTTGTAGACGCGGCCAGCCTCGCCCACCGAGATGGGGCCGCTGTCACCCATGCCCGGCGCGAGCTCGAGCGCCGCATCGTAGGCGCGGACGGACTCCTCGTACGTGGCGTTCAGGAAGAGGAGGTTGCCCTCGAGGTAGCGCGCGCGCGCGCGGATCTCGACAGGCTGCGTCGCGTCCGTCGCGATGGCGCGAACGACCTTGAGGGCGCAGTCGACCTGCGCCGACCGCAGCGTCTTCAGGTTCGGGTCGACCGGGACCCCGCCGTCCGTCTCCTCGTCGCCGAAGCGCTGCCCGAAGTGCTCCGCGACATGGAAGAGGGCAAGACCGAGGTCGAACGAGCCGTTCG
>JANXVA010000016.1 GCA_025351875.1 Myxococcales bacterium | reverse complement strand
CCGAAGTGATCCTCGTGGAGGACCGGCTCGACCCGCAGCAGATCCGGGTGACCGGTTTTGATCTCGCGAAGCAACTCACGTCGGACGCGACCATCTCACTCACCAGCTTGGCGGACGACCGGCTCGTGTTCGCGGCGCCCGAGGTGGTCACGGCGTTCAGCAGCGCCGAGCCTGCGTCGGACCAGTTCAGCCTTGGCGCCATTCTCGCGCTCATCCTCACGGGGAAGCCGCTCTTCGACAACACGCGGCAGCTGATGGCTGCTCGTCGGCTGATGCGTCGCGTGCGAGATATGGCCCAACGCATCCCGCTCAGCCTCGACGAGGCGGTCGCGCGGATGGTGGAGCTGCGCCCCATGGATCGCTACGCCTCGCTCGCCGACGCGATTGCGGCGGTGCGCGTCGCGCGCGAGCCGGAGGCGCGGACGCTTCCTGGTGTCGTCTTGGACCGGAAGGCACCGCTCGATGCGGACAACCTCCAGGCCGGTACGCGAGTGGGTAGCGACTACGAGATCGTGTCGCGCCTGGGGCAGGGCGGGATGGCCGTCGTCTATGCGGCGCGCCATCTCGTCAGCGGGCGCACCCGAGCGCTGAAGATCGCGCGTACGGAGGACGCGGCAGAGGAGGCGCTCCGCGGCGAGTACCAGGTGCTCTCCACGCTCGATCATCCGAACGTCGTGCGCGTGATCGACCTGACGAAGATGGTCGAGGGACGCCTCACCCTCGTGATGGAACGCGTGGGAGGGGAGACCCTTCGCCAATGGCTCGCCGCGCACCCGACGCCGGAGCCGACCGCGCAGCGGAAGCTCGCGGAGGATCTGCTCGCCGGCCTCGACTACCTCGAGCAAAAGTCGGTCACACACAAGGACCTGAAGCCCGACAACCTTCTCGTCAACGACGGTCGCCTCATCATCATCGACTTCAGCCTCGCCGGGATCCCCGAGGATGCTCCGTACGGAGGCACGGCGCTCTACCGCGACCCGACGAGCGCCCGCTGGACCCACGCGACCGACCGTTTCGCGGCGGCCCTCTGCCTCTTCGAGCTCTACGCCGGTCGCCACGCGTTCGAGGGTCGCGTCCCCGAGCCGGGGCAGGCCCCTTCCGTGTGCGAGGACGACATCGAACCTCCCGGGCTGGCCGCCTTCTTCAAGAAGGCCTTGGATTCCGTCCCCGAGAAGCGATTCCCGTCTGCGCGTGCGATGCGCGATGCCCTGCTCGTGGCGCTTGGCGACGATGCCGCGGTGGCCCCGTCCACGCCTCCACCGCAGAACCTCGATGCGACCACCCCGTTGCGCCTCACGGGGCTATCGCGCCGGGCGATGAACGCGCTCGCTCGCTGTCAGGTGCATACGATCGGCGAGCTGCTGGCGCTGCCGCCGACGCAGGTCCGAGCGATCCACGCGATCGGGACCAAGACGGCCGCAGATCTCGTCGCCTTCCAGGAGACGCTGCTTGGTCGCGGTATCGCGGCCGTGGCCTCGGGGCCGATGCGCGTGGACCCACCGCTCGTCCCCGATCTCGTAGACTCACCGGAGCCCGTGCAAAAGCTTCCGATGGCGGCCGCGCTTCGGACCGCTCTCGAGCAAGCGGAGCTCCCGACGATCGGGGCGGTCGCATCGCTGACGCACGCGGAGCTCCTTGCGGTCACCGGGATCGGGCGGACGCGCTTGGCCCAGGTCGTCGAAGCGCTTCATCAGTTCCGCGCGCACAGCTCCGAGGCCACGGGAAACGCGCACACGCTCGATCGGATGTGGGAGCTCGCCGCGCGCCCGCTCAACGACGCGCAGCGAGTTGCCGTCGAGCGGTGCGTGGGTCTCACGGGCGATCCCGTAATGCAGGGCGAGATCGCTGATGATCTGGGCAAGAGCCAGCCCCAGGTCAGCATCGATCTCTCGAAGGGATTGGAGCGGCTCGACCGATCGCTCCTCGCGGACGCGAGCACGGCGCTCGATACGGTGCTCGACGGGTTCGGCGGAATCGTGCGCCTGGACGAGATCGGGGAGCGCTTCGAAGAGGAGTGGCCCGCCGGGATCGTCAACGGCGCGGGGATGGTGCGCCTCATGGTGCGGCTCTCGGCCGGGCGCGTTCACCTGGTCGAGGTCGATGGCGCCGAAACGGCGCTCGTTGCGCGCCCCGTCTTTGATCGCGAGACGCTTCGCGCCTTCGCGGCCGAGGTCGTTCGTCTCGGCGGTCAATGGCCGCCGATCGAACCGGAGACCGCGCGGCGGACCCTCTTGGGTCTCCTCCCCCACTTCGACGGAGATCCCCTCGCCCTCGGTGTTCGTCTCTGCGAGGACGTCGCTATCGCGGAGACGGGGCACCTCTTCATTGGGCCGATCGACCCCAAACACAGCATCGGGTTCGTTCTCGACCAGACCCGCGAGCCGGTCGCTCTCGAAGACCTCGAACGCCGCGTTCGTCGCGTCTTCGGTCCGCAGACCCCGTATCCGGACGCGGACCACTTGCTCGAGATCCTTCGCGACCTCGACTGTCGCGTGCAGGGGCAGCTCGTACTTCCCGGGCGCACGGGTTCGATCATGGCGTCGCCCGCGCTCGCGTCGGACGAGCTGCAGTCCTCGTTCGGCACCGAGCGAAGCCCTGAAGAGATCGTGCGCGACATGCTTCGGGATGCGTCTCACTCGCGCGGCTTCCGGATGCTCGTGACACCGCCGGAACGGCATCCGGAGATTGGGCGCTCGATCGCT
>JANXVA010000005.1 GCA_025351875.1 Myxococcales bacterium | reverse complement strand
CGGTGGTCTGGCGAGCCGCGGGGTCCTTCGAGAGCGCGCGGAGAACGATGGCGTCGACGCCACGCGGAATCCCAGGCCTGAACACGCTCGGCGCAGGAGGGTCGAGGATCAGGAGCTTCCTGATCGTCTCGGCGTCGTTGGACCCGAGAAAGAGGCGTGTGCCCGTGAGGAGCTCCCAGGTCATGACGCCGAGGCCGAAGATGTCGGCGCGCCGGTCGACCGACGCTCCGCTCGCGTACTCGGGCGCGATGTACGCGAGCTTGCCCTTCACGAGGCCGGCCGTCGTCTCTTCCTTCGTGGCGCCGAAGCACTTCGCGATGCCGAAGTCCGTGAGGCGCGAGATGCCGTCGGTGCCGACGAGGATGTTCTGGGGAGTCACGTCGCGGTGGATGATGCAGAGCGGACGACCGTGATCGTCGGTGGCCTCGTGCGCGGCGTGGAGGCCCGCCGCCGCATCGAGACAGATCCGGATGATCACCGGGACTTCGAGCGGCTGGCCGTTCGTCTGCGGCGTCGGCTCCGCGAGCTGGGCGACCGATGCGCCTTCGATGTAGTCCATGACGAGGTAGACGAGGTCGCCCTCGACGACGACATCGCGGACGCCGACCACGTTCCCATGCCTGATACGCGAGGCGATCCGTGCCTCCTCGAGGAGCGTCGCCTTGAAGGAGGAGGTCTCGAGCAGATGCGGGTGCGGCCGCTTGACCGCGACGAGGTGCTCGAAGCCCAGCGCGCCGCGCGAGCGCGCGACGTAGACCGAGCCCATGCCGCCCGAGGCTAGCTTCGCGATGAGCTCGTAGCGCGAGCTCTCCGAGCGTTCGCCGAGGAGGCGCGCGCTGCCGATCAAGCTCATCGCCATGAGCCACCGAGCGAGACGGCGCCACCGCCCGGCACCGGAGCGAGGCCGACGCGCTGGTCGTGCCACCGCACGAAGAACAGGCCGGTCACGGCCGTCGCCGCGGCAAGCACACCCGTCGCGCCGAGGAGGATGACCGTTCGAGTGTCCGCGCTCCTGCCGTCGTGGGCGATGGACTTGCAACCCGGGCTACCGACCGAGGCGCAGTTGCCGTCCGCGAAGTCGGAGTGCTTCGAGAGGAGATTGAGCGTCGACCAGGTCGCGATGCCGCCGACGACGACCGTGACGCCCGCGGAGGCCCAGAACCACACGGGGGAAATACCCTTGCTCTCGGCAGGGGGCGGAGTGGGCGGAGGAGGAGCAACGACGACCGGCGCCGCCGGCGGTGGCGCCAGCGTGAGCGTGTCGAGCTTCCCTGCGACGGCGTCGATCGCGCGCTCGCTCGCGAGGCCGTCGACGTTGGTGGACGCGACGTGACGTCCGACCGTCAGCCAGAGCGTCTCCTTCTCGGCGATGCGCGTCCCATCGAGGGTGACCGTGCACGTCGTGGCGCGACACTCGAAGCGGAGCCGCGCGAGCTTCGGACCGAGTCTCTCCTCGAGGTCGCGTCTCGGCCCGGCGAACGCGACGTCGTCGTGGAGCGGCGCCGTACGGTTGAGGACACGCGCCGCGAGGTTCGCGTCGTCCGTACGCACCGCGGCGTCGAGCGCGGATTTCTTCGCGACGCTGCTCGGCAGCGCCTCGTCGGCGCGCAGGAACTCGTTCGCGGCCGTCGCGTAGTCCGCGCGTTCGAGCGCGCTCACTCCACGCGCATAGGCGCTACGCGCGAGCTCCTTCGCTTCGCCCGTGGGCTGCGCGCTCGCCGCCCCCGCGTGGAGCGCGAGCACAGCGAACAAGGAGGAAGCGACGAGAAGGGCCTTCATGCTTTCGAGATTCCGTGCTGCTTGAGAAGACGGCCGAGGTACGTGCGGTCGAGCCCCGCGAGCCGTGCCATCTCCGCCTGGTTGCCCCCCGTGCGATCGAGCATGCCCTGCATGTACGCACGAGTGAAGCGCTCGATCAGCTCCTCCTTCGCGTCGTGGTAGGGACGGTCGAGGTCGACGGCGACGGCGGCGCCGAGCGGCTTCTTCGCTTCGCGTGGGCCTTCGGCGAGATCGCCCAGGACCTCGTACGCCTGCAGCACGTTGCGAAGCTCGCGAACATTGCCGGCCCACGTCCGCGCACGAAGGCGTGAGAGGAGGTGCGGCGGAAGCGGCGGGATCCCGAGGTTCGCGGCGAGGCGGATCGCCGTCGGCTCGACGTCCTCGGGCCGCTCGCGCAGCGGCGGGACCCAGAGGCGAACGACCGCGAGCCTGTAGAAGAGATCCTGGCGGAACTGGGCGGCGGTGACGGCGGCCTCCAGGTCGCGGTTCGTTGCGGCGACGACGCGCACACGGACCGTCCGCGACGTGTCGCTACCGACGGCGCGCAGCTCGCCTGACTCGAGGAAGCGGAGGAGCAGCGGCTGGACGTCGAGCGGCATCTCGCCGAGCTCGTCGAGAAAGAGCGTTCCGCCCTCGGCCATCTCGAGGGCGCCGCGGCGGCTCTCGTTCGCGCCGGTGAAGGCGCCCTTCTTGTGCCCGAACAGCTCGCTCGCGAGGAGCTCGCGACTGAACGCACCGCAGTTCAGGATGACGAACGGACCGCTCGCGACGGCGGAGTGAGCGTGAACGGCGGCAGCGACGAGCTCCTTTCCGACGCCCGACTCGCCTTCGACGAGGACCGGCACGAGAGAGCCCTCGAGCCGCTCGAGGATCGTGAAGAGCCGGAGCATCGCCGGCGAGCGACCGACGAGCCCGCCGTACTCCTCGCGCTGGCGCCCGCTCGGCACGTCGAGCGATGCCGTGTCGGTGTCGACGCAGACGGTCGCGCGGCCGACCTGGAAGCGGCTGCCGGGAGTGAGGGTGATCTTCGCGACGCGCTGCCCGAGATAGAACGTCCCGTTGCGGCTACCGAGATCGGCGATGGCGATCCCCTCTGGAGCGAGCGAGAGCTCTACGTGCGCGCGAGAGACCGCAGGGTCGTCGAGCACGACGTCGCTCGCGGCGCCGGAGCCGACCACGCACGTGCCGGTCTCGAGCACGAAGCGAGAGGGAGTCGCGTTCACCCCCTCGAAGGTGAGCGCTGCCGCGAGCGGCGCAACGGCCGCCGGACCGCGTACGTCGAGAACCTCCGTCCCATCCTCCGCTCGTGCGCTTGCCCTCCGCATTCGGCCCTCATGATAGCGCGACAGCGCCGGTCGATCGTCACTCTCTCGGAGGTCGGCCTGGAGGCCGCGGATCGGCGGCTTCGTGGCCGCACATCCGTTTCCGGAGCCGCCTAGAAGGCCGTTCCTCTGCGGTTCGACGGTGGGCACGGCGCCTGCTTCTTCACCGAGCACACGGCGGTTTCGTCGCGCTTAACCACCAGGAAAAACAATGAACAAGTCGAACATCCTCCTCAGCACCGTCGCCCTCATGGCGGCGTTCATGGCATCCCCCGCGGTCGCGCAGGCCGACCCGACGCCGGCCCCGCATCAGGCATCGCAGTACCGGTGGGAGAAGCTCGGGGAGCGCCACGTCGATGCCAAGGCGGACAAGGACGTCATCCACGTCGGACGTGACGACGGCGCCTTCACCGCGATCCAGATCCAGGTGGACGGCAGCGCCCTCGCGATGTTCGAGATCAAGGTGGTCTTCGGCAATGGCGAGACATTCGAGCCGAACACGCGCGTCGTCTTCAGCAAGGATTCGCGCAGCCGCGTCATCGACCTGCCCGGCAACAAGCGCGTCATCAAGCGCGTCGAGTTCAAGTACCGCGACCTCCCCGGTGGAGGTAAGGCGAAGGTCGAGCTCTGGGGCGCGAACCCGACGACCCCGCGCTGACGTCAGCGAGCGATCTCGTCGTGAGAGATCGAGGTCACGACCCGGCGCGTCGCGTGGCGTCGGTCGCGACCTCCACTGCAACGAGGATGCCCCGCGCGTGCTCGAGGAAGACCTCGCCTGCCGGAAGGAGATCCATGCCGCGCGGGGTGCGGCGGAACAGCGGAGAGCCGAGCTCCTCCTCGAGGCTGCGGATCTGACGGCTGATGGGCGGCTGCGCGACGTGGAGCCGGCGCGCGGCGCGACCGACGTTGCGCTCCTCGGCGACCGCGACGAAATAGCGAATCTGGGCGAGGCTCATCGAGGAGAAGCCTGACAGAACCCGGCGCCCTAGCGCAAGCCCGGCTCAGATCGAAAGGGTATTGGACGCGCAGGCGCCACCCGCGAACGCTTCCCCCATGGCCATCGAGATCCACGACGCGCGCGCCGTCGCCAGGCTGCGCGTGGCGGGAGCCGCCGCCGCCGAGACGCTCGCGCTGATCGGCACGCGCATCCGCGCGGGGATCTCCACGGCGGTCATCGACGCATGGGTCCGCGAGGACACCGCGCGACGCAAAGGCACGCCGAGTCAGCTCGGTTACCACGGCTTTCCGGCGGCGGTGTGCACCAGCAAGAACGAGGTCGTGTGCCATGGCATCCCGTCGCATGGCGAGGTGCTCGCGCTCGGCGACATCGTCAACGTCGACGTGACGACATGTATCGACGGCTACCACGGCGACACCTCCGCGACGTTCGTCGTGGGCGGCGAGGCGAGCGCATCGCGCGAGGCGCTGCACGTCGTCGACGTCGCTCGACGGTGCCGCGACGCGGGCATCGCCGTCGTCCGTGACGGCGCGCGCCTCGGCGACGTCGGCGCGGCGATCCAGGAGCTCGCCCGTCGCGAGGGATGCTCTGTCGTGCGCGACTTCGGTGGCCACGGGATCGGTCGAAAGATGCACCAGGATCCGCACGTGCCTCACACCGGGACGCGAGGTACCGGCATGCGCCTGAAGCGCGGCATGGCCATCACGATCGAGCCGATGGTCAACCTCGGGAGCGCAGAGGTTCAGATGCTCGACGACGGCTGGACCGTCGTGACGGCCGACGGCCGACTCTCCGCGCAGTTCGAGCACACGGTCATCGTCACGGCCGACGGCTGCGAGATCCTCACGGCGTTGTGATCACGGACGCACCATTTTTTCCGGCCTGACGTGGGCATCGAACTGCTCGGCGGTGACGAGCCCGGAGGCGAGCGCCGCGTCCCTGAGGGGTAGATTCTTCTCGTGGGCGCTCTTCGCGATCTTCGCCGCGGCGTCGTACCCGATGAGCGGCGCGAGCGCCGTCACGAGCATGAGCGAGTGGCTGACGTGACGGGCGATGGTCTCGCGGTTGGCTTCGAGCCCGACGACGCAATGCTCGCGGAAGCTGTCGCACGCGTCGGCGAGGAGGTCGATGCTCTCGAGAAGATCGTGGATCAGCATCGGCTTGAAAACGTTGAGCTGGAGATGACCGCTGGCTCCGGCGATGCCTATCGCGACGTCGTTCCCCATCACGTGAGCGCACACCATCGTCAGCGCCTCGGCCTGGGTCGGGTTCACCTTGCCGGGCATGATCGAGCTTCCCGGCTCGTTGGCGGGTAGGACGAGCTCTCCGATCGCGCAGCGGGGGCCGCTCGCCAGGAGCCGCACGTCATTTCCGATCTTCATGCACGCGGTCGCGAGGACGCGCGTAGCGCCGCTCGCCGCGACGATCGCCTCGTGACCGGCGAGCGCCGCGAACTTGTTGGGCGCGGTGCGGAAGGGCAGCCCGGTCAGCTCGGCGATCCGCGCAGCGACGCGCGGCGCCCACTCCGGATGCGTGTTGAGCCCGGTTCCGACCGCGGTGCCGCCGAGCGCGAGGTCGAGGAGCCCGTCGAGCGCCTCGGTGAGCTTCTTCTCCGTGAACGAGAGCTGCGCGGCCCAGCCGCTCATCTCCTGACCGAGCGTGAGCGGCGTCGCGTCCATCATGTGGGTGCGCCCGATCTTCACGACGTCCGCGAACGCCTCGCTCTTGTCGGTGATCGCCGAGCGCAGGCGCGCGACCGCGGGCACGAGTCGATGCGCGATGCGCGAAGCCGCAGCGACATGCATCACCGTCGGGAAAACGTCGTTCGACGACTGCGACATGTTGACGTGATCGTTGGGATGAATCGGCCCCTTGGTCGGGCTCCCGAGCGGCGTTCCGCCGATCTCGTTGGCGAGGTTCGCGATGACCTCGTTGGCGTTCATGTTCGTCTGGGTGCCGCTGCCGGTCTGCCACACGACGAGCGGAAAATGGTCATCGAGATCGCCGGCCTCGACCTTGGCGGCGGCCTCCGCGATCAGGGCCGCGAGGCTCGCGTCGAGCTTGCCGAGGTCACGATTGACCTGCGCTGCGGCCATCTTCACGACGCCAAACGCGCCGATGACGGGCCTGCCGAAGCGGTGACCGCCGATCTTGAAGTTCTCGAGGCTGCGCTGGGTCTGGGCTCCCCAGTACCGATCCGCGGCCACCTCGACGTTGCCCATGCTGTCGGTCTCGATGCGGTTGCCCATGGCCCGGGATAGCACGCCGAGACCCAAGGCCCTTGCGCGGCGGCGAGTCGCGGGCGATCGTTCCGCCTGCCGCATGTCCACCACCGATCTCCTGGCCGAAGTCTCCCTGTTCGCGCTCCTCGACGACCAGGAGCGCGCGCTCCTCGCGGAGCGCGTCGAACAGGTCACGTTCAAGGAGGGCCACGTCGTCTTCAACGTCGGTGATCCCGGCGACTCGATGTACGTCGTCACCAGCGGCGAGGTGCAGCTCTCGGTGAAGACGAAGACCGGCGAAGAGATGTTCCTCGAGAGCCCGGGCCCTGGCGAGTTCTTCGGCGAGATCTCGCTCCTCGACGAGGGTCCGCGCACCGCGACGGCCCGCGCGAAGACCGACGTCGTGGCCATCGAGATCGATCGCGGAGATCTCGACGAGCTCTTCCGCCTGAAGCCCGCCGCCGCGATGGATCTCCTCGCCGCCACGGGGCGTCGCCTTCGTCACAACGCGACGGTCATCCGCAACGCGGCGACACGGAACGCGAACGAGGAGATCCTCGACAACCGCTCGACGGTCATGAAGGTGGCCGACTGGATCGCCGAGTTCTCGGGCAGCCTTCCCTTCCTCTTCATCCACATCGCGCTCTTCGCGCTCTGGATCGTGCTCAACCTGAAGCTCTTGCCGTTCGGCGACTTCGACCCGTTTCCGTTCGGCTTCCTGACGCTCGTGGTTTCACTCGAGGCGATCATCCTCAGCGTGTTCGTGCTCCTCAGCCAGAACCGCCAGGTGGCCCGCGACAAGGTGCGCGGCGACATCGAGTACGACGTGAACCTCAAGGCCGAGATGCAGATCTCGAACATGCACGAGAAGTTCGACACGATGTACTCGGAGGTCGCGAAGCGGCTCGACCGCATCGAGAAGCGTTTGCCCGGTGGTCACCTCGCCACCGACTCGGTCAAGCCCGCGTCACCGAGCTGATCGCCCATGTCTCGCCCGGTCGTCGCCGCCTTGCTCGGTCTCGCCATCACCGCCAGCTCCTCCGCCGCGCGTGCTGACGAGCCTCGCGCGCGGGTCGCGCGGGCGCCTGTCCCGCTCGACGGGATCGCCGCCATCATCGACGACGTGTTCATCTTCCGCTCCGACGTCGCCGCTCGCGCGAAGCGCTTCGAGCCGACGCTCTCCCACGACCCGACCAAGCGAAGGGCCGAGCTCGCGGCGATGGAGAAGCAGCTCCTCGCGCGCATGATCGACGAGCTCCTCGTCACCAGGGACGCGAAGGCCTTGCACATCGAGGTGACGGACGCCGAGGTGAACGCTGGCGTCGCGAGCGTCGCGCAGGCCAACAACATGACTCGCAACGCGCTCGAGGCCGAGGTGAAGAAGGCCGGCTTCTCGCGGGTCGAGTACGAGGAGGAGATCAAGCGTCAGATCGCCGAGCAGCGCTGGCTCCTCGTCCGCGCGGCCGGAAAGATCGATCGCAAGAAGGCCGCCGACAACGAGGCGTTCGCGGCTGCGGTCGAGAAGCAACGCGAGGCCCTGGTGGTCGAGCTGCGCAGCCGCGCGTTCATCGAGATCCGGTGATGATGACGACGCAAGCGCTCGCGCTCACGCTTCTGGTCGCGCTCTCGGGATGCGCCGCGAGGGCCCCGGTCGTCGTCGCCCCGAAGCCCACCGCCGACGCGACGCCGGCCCTACCGCCGTGTCCCGAGAGCATCGTGCCCGGCGGCGATCCGCTCGAGGCGCAGGGCTTCGAGGGAAAGCCCGTCGTTCGCGTGTGCGTGGTCGGCGGGAGCGAAGCCTCGCGGCAGGCCGCCCAGCGCGCGATCGAGCTCCACCCGAGCGACGTCTTCAGCGCGGACCGCATGCGCGCCGATCTCGAGGCCATCCTGAAGCTCGGCATCTTCGACGACGCCTCTGCCTTCGGCCTCCGGGTCCAGCAAGGTGCCGGCGTCGCCCTCCTCTACTCGGTGCACGATCGCCCGCATGTCGCGCACGTCGGCTTCGAGGGCGCCAAGGTCCTCGGTAACGCCACCCTCGACGCGAAGCTCTCCGTCCCGAAGGACGCGCCGTACGATCCTGCGACCGCGAGCAAGATCGCCCTCGCGGTGCGCGACGAGTATCGGTCGCGCGGCTACGAGGCTGCGCGCGTGGTCGTCGTCACCGAGCCCGTCGCCGGCTCGCCCGATCACGTCAACGTGCGCCTGAAGGTCGACGAGGGCACGCAGTCGCGCTTCGCGAAGATCGAGTTCAAGGGGAACAAGAGGGTCCCCGAGGCCGAGCTCCGCAAGGCAGCGGCGCTCGAGGCCGGCAAGCCGTTCGTCCGCGACGAGCTCGAGCGCGCGCAGCTCCTCGTGAGCTCGCTCTACTACGACCGCGGCTTCGTGCAGGTCCGCGTCGACACCGAGGTCGGCACGGCGAACGCGCAGGGTGTGGTGCCGGCCGCCATCGTCATCGACGAAGGCGACGTGTTCTCGATCGGCGCGCTGCACGCGACCAAGCTCGGCGCCCCCGTCGAGAAGGAGCTCCTCGATACCGTCGTTCGTGCGCGCCCGAAGCAGGTGTTCGTCCGCACGAAGATCGTGGAGGACATCGAGCGCGTGAACGCCTTCTTCGCGGCGCGTCACCAGCAGGTCGTGGTGAGTCCGCTGACGGAGATCGACGTGAAGAAGAAGACGATCGATCTCACCTTCGAGATCGCCGCTCCTTAGCCCTATTTCGACGAGGCCCGCGCTGAGCTTCGAGGCGGTCAGCTCGACGGCAGACGTTCTGCTACACTCTTTTCGTGGACGAAGTGGACAAGCTCGCGCGAGCTGCAGCCCGAAGGAGCACCTGGACGGGCGGCGTGGCCAAGCTCTCCGACATGGCCGCCGTCGATCGCGCATTCTGGTCAGCGATGTCACCTGTCGCGCGCCTGCAATCGATCTGGTCGATCGTCGAAGACTCCTTGGCCCTCAGCGGAGATCATGGACCTACACCCCGACTTCAAAGAGCTGTTGGCGGAGTGCGTCGCCGCAAAGGTTGAGTTCGCGATCCTCGGCGGGTACGCGGTCGGTTTCCATGCGCGACCGAGGGCAACCAAGGATCTGGACCTCCTCGTTCTCGGAGTCCCCGAAAACCTCGCCCGGCTCGCGGCGGCCCTCGCGGCGTTCGGCGCCCCACCAAACGTCGTGGCGGCCGCGAAGACGGTTGCAGCCGACGACGTGATCTACTTCGGTGTTGCGCCGCTGCGCGTCGACATCATGACGCAGGCCGACGGGATCGATACGCGCGCTGCGCTCGAGCGGGCCGTCTACGCGGACCTCGGCACCGTCTCGGTTCCGATCGTCGGGCTCGCCGATCTGATCGCCAACAAACGTGCGTCCGGAAGAAAGCAGGACCTCGCCGATCTCGAGGTCCTCGAGCTGTCCCACGCGGGCCCGTGAATCGCTCCGGACCGAGCTAGTTCGCGTCGAGCGCGGCCGGGATCTGGCTGACGGCGCTGCGCATCGCGGCGCGGAGGACGCGCTTGCGGACGTCGTCGTTCGGCGCGCCCTCGGCGTGGGCGTGGCCCTGGATGATCGCGAGCATGGTGCCGGTCTTCGCGTCGTAGAGGAGCGCGTTGATCGTGCAGGCGAACGGCGAAGGCGTGGAGCCGACGACAGCGACCGACACGACCACGTCGCGCGCCCTTCGCTTGCGGAGCTTCGACGCATCGACACCGAGGAGCTCACCCTCGGCCGCGTTCCTGAGCGCGGCGCGGTCGACGCCCGAGCTCTCGGGCGGCACGGCGACGTCGCCGAGCGCGAGCGAGGTCTCGCCCGCGCTCGCGTCGCCCGCGCAGAGCGCGACAGCGAGGAGCACGGGGCCGATGAGGAGCGCGGGCTTGGTCATCATCGTGGGACGCAGAACAGCAAGCCCCGCGCCCTCGGGCCAACTTCGCGCCGGAGGCTGAAATCCAGCGCTGCGGGGCAGCTCGCACCTCCAGCACGCGAAGGGCAGAGGTCCACAGGTTCCGCTGTAACCGAGGCGCTTCGTCACTCTCTGGCATTTGTCCCTCGACACGTGGCAAGGGCCGGCGCTACGACCTTGTTGCCGCGATTTTCGCGCGCGATCGCGACAGGGAGTGGGAATCATGGGCAAGAATCTTCTCGACCAGCTCAAGGACGTCACCGTGGTGGTCTCCGACACCGGGGACATCAACTCGATCGAGAAGTTCAAGCCGCGCGACGCGACGACGAACCCGTCGCTCATCGCCGCAGCGGCAGCGATGCCCGCCTACGCGAAGCTCGTCGATGACGCGCTCGTCTGGGCGCGCAAGGAGACGAAGGGCGGGGGCACCGAGGACGTCGTGAAGCGCGCGATCGATCGCCTGTCGGTCGAGTTCGGCCTCAAGATCCTCGAGATCGTCCCCGGCCGCGTCTCGACCGAGGTCGACGCGCGCCTCTCTTACGACGTGGAGGGGAGCCTCGCCAAGGCGCGCTCGCTCATCGCGATGTACGAGGGCGCGGGCATCAAGAAGGAGCGCATCCTCATCAAGCTCGCCGCTTCATGGGAGGGCATCAAGGCTGCGGAGATCCTCGAGAAGGAGGGCATCCACTGCAACCTGACGCTCCTGTTCGGAATGCATCAGGCGGTGGCGTGCGCGGACGCGAAGGTCACGCTCATCTCGCCGTTCGTCGGCCGGATCCTCGACTGGTACAAGAAATCGACCGGCAAGGAGAGCTACGCGCCGGCCGAGGACCCGGGCGTGAAGAACGTCACGGAGATCTTCAACTACTACAAGAAGTACGACCACAAGACGGAGGTCATGGGCGCGAGCTTCCGCAACATCGGGGAGATCACCGAGCTCGCCGGCTGCGATCTGCTGACCATCGCGCCGAGCCTCCTCGCCGAGCTCGAGAAGTCGACCGACGAGCTCCCGAAGAAGCTCGACGCCGCGAAGGCGAAGGCGATGGATATCCCCAAGATCGCGATGGACGAGGCCGCGTTCCGCAAGGCTCACGAGGTCGACCGCATGGCGAACGACAAGCTCGACGAGGGCGTGAAGGGCTTCACGAAGGCCATCGAAGGCCTCGAGAAGCAGCTCGGCGAACGCCTCGCTTCCCTCTGAGGGGGCTGATCAGGCCTTCCGGTCTAGCGCGGCCGGTTCGTGCAGCCATGCCAGACCTTCAGCACTGCGTGTGCCGAGAGCGCGACCGACTGTTGTCGCGCATTTCGCGCTCACGTAGGGCTGTTCCGGCTAGTAGCAGCCGACGAGCTCGCCTTTGACGGCGCACTTCTCGTTGCGCTTGCACTTGTCGTCGGCGACGAACTTCTTGCTCACGCACTTGACGATCTGCTTCTCGTCAGGTGCGCAGGCAAAATGGCTCTCCTTGTCGCAAGGGTCACCGATGTTCGCGATCGAGTCGTCGCACTCGACCTTGAAGCCGGTCCCCTTGTCGCCGGTGATCTTGCAGCCGTTCTTGCCTTTGCAGTTGCTGGCGACGGTGAACTTCTGGCTGCGGCAGACGAGCGCCACCTTCTTGTCAGGGGAGCACGCGTAGTCATCCTCTTCGCGGCAGGCATCGCCCTCCTTGGCGGTGCTGTTGTCGCAGATGACCTTCTTCTGCTCCATGCTGCAGCTGCGCTCGCCGAGGCAGGACTGCGAGAAGGTCCAGTGGTTCTTCTGGCACTCGAGCATCGTCTTCTTGTCGCCGCTGCAGACGAAGTCGTTCACGAGGTTGCAGACGTCCTTGTCCTCGGCGACGGTCTGGTCGCAGGAGCTCTCGCTGCCGTTCTTCCCGCAGCCGGAGGGCCCGCGGCACGTCATGTCCTCCCACTTGCCGTCGTGACACACGAGCGCCTGCTTCGCGTCGACGCAAATCTCCTTCGTCTCGATCTTGCAGCTCGCGCCAGCCTTCGGCTTGCAGCCTCCGAGGAGGGCGACGGACGCACCCGCGATGCAGAGAAGAGTCATGAGAGACCGCGTCATCGACGGGGATCTTATTCCGGACCGCCCCTCCCCGCCCAGCTTTGCGCGCTCTTCAGCGGCGACGGCGCGAGGTCGTGCCCGTCGGATCGGCCTTGTCGGCCGTGTCCTCGAGGAGGGTGGCGAACGTGATGGGCTGACCGCCGAAGCGGCCTTTCGCGTCCAGGAGGATGGACTCGAGCCCGCGGCGGCGCTCGGCGGCGCGATCGGGGAAGAGGGTCGGCTGAACCGCGCCGGGACCGATGTCCTGAGCGGACACACCCGTGAGTCGGATGCGCGCGCCGTCGAGGGGGAAGCGCTCGAGGAGCTCGAGCGTCGTGTCATGGAGGGTCGTCGTGTCGCTCGCCGGCTCGCGGAGCGTCTTGCGGCGCGTGAGCAGCGTGAAGTCCGCGTACTTGAGCTTCACGACGACGGCCCCGGCGGTGAGGCCCGCCTCGGTGAGCCGCTCGGCGACGCGGGCAGCGTGCGCGAGGAGCGTGCGACCGATCGCCTCCTTGGTCGTGAGGTCCTCCTCATAGGTGCATTCTGCACCTATCGATTTCGCCTCACGATCGGGCTCGACCTCGCGAACGTCGATGCCGCGCGCGAGCTCGCGGACCTCCGCTGCCCAGCCGCCGAGGACGCGCTCGAGCGCAGCGGCATCCGCGCGGGCGAGATCGCCGAGCGTGGCGTATCCGAGCCGCCGCAGCGTCGGCGCGGTCTTCGGGCCGATGCCCCACATGCGCTCGAGCGGGAGGGGCGCGAGGAAAGCGGCGACGTCGGGGCCGACGAGGGTGAGGCCGTCGGGCTTGTTGACGTCGCTCGCGATCTTCGCGGCGAACTTGGACGAGGCGACGCCCGCAGAGCACGTGAGGCCGGTGACGTCGAAGACCTCCTTGCGGATCGCACGCGCGATGGTCTCGCCGTCCCCGAAGAGCGAGCGGCTTGCCGTGACGTCGAGGAAGGCCTCGTCGAGCGAGAGCCCTTCCACGAGCGGCGTGTACCGGTTGAAGATCTCGAAGACCTGCGAGCTCACCTCCTCGTAGCGACCGCGCGTCGGCGAAACGACGATCGCCTGGGGGCAGCGACGGAGCGCCTCGTGCATCGGCATGGCGGACTTGCATCCGAAGACGCGCGCCTCGTACGAAGCGGCAGCGACGACACCGCGACGAGACGCGCCGCCGACGAGCACTGGCTTGCCCCGCAGGCGCGGATCGTCGCGCTGCTCCACGGAGGCGAAGAACGCGTCCATGTCGATGTGCAGGATCTCTCGCAAGTCGTGACAAAGAATTACAACGTTTCACCGGTCCTGGACGTGCGGTTTCGCGCGCCGAGCGTCCTTACGTTATGGAAGATGCAGTGACGGCCACCGAGGCGCCCGAGCCCACCCGCGAACGAACGAAGGTCGAGGAGCGCACGCGCCACCAGGCCAGGCGGCGACGTGCGCGGATGTCGTTCTTCGTCATGGCGGTGCTCGCGCTCTTCCTCGCGCGCCCGGCGGCGCATCACGCCCGCGCGACGACACTGCTCATGGCCTTCTCCGACCCGAAGGCGAAGCCGCAGGTCACGGAGGAGCTCCTCACCATCGACGTCCCGGCGTCGCCCGCCGGACCCGCGCGCACCGTGAAGGCGCGGATGTTCTCGCCGCCGGGCGCCACCCCGAAGGACGTCCCGGCCGTCGTGCTCGTGCACGGCGTGCAGTACCTCGGCATCGAGGAGCCGCGCCTTCAGCGGTTCGCGAAGTCGGTGGTGAGCGCGGGCATGGTCGTCCTCACGCCGCAGGTCGACGAGCTCGCCGACTACGCCGTGTCGGCGCGCTCCATCGAGACCGTGGGCGCATCGCTCCGCGCGCTACGTGCGCGCACGGGCGGCTCGTCGAAGGTCGGGCTGATGGGGACGAGCTTCGGCGGAGGCGTGTCGCTGCTCACGGCGGCCGACCCGCGCTTCCGAGACGAGGTCGCGTTCGTCGTGGCGATCGGCGCGCACGATGACCTCGGTCGCGTGTCTGGCTTCTTCGCGAACGATGCGATCGAGGAGGTCACCGGCGCGACGAAGAAGCTGCGGGCGCACGGATACGGCGCGACGGTGCTCGTCTACACGCACGCCGAGGACTTCTTCCCTCCCGAGGACGTGCCTGTCGCGCGCGATGCGCTCCGCTCATGGCTGCACGAGAAGCGCGACGCGGCCCGCGAGACGGCGAAGGGCCTCTCCCCCGCGTCGAAGGCGAAGATGGACGTCCTGTTCAGCCCGGACATCAGCTCGCTCCGCCCCGAGATCCTGGCGATGATCGCGCGTCGCACGACCGACATGAAAGCGGTCTCTCCGCACGAGCGACTCTCCGGCCTGCGCGCGCACGTCTACTTGCTGCACGGTGCAGGAGACACGGTCATCCCGGCGACCGAGACGATGTGGCTCGCGAAGGACGTCCCTTCCGCGTCGCTGCGCACGGTCCTCGTGAGCCAGGCCATCGAGCACGTCGAGCTGAAGGAGCCGTCCGTCGCGGACCAGTGGGCGCTCGTGCACTTCATGAGCGACGTCATCGGCGAGGCGGAGTCCGCGCGCTGACGCCCGACGTGACCGTCGCTGGAACGGCGCTAGAGTCCCGCCCCGTTCGCGCGAGCCGAGAGCGGTCAGAACCTCGATGCGTTCATCAAGCCCGGGGACATCCAGTCCGTGAAGGACTGCCGGTGAACACGCAGGTCGGGTCGTGTCTGACCGCGAACACGACGTTCTTTCCGCGCGGCGCGTGGCCGCCGGCGACGAGTCCTCCCGCGCAGGCCGGCGCGGCGGCGGCCACGACGCTCGCGTTCAACCTCGGCCTTCCGGTCCACGATGTCGACTGCGTCGGCCGCGGACCAAGAGAAGAGCGCCTGGTACAACGCGTGCTCGGCCCAAGGCGTGCGGACGTTCCCTTATGCTGATCTCGACGGCCGCCCATCAGGCCTGCCAGGGCGGCTCCACCGGCGTCTACCAGATGAGCGGCAACGTCGCGGAGTGGGAGGACTCGTGCGACGGAACGACGGCGACGGCAAACTGCCGCGTGCGCGGCGGCTCCTGGGCCGACTCCGCGTTGGGCCAGACGTGCGCATCCGGCCGGAGCGTCGCGCGCATGCCAGCCGCCATGGATCCCGATCCGCTCGCCGACATCGGCTTCCGCTGCTGTCAGTACTGAGAGACCCCGGACGGGCTCTCGCTCAGACCTCGCCGACGACGCGCCTCGGCCCGGTACCGTCGAGGAGATCCACGGGGCTGCACTTGTCGACGTGCCCGAGCAGGCGCATGTACAAGCCGTAGCCGACGAGCTTCCGCAGCTTAGGCCCGAACCCCTTCGCGATCTCGAGCGGGATGCCGAGCTGCTGGTTCTCCTGCTGCCTCATCCAGCCGACGCAGTAGTTCATCGCGAGACCGACGCGCCGCTCGGTCGTGCGGTTGGCACCGCCGCCGTGCCAGAGGCTCCCGTTCCACACGAGCACGCTCCCCTTCTTCATGACCGCGGGGATCGTCTCGTACGCCTCGCCGAAATTCGGCGAGCGATCGCTGGTATGCGTGCCCGGCACGAGGAGCGTGGCGCCGTTCTCCTCCGTGAAGTCGGTGAGCGCCCACATCGAGTTGCAGACCAGCGGAACGTGCGGCTTCGGCAGCGGGATCAGCTGGTCGTCGGCGTGGATCGGCTGCGCGGTCTCGCCGGCGAGAATCGTGATCGACGAGAGCGACGAGACGAGACAACCGCGGTCGAGCACGCTCTCCACGATCGGCAACACGCGCTCGTGGACGGGCACCTCCTCGAAGACCTTCCCGCGCGCGAGCAGGTTGTAGACGCGCAGCGTGTGGAGCCCCTCGAAGATGTTCGCCGCAGGCGAGACCGCGAGCTCGGCGTGGAGCTGATCAATCGCGGCGACCAGGCGATCGACGAGCTCGGGAGCGATCGCGTCCTCCACGATCGTCCATCCCTCGCGCGCGATGCGGTTTGCGTGGTCCTCGCTCGTGGTCGCCATGGGAACAGACGCTATCAGCCCGGCGGGCCTTCTCGGGGCGTGACGAACAAGATACGAAACGAAGGCACCCATGAAACACGAAGAAGCGCTGCCTGCCTTTCAGCCACCCGGCCCGGGAGCCTGGGAGCTCGAGACCACGCATTTCACGCGGCCGCTCGCGCGCTTCATGCAGCAGCCGTATGTCGAAGGATTCGGCGTCGGCTTCTCCGCGTCGACCGCGCGCTTCGGCGTCATGCTCGACCGCATCGAGCCCTGCTTCGTGAACGACTTCGCGTTCATGCAGGCTCGGCCTTTCGGGGCGCCGGTCGGCGCGAAGGGCCCGCCGCCGAAGATCATCTTCCAGCTCCTCACGCGCCTCGTGCCGAAGATGCGTGCGCGCGTGCGCGCCTCGCGCGAGGCCTTCGAGAAGAAGCAGTGGCGGCTCGATCTGAAGACGTGGGACGAGCAGGTGCGGCCGGCCTCCGACAAGCGGCACCGCGAGATCCAGGCCGTCTCCCCCGGTGCGCTCTCGGACGACGCGCTCATCGAGCACCTGTTGGTCTGCCGGGATCGCGTGCGCGACATGGTCACGCAGCATCACAACTTCACGATCAGCTCCAGCCTGCCCATCGGCGATCTGCTCGCCCACGTGAACGGCTGGACCGGCAAGTCGCCCGGCGAGGTCCTCCAGGTGCTCCGTGGGTCGAGCCAGATCTCGCTCGGGGTCGCGACCGCGGAGCTCCTTGTGCTTGCGAAGGCGATCCGCACCGATGAGGCGGCTACCGCGCTCGTCGCCGGGGCCGAGGACGCCGCCACCATCGTCGATCGGCTCCGCACGCACGACGGCAGCGTCGGCGAAGCCATGCGCGCGTACCTCGAGGTCGTGAGCTTTCGGTCGCTCGGGTACGACGTGTGCGTGAAGACCGCGATCGAGCTGCCGAGCGTGCTGGTGCGGGCGATCCGCGTCGCGGTGGAGGGGCCGCGCGCGGCGGACGACGGCTCGGCCGCGCGCATCGCAAAGCTCCGAGGCGAGATCCCGGAAGAGCACCGTGCGGCGTTCGACGGCCTGCTCGAGGAGGCGCGAGCGATCAACCGCCTCCGCGACGAGCGCGGCCATTACTCCGACAGCTGGGCGATCGGCCTGGCGCGGCGCGCGCTCCTCGAGGTCGGCCGGCGCCTCGTGAAGAGCGGAGCCATCGACGACCCCGAGCTCGCCGCGGACGGAAGCTACGACGAGCTCGTCGCCCTGCTTCGAGGCAAGGACGGTCCGACACTCGAGGAGCTGAAACGACGGGCTCACTTTCGCGCGACGCGCTCGGTGAACGACCCGGGGCTGCCGCAGTGGCTCGGCGCGCCGCCGTCCGGCCCGCCGCCGGTCGAGTGGTTCCCGGAAGACGCACGCCGCGGGCAGCGCGCGATCGTTGCCTTCCTGGGCTGTCTCTTCGGCGAGCCCGAGCTGGAGCGCACGAAGGTGTCCGTGAAGGGACTGCCGGTCAGCCCGGGCACCTACGAGGGAACGGCGCGGCTCGTGGAGACGGAGAACGACTTCGGGCGGATCGAGCGCGGCGACGTCCTCGTCACGCGCTCGACATCACCCTACTTCAACGTCGTGCTGCCGCTGCTCGGCGCGATCGTCACCGATCGCGGAGGTCAGCTCTGTCATGCGGCGATCGTGTCGCGTGAGTACGGCATCCCCGGCGTGGTCGGGACCCGCGAGGCGACGCAGCTCGTGAAGGACGGCGCGCGCGTGCGCGTCGACGGAACGAGCGGCGTGGTGACGATCCTCGAATGACGGCAACCGAGCTGGCAAAGGTGCTCCACGACGGCGAGCACGGCGGCAAGGCCGCGCAGCTCGGGGCGGCCCTGCGCGCTGGCCTCCCGGTGCCGCCGGGGTTCGCGCTCGCCCACGCGCACGTGGATGCGATCGCTCACGATCCTGCCCATTCGTCCGTGCGCCACGTCGCGGAGGCCTTCGCGGCCCTCGGCGGCTCGGTCGCGGTTCGCTCCTCCGCCATCGGCGAAGACGGCGCGTCGGCGAGCTTCGCCGGACAGCACGCCACGGTGCTCGGCGTGGTGTGCGCGCAGACGCTCGTGGCGGCGATCAAGAAGGTGCACGAGTCGGCCCATGCGCCGTCGGCGATCGCCTATCGCAAGCGGCTCGGCCTCGACGCCACGCCGCGAATGGGCGTGGTCGTGCAGCGCCTCGTCGACGCGGAGAAGGCGGGCGTTCTCTTCACCAAGAACCCGATGACGGGCGCGGATGAGCGCGTGATCGAGGCCTCGTGGGGGCTCGGCGAAGCGGTGGTCGCGGGCCTCGTGACGCCCGACCGCTACCGCGTCACACGTGACGGGCGCATCATCGAGCGCGCCGCCGGCGACAAGGACCTCGCCATCCGTCTCCGCGCAGGCGGCGGGACGCACGAGGTCGCGGTCGAGCCGCATCGCGCGTCCGAGCTCTGCCTGGGCGACCACGAGGTGACGGCGCTCCATCAGCTGGCGCTTCGCTGCGAGGGCCACGCCAACGCGCCGATCGATCTCGAGTTCGCGTTCGTGGGTGAAGCGCTCTACCTCCTGCAGCAGCGGGCGATCACACGGACGACCTGACTCGCTTGTCCGACCTGTCCGCCGAGCCTCCCTCACTCTCCACACGCGAGATCGCCGCGCTGGTGCTCTCGGTCGCGCTCGTTCCGCTGAACTCGACGATGCTGGCGGTGGCGATCCCGACGATCGCGAGAGACCTCTCGGTCTCGAGCGAGGTGCTGACCCAGGCGCTGGTCGCGAGCTACCTGCTCGTGGGGATCGTGCTCCAGAGCCCGGGCGGCAAGCTCGGGGACGGCATCGGTCACGGGCGTGCGCTCGCCCTCGGGCAGCTCGTGTTCGCGGCGGGCGCGGTCGTCGGCTTCGCGGGACGGAGCCTGTTGCCGCTCGAGCTCTCGCGAGGCCTGATGGCCGCGGGCGGCGCCGTCATGGTGCCGAGCTCGTTCGCGCTGGTTCGCTCGCGTGTCCCGGAGAAGGGGCAGGCGCGTGCGTTTGGCGCGTTCGGCGCGGTGATGGGGCTTGCGGCGGCGGTCGGTCCTCTCGTCGGCGGCGAGATTGTCGCGCGCCTCGGCTGGCCCTACCTGTTCGCGGCGAACGCGCCTCCGGTGCTCGTCGCGATGCTGCTTGCGCGCTCGAGCGTGAAGGAGCCGCGCCGCCCGTTGCCGCGCTTCGACGCGCTCGGGAGCGTTCTGCTGGGAGTGGGGCTCGTGCTCGCGGTGATCGGGCTGCGCTCGCAGCGGTGGGCGCTGGTGGGCGCGGCCGTGGTGGTGCTCGTCGTCTTCTTCGGTTGGGAGAAACGAGCCTCGAATCCCGTGATCGATCCCTCCCTGTTCCGGACCCGCGCCTTCGCGGCGGGAGTCTCGGTGGTGGGCATGCAGAACCTCGCGATGTATGCGCTCCTGTTCGAGCTACCGCTGGTGCTCTCGCGAGCGTTCGGCGGCGACGCGCGGACGAGCGGTCGCACGTTGCTCGCGCTCACGCTGGCGATGGTGGCAGGCTCGCTCTCGGGGAGTCGGCTGGTGGCACGTCTCGGCTCGCGAGGGGCTTCGCTCGTCGGCGGTACGGTGGCGCTGCTCGGCATGGCGTACGTGGGGTGGCAGACGCCGACGGGCGCGCGGGATCTCGTCCCGGGCCTCGTGCTGCTGGGCGTGGGGATCGGACTCTCGACGCCGGCGGTGCAGACCGCGACGATGGCCGCGGTGGATCGCGCAAAGAGCGGAATGGCCGCAGGCGTGTCGTCGACGGTGCGCTACCTCGGTGCCGTCATCGGCGTGGGCGTCGTGTCGACGCTGACGGCGGGAGCGGCGGATCCGCTGGCCGCGCATCGTACGGCCGCGCAGCTCCTCGCCGTGGTGCTGGCGCTCGCGGTCATCGCCGCAGCGGCTCTCCCGGCGGCCCCGCCGCGCGCGCGGTAGCGAGCTCGACGCGATACGCGCGTGCCGCCTCGCCGTTTTGTCGCGGGAGTGGTGTCCAATCACTCGAGCGATTGGGCGGCGGCGCGGACCTAGCTTCGATGGTGAGGCCCCATGTTCGACCGTCCGCTCGTCGCCTTCGACATCGAAACGATCCCTGATCCGGAGATTGGCCGCCGCGTCATGGCCATCGAGGGTGATGACCATGCGGTGGTGCTCGAGATGGTGCGTCGCCGCCAGGAAGAGTCGAAGGGCGCGCAGAAATATCCGCAGCAGCCGTGGCACCGCATCGTGTGCATCTGCGTCACCGTGCTCGACCCGGGGGCCGGCACGATCGAGATGCGTGCGCTCGGCAGCGATCCGCGCGACGAGCGAAGCATCATCGAAGGCTTCTTCGAGCTGTTCCCCCCCCTCACCCCGTCCGCTCCGTCGCGTCAGAGCCCGCGCCTCGTCTCCTGGAACGGCGGCGGGTTCGACTTACCCGTGCTTCGCTACCGGGGGATGAAGCACGGCATCGCGGCGCCGGGCTTCTATCGGACCAGCGGCGACCGGCAGAACGCGAGCTACGGAAACCGCTACCACGACCTCCACGTCGACGTGATGGACGTGCTCTCCGGCTACGGCGCATCCGCGCGCGCGGGCCTCGGCACGACGTGCAACCTCCTCGACCTCCCGGGCAAGAGCTTCCTCGAGGGCGAGGTCTACGAGCACTACTTCGCGGGCGAGCGCGCTCGCGTGGTCGAATACTGCAAGCTCGACACGCTCGAGACTCTCCTCGTTTTCCTCGCCTGGAGCGTGCACAACGGCTCGCTCTCGCACGCCGACCTCGCCGCTCGCATGACGCAGATCCGCGCCCTCGTCGCCGCGCAGGACTATCCGGCCTGGGCCGATGTCGGCAAGCGCCTCGCTTCGTGGCCGCCATGGGCGTGACGCCGCGGAGCGCTCACGGAGAGCGGAGCTGCCTCGAGCGAATCGGCGCTGCGATCAGAACGACTGCTGAGCGAAGTGGAAGAGGAGCCAGCGAGGTTGACCGCTCTTCTCGATCACGACGAGCGCGCCGTCCTTGCCGAACCCGTTGCGGTGCACCTTGTGTCCGCCATCTGCGGTCGAGAAGCCCTCGAAGAAGACGCTCACCTCTGCGCCCTCGGTCACGAGCTCCTCGATGTGTGCCGCGATCGTCGCCTTCGGCATCGCGGAGAACGTGCTCGTGTGCACACCGAGGGTCGTCGGGTAGTCGAGCTGGCCGGGGAGCGGGTGCCACCCTTCCGACCACGCGCCGAAGACGAGCGGAGCGCGAAGCTCTGCGAAGCGGATCTGGGGATCGACGGTGGCGACGTTCGACTCGATGTTGACCCACGCGGGGTAGGTCTCACCGGCCGCATCGATCTGCACGATGACGTGATCGTTGTCGCTCTTGCACTGCTTGTCGCCGGGCAGGATGACCGCGCGGACGACGCCGTCGAGGCGACCGTTCTGCGCCGTGATGGAGTGACCGAACGTGGTCGTGCACGCCGCGGCGGGAGTCGGCGTCGGCGTCGGCGTCGGCGACGGCGGCGTCGAGGTCGTGGCTGGCGGAGGTGTCTCCGTCGTGTCGTCGGCGGGCGGCGAGGTCTCCTGCGCCGGGGCGCTCGCCGGTCGCGTCGTGCGTTCGACCACCTGATCGGTGCAGGCCGTGAGGAGCAAGGCGGAGAGGGCGAAGCGGAGGAGGCTCATGGTTCTCTCTTTGGAGCCCTCGACCTGGAGAAGGTCGCAGGGTATTTCGCGTCCACCTCGCTTTACGATGTAAAAGCACTTTGTCGAGGCGCTTCTGCGGCGGCCTGGGGGCGGCTGGATCGCCAAGACCCCAGCTATGCCTGCGGCAAGCCGTGGCCAACAGGTCGTGCGCGCCGGTCGTTGATCGCAGCCCGCCAACGGCCGCGCCAGCTATCTTCGTCGTGCACCATGCACGCTCCGGTCGTCGCAGGGATCTTCGTCGGAGGCGGGTCGACCCGCATGGGAGGCAGCCCCAAGGGCCTCCTCCTCGCGCCGTCCGGCGAGACGCTCATCGCGCGCTGGAAGGGCCTGTTCGCACGGCTCTCCATCCCCTGCGTGCTCGTCGGCGAGCGCGCGAGGTCCGCGTATGCGTCGGCCGGTCTGGAGGTCCTTGCCGACGCGCGCGCCGCGGACGACCTCGGCCCGCTCGGCGGCCTGCTCGCGCTGCTCGAGCATGCCGGGGAAGGAGCCGCGATCGCCGTCGCGTGCGACATGCCGTTCGTGTCGACCGAGCTGGTGCGTCGCCTCGCGGAGGTCCGCTCGCCCGCACCTGCGGTCGCCGCGCGGCGAGCGGGACGATGGGAGCCGTTCTTCGCACGCTATGACGCGCAAGCCGTGGTCCCGACCGCGCTCGCGCACGCCGACGCGCGGCGGGGCTCGCTCCAGGCGCTGCTCGATGCCGTCTCTGCAGAGGAGCTCGCGATGAGCGACGCCGAGCACGCCGAGCTCCTCGACTGGGACGCGCCCGAGGACGTGACGCGCTAGGCTACGGTCCGATGAAGCTCCGGATCCGTGGCAACACGCTTCGATTGCGGCTCTCGCGCGGCGAGGTGAATGCGCTCGCCGAGAGCGGCGAGGTGCGCGAGGGGATCGCGTTCGGCTCGTCCGCGACGGAGCGGCTCGGCTACGCGATCGTCGCCTCGGCTGAGGCTGAAGAGACGTCGGCACGTCTGAGCGCTGGGAGCGTCGAGGTCCTCGTCCCGCGTGCGTTCGCGCGCGAGTGGGCTGCGAACGAAACGATCGGCTTCGAGGCTAACCAGCCGATCGGCGCCGGTTTGTCGCTCTACATCCTCGTCGAGAAGGATTTCGCCTGCCTCACGCCGCGCAAGGGCGAGGACGACGCGGACGCGTTCCCGAACCCGAACGACACGTGCTGAGGCCTCCCCGCCTTCTGAGTATTGCGCGCCCGGCGCAACGCGAATAATTGATCGGCATCAACTTCACCGGAGGAAAACCGATCATGTCCCTTCGCATCAACGACACCGCTCCGAACTTCAAGGCCAAGACCACCAAGGGTGAGATCGACTTCCACGAGTGGATCGGCGACTCGTGGGCCGTCCTCTTCTCGCACCCGAAGGACTTCACGCCGGTGTGCACGACCGAGCTCGGCTACATGGCGAAGATCGAGCCGGAGTTCACCAAGCGCAACACGAAGCTCATCGGCCTCTCGGTCGACCCGGTCGACAACCACGAGAAGTGGGCCAAGGACATCGAGGAGACCCAGGGCTCCGCCGTGAAGTACCCGATGATCGGCGATACCGATCTCGCGGTCGCGAAGCTCTACAACATGCTCCCCGCCGACGAGGCCGGGACGTCCGAGGGCCGCACGCCCGCGACGAACGCCACGGTCCGCACCGTGTTTCTCATCGGCCCGGACAAGAAGATCAAGATGATGCTCACGTACCCGATGACCACGGGTCGGAACTTCGACGAGATCCTCCGCGTGATCGACTCCGTCCAGCTCACCACGAAGCAGAAGGTCGCGACGCCGGTGAACTGGAA
The DNA here is from genome assembly GCA_025351875.1 of Myxococcales bacterium. GTDB lineage: Bacteria > Myxococcota_A > Polyangia > Polyangiales > Polyangiaceae > Labilithrix. Next base: position 25,664 of record JANXVA010000005.1, on the reverse strand, counting down.
GCCGGGCGACGACGTCATCATCGTCACGTCTGTCTCGGACGAGGACGCCGCGAAGGCCTACCCGCAGGGCTTCAAGACCCACAAGCCGTACCTCCGCACGGTGAAGCTGTCCTCCTGAGACCGCCTACGCGGTGACAGTGTCGCTGCCAGCCGACGTTGCGCGCGATTGAAGCGTGCCGTCGGCGAGCGCCGCGACCGTGAGGTCCGCCCCACCGATGAGGATGCCCCGCACGAAGACCTGCGGGAACGTCGGCCAGCCGCTCCACAGCTTGATGGCGAGGCGCTCCTTCCACTCCGAGAAGTAGCTGCCGTACTCGAGGTACTCGAACTCGATGTTGGCCTCGGTCAGCGCCTTGCGCACGCTCTTCACGTGCGGGTTCTGCGCCATACCCACGACCACGACCGCGTTCTTCCCGACCGCCGCGGCGACCTCCGCGACCACGTCGCCGTGAAAGCTCTGCAGCTTGTCGGTCGCAGCGGGAGCGATGCGGATCGGATCGAGGATCGAGCGGGTTTTCATGGTCCGATTCGATGCGCGTGGCGCCGAAAGCGTTGCGTTCCGCCCGTTCGCCAGAGCGCGATGGCAGAGCTTCCTCCCCGACGCGGCGAGCGCGTGGGACCCGGAGCTGATGCCGGCAGACGGGTGATGAGCTGCACACTCGCGGAGTCACCGGCCTTCCGGTGCACTCCGTGAGCGGAAGGTGCAGCTGAGCCTCGAAGGCTCAGCCCTTCTTCTTGCCGGCCGCGTTCTGGCCGCCGACGTTGGCCTTCGCCTTGGCGTCCGCCTGCTTCTGGCTCTTGTCCTTCGTGTCCTGCTTCTTGTTCTTGTCCTTAGCCTTCGGAGATTTGTCGCCCATGTTGCACCATCCTGCTGGTCATCGGACCGCGTGTTGATGGGCGCCGGAAATTCGCCGCCCCGACGTCCATAAGACACCCTGCGCGGGGCGAGCGCCGAACAATTTCACTGCGCGTTGCGGCCGCGTTCGATTGGTCGGTCGAACGGCTGGCTTGCCGCTCGCCGGGCACTCGCTTACGAGAGAGGGTCGTGTCGGAAGAGACCACCCTCACATCTGCGGCGAAGGGGCGGCTCATCGATCTGCTGAGCACGTACGACCCGGCGACGCGTGCGCGTGGCTCGCGATACGCGGCCGAGGGAAACGTGGTCGGCCTGCGGCGCGGCGCGGACGGCCTCAGCGCGACCGCGTTCGTGCACGGGACACAAATTTACCAGGTCACGCTCGGCCCCTACCGGTACGGCACGCTCGAGAGCGAGTGCACCTGCCCCGCGTTTCCGCGCGACGGCCGATGCAAGCACATCGCCGCCGTCGCCATGGTGCTCCAGCTCGGGAGCGCCGCGCTCGCGCGTTCGTCGCTGCCGATGAGCGTGCCTGCCGCAATTCCGCCGCGCGCGGCTCCTGCTGCTGCGGCAGCCGCGGCTTCCACCGAGCCTCTCCCGGCATGCCTCCGCGGCGTCTACTCCGCGTCGGTCTTTCTCTCGCGCCTCTCGGTACACGTCGGGGCGCGCGTCGGTGACGGCGTCGATCGCTGGTCTCCCCTCCCCGACTGGTGGTCGCGCACGAACGGCGCGAGCACTCCCGCGGTCGTCGCCCTGCGCCGCCACGTGCTCGTTCACGCCGCCGAGATCGCAACGGACCTCGAGATGCTCCGCACGTGGACACCGCCGGAGCCGTCGCCCGAGACGCGCGCGACGACGCTCGGAGAGGTCTACGCGAAGCTCGCCGAGCGCTACCTCGAGGTCCGCAGCGGCACGCGGGTCCAGCGCGGCGCCCCAGGCCCGGTCGACGGGCGCCGTCATCCGGGCTTCGATTTCTTCTACGACGCGCAGCGCTGCGTCTTCGAGGCGCGCGAGCGTCGGAACCTCCTGCTGCTCGAGCCGTTTCGCCTCGCGTTCGCGCTCCCGCTCTCCTCGCGCGGCGAGCCACACTTCGAAGATCAGGCCTTCGGCACCCCGGAGGACTCCGACGCATGGGAGGTCTTCGCGCTCCGCTCCGTGCTGCTGGCGCTGCACGCGCGCACGGAGGACGCCGTCGTCGCGCTCGAGCGGGAGCTCTCTCGCCCGGTCTGGGAGCACGTCCTCGAGCACCTCGCGACGCCCGAGCACGAAGCCGACAATGCCCGCGAGTGGTCGTTCGCGATCTCGCCGACGTACCGCGACGCCGAGCTGCGTGTCGTGCCCCACTCGCGGCGCCCCCTCGCGAGCGGCAAGCTGTCGAAGTGGAAGCGTGAGACGTTCGAAGCGCTCTACATGGACGAGTCCGTCCCGCTCGGGCGCGAGATCGCGCGCATCGCGATGTGCAGCCTCGAGCGCGTCTCGGAGGCGCGTGTGATGCTCGGGACGCCGCAAGGCCACGAGCTGCTCCGCCTCCTCGGAAAGCATCCGACCGTGATGATGCGGCGAACGGTGAAGGCGAGCCCCGAGGGCGAAGAGCCCGCCGAGATCATCGCCGGCGATCTCTCGCTGCGCATGGAGGCCGATGCCGACGGCGTCCTCAGCCCGCGCTTCATGATCGACGGCCGCGTGCTCGATGCGGCGTTGCTCGGCCGCGGAGAGACGAGCGGGCTCCGTGGGACGGTGCGAGGCAACACGGTCGTGTCGATGTTCGTGCCGCGCTCGCTTCGACCGTGGCTCGAGGCCGCGCAGAGCGTCGGTCCGGCGATGACGTTTCCGAAGGAGGCCATCCCGCGGCTCGTCACCGCCACCGAGACGCTCGTCACCGCTGGCGTCGTCGAGCTCCCACGTGACGCGCTCGGCGTGGAGCTCCCTTACGAGCCCGCCCCGGCCATCCGCGTGGAGTGGCAGCCCGCGGGAGCCGCCGTCGTCGAGATCTTCATCACCGTGCATCCGCGGGCGCCGCTCGTCTCGGCCGGCCGCGGGCCCGTGCTCTTCACGTTCGCAGAGGGAGAGCAGCGATTCTTCGTGGAGCGCGACCTCGAGCGCGAGGTGCTCATCGCCGAGGACTCGCGCGCGCGCATCGCAGCGCCGGTCCTCTGGGACCACACGCGCGGACACACCGACGGACTCCCAGACACGCTCGCGCTCGCCGAGTACCTCGACCACAACCCGCTGGGCCTCGCGATCGAGATCAAGATCGGCAAGCGCCCGACCGTCACGGCCTGGGGAGACGCCGCGCGCACGCTCGACGTGCAGAGGAACGGCTCATGGCTCGTCGTCGGTGGCGCGCTCGACGTCGCGGGCGTCAAGCTCACGCTCGGTGACGTGCTCGATGCGGCACGGCTCGCGCAGCGCTTCGTGAAGGCCGCGGACGGCGTCTTCCTCGAGCTGTCGAAGGAAGCGATCGACAAGCTTCGGCCCGTCGCGATCGCGACCGAGCTCGGCGGCGCGGCGAAGGGCGAGGACGCGCGCATGCACGAGGCGTTCGGCTCGGTGCTGGCGGAGGCACTGACGGTCTTCGACGACGTTCGCGGGGCGAGCCTCGAAGCGTACGTCGAGCGCTTCGAGAACCGCGGCAAGCGGGTGAAGGTACCCCCGCTGGAGCACGGGACACTAAGGCCCTACCAGCACGACGGCGTCGCTTGGATGCTGCGCCTCGCGACGTGGGCGCCCGGGTGCATCCTTGCCGACGACATGGGCCTCGGCAAGACCGTGCAGACTGCAGCCGTCTTGAAGGCGCGCGCGCCGCTCGGTCCGCAGCTGATCATCGCGCCAGCGTCAGTCTCGTCGAACTGGATGGCCGAGCTCGCGCGCTTCATGCCGAGCCTGAAGTGCCGATGGTGGAACGACGAGCGGGCGCTGTCGCTGACCGAGCTCGGACCTGGCGACGTGCTCGTCGTCTCGTATGGCCTGATGCAGAGGCGGAGCGTCGGCTTCGAGGGTGTGCGGTTCGCCACCGTGGTCGTCGACGAAGCGCAGTACGTGAAGAACGTCAGCGCGCAGCGCACGGACGCCGTGCGCGCGATCGAGCGCGACTTCACGATCACGCTCACGGGGACGCCGCTCGAGAACCATCTCGGCGAGCTCTTCAGCATCGTCGATCTCGCGTTTCCCGGGCTGCTCGGCAGCGAGGCGGCGTTCCGGGAGCGGTTTCGCAAGCCGATCGAGGGGACGCAGCGAGACGAGGTGCGCCTCGCGGTGCTTGGCCGGCTCCTCGCGCCGTTCCTCCTGCGGCGGACGCGCGCGAAGGTCCTCGAGGAGCTGCCGCCGCGTGAGGAGATCACCGAGTACATCGACCTCGATGCGCAGGAGCAGAAGCGCTACCTGGCGCTGAGGAAGGCGTGCGAGGCGCAGTTCGCGAAGCGAAAATCGGGGGAGACCGCCGCCCAGCTGAAGATCGCACTCTTCGCGGCGCTGACGCGGCTCCGGCAGCTCGCGTGTGACGTGCGCCTCGTCGACCCCTCGTACGAGGGGCCTTCGTCGAAGATCACCCGCGTCGTCGAGCTGTGCGTGGAGCTGGCGCAGGAGGGCAACCGGGCGTTGGTGTTCAGTCAGTTCACGCAGTTCCTCGGAAAGGTGCAGCCCGAGCTCGAGGCCGCGGGGCTGCGCGTCGCGTACCTTGCCGGAGAGACGCCGACGGCCAAGCGGCGCGCGATCGTCGATGCCTTCCAGCGAGGCGAGTACGACGTCTTCTGCGTGTCGCTGCTGGCGGGCGGGACGGGCCTCAACCTGACGAGCGCGAGCTACGTGATCCACACCGACCCGTGGTGGAACCCGGCGGCCGAGGAGCAGGCGACCTCGCGCGCGCACCGGATGGGTCAGACAGAGCCCGTCACCGTCTATCGCATGGTGGCGCGAGGGACGATCGAGGAGGCGGTGCTCGCGATGCACGCGGCGAAGCGAGAGCTCGCCAGCGCGGTGCTCGAGGGCAAGGCGAGCGCAAAGGCGATCACGTCGGTCGAGCTGCTCGAGCTGCTGCGTTTCGGGGAGTGAGCCCAAGCGGTCTGGGCGCCGTTCAGAGATATCGCTGCTCGTACTGACCATCGCCTCGATCGCGACCGCGCGGCGGAGAGCCGGGATGCCGGGCCGCACGTGCACCCGCGTGTGCGCACTGGAGCCGCACGGGTAATTTCGTGGCCTGTCGAACCTCACGGACCGATCAGGTTGACCCGTACGGCCCCCCGAGACCGCCTAGCAGTGCGAGACCAGGTAGACGACGGCGAGGATCGGAATCGGGATGCCCAGGAGCCATGCGAGTCCGTACTTCATGAGAGTGTCCTTCGTAGGGGAGCGATGATTCGCTCGTTCGCCTCTCGTCGCAAGTCGCGGGCCGGCGTGCCGCCACGCTTCCTCATGACGGAGCGCGACACCTTCCGACGCAGCCAGCGTGAGTGGAGTCGGGCGACCGCCGCTCGAGCTCACCTGCTCGCGCCGGTACTCGATGTAACCATTCCGCCACTGAGCCACGCACATTGGTGCGCACCTCCACAGAGCGGAGCTGCCGAGACCCCGCGTAATCGTGCGTCACGCGGGCGGCGCGTGAATTGCTTGGCGCCTCGTCCGAACCGAATCGGAGAACCCAATGAAGACAAGCCTCATCGCCATCACTTGTGCGCTCGGGATCGCAGCTTGCGCCCGACAAGACGCCCCGCCTGCGAACGATCCCTCATCGCTCGACAACGCCGGCGCGCACACGGAGTCGACCACGCTCTCCACGACGTCGTCTGCCACCAACGGCGCGGCAAGCCCGTCCTCCGACACAAACACCAACAAGACAGCGGTCACCACGGGCCGTGCTGACCGCAAGACGGAGCCCGTCGCTCCCGTCGCGGTCGCTACCACCGATGCAACCGCGACCGCCGCGCCCGCGCCCGCCGCCGTCGTCGCCAATCCCGGCGTCGCAGATCAGACGAAGAACGCCACGAACACCAAGATCAACGATCGCGATCGGCACGGCGCACTCACGCCCATGGACCAGGGCGGCAGTGCGGCGGAGCGCAACATCACGGCGGCCATTCGCCGCGCTGTCGTCGCGGACAAGGCGCTCTCCTTCACCGCGAAGAACGTGAAGATCATCACCAACGGCACCAAGGTCACCCTGCGCGGACCGGTCAAGAGCGATCAGGAGCGCTCTGCAATCGAAGCAAGCGCCAAGCAGACTTCCGGCGTCACGGAAGTCGACAACCAGATCGAAGTTAAGAAGTGAAGCAGTCGATCGTCTCCAACGAAGGAAAAGTAAAATGAAGAAAGCAGTCATGTGCATCGTGCAGAGCCGCAGCGCGGCTGAGATGATCGTGGGCCAGCTCCAGGCCGCCGGATTCTCGAACAACGACATCTCCGTGCTGTTCCCCAACAAGGACGGCACCAAGGACTTCGCTCACGAGCACAACACGAAGGCCCCCGAAGGCGCCGTCGCGGGTGCGGGCGCCGGCGGTGTCCTCGGCGGAACACTCGGGCTCCTCGCCGGGATCGGCGCGCTCGCCATTCCGGGCTTCGGTCCCTTCATCGCGGCCGGCCCGCTGCTGGCGGCGCTGAGCGGCGCGGCCGCCGGAGCCACCGTTGGCGGCGTCACCGGCGCTCTCGTCGGAATGGGGATCCCCGAGATCGAGGCCAAGCGCTACGAGGGCAAGATCAAGGGGGGCAACATCCTCATCTCCGTCCACAGCGAGAACAGCGACGAGCAGAAGCGCGCGGAGACGATCTTCAAGAACGGCTCCGCGCAGGACATCTGCGCGACGACCGAGGCGAGCGTTCCGAACAGCTCGAAGGAGCCGCCGCGCAGCACGGTCTGAGCGACCTCTCTGCTCGCGCTTCAATGGACGCGGTGTCGATCTCCGGATCGGCACCGCGTTCTGCGTTTTGTCTGGCCGCGCATGCTTCGTTTCGCCTCACGGCGCTGTGTCAGGGGTGCGTTCGTGTACGTAGCGATCGATGTGCACTACACGCATCTCTTGCGCGATCGCTCGCATTTTTTTGCTCTCTTCGCGAACTTCGTCGCGACGGTACGCCCTTCGCATTCGGAAGAAGGCAGGTCTCCAGCAACGCAACGGAAGGAAGCGCAATGAACAAGTCGACCATGAGTTTGCCGGCGTCCAAGGATCAGGACGCCAAGATCGTCGATCAGGCCAAGCAGGCCGTCACCCATGTCGCGAGCAACGTCGCCAACCAGGCACGCGAGCAAGTGAGCACGCAGTTCGAGGCGCGCAAGGACAAGGCCGTCGAGACCATGGCGACCGTCGCGACCGCGATGCGCGAAACGAGCGACAAGCTCAAGGGCGTCGGTCCGCTTGGTGACGCCGCAGGCCGCGCGGCTGACGGTATCGAGAAGGTCGCGGACTTCTTCGAGGGCAAGCAGATCGGTGACGTCGTTCGCGACGTCGAGTCGTTCGCGAAGCGCGAGCCTGCGCTCTTCATCGGCGCCGCGTTCGCGCTCGGCCTGCTCGGAGGTCGCTTCCTGAAGAGCTCCGCGCATCGCACTACCGGTGCCGGCCAGGCGAATGGCAGCGGCCTGCACGACGCCGCGTACGCCGGCTCGTACGCCGATGATGACTACCGTCCCAAGAGCGGCTTCGGCGGCGGCAGCTCGGGAATCGCGTGATGCAGCAGGTGACCGAACCGAGGCCGCTCGGCGCGCTCTTCTCGGAGCTCGCACGCGAGACCGGCACCCTCGTCCGCAAGGAGGTTCAGCTCGCGAGCGTCGAGATGACCGCCAAGGCGAAGAGTGCAGGACGCGAGGCGGCCGTCGTCGCATCCGGCGGAGCGATCGCGATGCTCGGCGCCATGGCCTTGATGGCGGCGCTGATCCTCGCGCTCGGAACGCTCTTGCCGCTCTGGGCGGCGGCGCTCGTGGTGGGCGTGATGCTCGCGGGCACGGGCGCCGTGCTCGCAAATCTGGGAATTCGCGCGCTCAAGGGCATCGAAGGAGCCCCGCGCCAGACAATCGAAACACTCGAGGAGAACAAGCGATGGTTAAGCGAGCAGATGAGTCGATGACGGCGCCGAAGACGACGCCCGGGTTCAACGACGGCACCGCGGCGCTCCGCGTCGACATCGAGCGCACGCGAGACGACATGTCTCGCACGGTGAACGAGATCGAGGAACGCCTGAGCCCGTCTCGCATCAAGGAGCAGCTCAACAGCGTCACCTCCGGTGTCATCGACAACCTCGAAGGCAAGGTCGCCGAGCTGAAGGGCTCGATCGCCGACGGCTACAAGGAGGCGAAAGAGCAGCTCGCCGACGGCTACAAGGAGGCGAAGGTGCAGCTCAAAGACGACATCGGTCGTGAGCTCACCGGCGCACGCAACATGGTCTCGGATGAAATCAGCCACGCGCGGATCGCGGTCCGCGAAGCAACCGTTGGAAGGGTAGAGCACATGGTTCACGATGCACGCGAGTCGGTCACCGATGCCGGGACCTCGGTCATGGATACGATCAAGGCGAACCCGGTCCCCGCCGCGCTCATCGGCGTCGGGCTGGGCTGGTTGATCTTCAGCGCCCGCAGCAACACCGCTTCGGTGTCGACGGCGCGACCGATGCGTCGTCTCAAGGGCGCCGCACACGACGTCGGAGACTCGGTGAGCCACTTCGCCCACGACGCGGGCCACCGCGTCGCGGAGGTGGCAGGCGGTGCTCGCGATACGGCGGCGCAGCTCGCCGACGACGCGCGTGCTCGAGGCGAGCGCGTGCTTCGCGGTGCTGGCCGTCAGGTGATCCGTGCAGAGCGCGGGATCGAGAGCCAGCTCCGCGCGAACCCCCTCGCCCTCGGTGCGGTCGCCGTCGCGGTCGGCGCGGCGATCGCGCTTTCGCTGCCGCACACCGAGACGGAGGACCAGTGGATGGGCGCTGCGAAGGAGCGCTTGATGAAGGAGGCCGAAGGCGTGGCGGGTGAGGCCCTGCACAAGGCAGAAACCGCGGTCGGTCAGCTCACGTCGGGGGCAGACAAGGATGATGGGAAGAAGGACGGCCCTCCGACGAGCCGGGGCTACAGCAACGGGCGCAGCGGCCCCGCGAGCTCGCCCTCCGTCTGATCGACCCCTCATTCGAAGCAAGGACAAAGAACGATGAAAGCGACAGAACTGCTCAAGCGGCAGCACGACGAGGTGAGTGCGATCTTCAAGGGTCTCGAGAAAGGGAACGGCCACAGCAAGGCGCTCCTCGACAAGCTCGGCAACAGCCTCGCCGCGCACATGGTCATCGAGCAGGAGCTCTTCTACCCAGCCGTTCTGGCAGTGAAGGAGAACCTCGTGCTCGAGGGCTACGAGGAGCACGCAGTGGCGCGCTTTGCGCTGAAGCGGCTCATGCAAACGGACCCTTCGGATCGAACTTTCAAGGCGAAGGTGAAGACGCTGAAAGAGATCATCGAGCACCACGTCGAGGAGGAAGAGGAGGACATGTTTCCGCGTGCCGAGAAGGCGCTCGGCGACCGGTCCGAGGCGCTCTGCGCCGAGATGAAGACGCTCTTCGAGAAGACCGTGAAGGAGGGCTACGAGAACGCGGTGGGCCGAGGCGGCGCTGCGGTCACGTCGGCCTCCGCCCCAGCCACCCCCTCGACATAGCTCGGACGGCGGAGCGCGCGGTGTTCGCGCGCTCCGCCTCGGCATGAGCGCGGGTGGGCCCGAGACAGCCGTGGCGCCGGAGCACACGCCTGTGGCATTCCGGTCGAGGAATCACCGGCAATCAACGAAATTCACGGGTTGAAAGCCCACGGCCCACTGGCGCAAGACTTGCGACTGACGCGCGGTTCCGCAGGACGGACGAAGTTGAAAAGGACCGCGCGATGAAAACGAGCAAGATGCCGACGAAGAAGACGACCGCCACCAAGCCCAAGGCGAACGCGAAGCCCAAGGCGAACGCGAAGAGCGTCTCGGCCACGCGCCAGACGAAGGCGACGAAGGCGACGAAGACGACCTTCGAGAAGGTCGGCGCGGCGCTCGCCTCCACGGCGTCGTTCGCAGCGAGCGTGGCTCGTGGGACCGAGGACCGGATCCGCGACCTCGCGTCCGCGGTCACCTCCCACCCGGACACGGAAGCTGCACCGCGCGCTACCGACCTCCTCATCTCTCATCACCGGAAGGTCGAGAAGCTCCTCGATGGGGTGGAGTCCGCGAACGGCAGCACCGCTTCACTCCTCCGTCAGGTCGCCGACAACCTCGTGGCGCACATCGCGATCGAGGAGGAGCTGTTCTATCCCGCGGTCCGCAAGCTCGACAGCGACGTCATCCTCGAGGGGCTCGAGGAGCACGCCATGGGCCGCTTCGCGCTCAAGCGTTTGCTGTCCACTCGGTCGACCGACGAGTCCCTGAAGGCTCGTGTGAAGGCGCTCCAGGAGCTCATGGTCAACCACCACAAGGAAGAGGAGGACGACCTCTTCCCCAAGGTGAGAAAGGCCATGTCGAACGATCAGCTGCGCACCCTCGGCGCCAAGATGAAGACGCTCTTCGACGCCGACGTCAAGCGTGGCTACGAAGCCGTCCTCGCGACCTTCGACGATCTGCCGCAAGCGCCCGTGCGCCCCACCGCGAAGAAGCCGAGCGGCGCGCCACGTAAGCGCGGCGCACAGGCGAGCTGAGGCTCAGCGCAACGCCGAGAGCGCGGCCGCGATCTTCGGGAGCGAGACGCTGCCCGCGGTCTTCAGCTCGGGCGCGAAGATCGCGACGCGTAGCTCTTCGAACGCCCATCGCAGCTCAGCGGCCGCGCCCTGATCGCGCGCGGTGGTGCGCCGTGCGAGAAACGTGCTCCAGAGCGTCGTGAAGGGCGCGAGCTTGTCCATGTCCTTCCGCGGGTCGCTGACCGCACGCCCGAGCCGGGCCTTCGCCGCGCGTAGGTAGCGCGGAAAGTGTTCGAGCTGATGGAGTGGCACCCGCTCCATCAGCTCTGCCGGGAACAGGTGCTCCAGCTGCGCCTGGATGTCGACCAGCGTCGCGCGCCCGCTCGGATGCTTCGACGCGGTCCGCAGCGCCGCGAGAAGGCCGTCGAGCTCCTTCGCGACCGGCGCGATCGCCTCCGCAAAGAGCCGAAAAGCCGTAGCCACCCGCGGCGTACCCGCATTCACGAGCTGGTCGAACGCGGGCTTGGTGCGCGGCAGCGGAACATCCACCGTCAGCCCGAACGCAGCGTCCACGATCCGCGCGAGCACCCTCGCGCGGAACGCATCGGTCTCCGCGCGCGTGAGCGGAGTGCCGTTCGGCCGCGCGAATGCCGGCGGGATGCGCGGGGCGACCGCCGAGATCGCCGAGCGCGCCGCGAGCATCAAGAGGCGCCGTACGCCCGCCCGGAGCGCGATCTCCGCCGCCGCGGACGACTCCACGAGGACGAGATCGACGGACGTCCCTCGATCGACGAGCGCCGGGTAGCTGCGAACCTCGGTGCCCGACACCGGCCTCACGACGAATGCCGGCAGCTCGCCGAAGTCCCAGCTCGTGAGCCCCTTCTTCTCCCACGCCGGCGTCGGCGCCGTGCTCTTCCACGCCGCCCGCGCGCGCGCGCCATGCTGACTCAGGAGATCACCCGTCTCACGGCTCTGCGCGACGACCTTGCCGCTCTCGTCGACGAGCCGGCACGTGAGCCTCAGGTAGGCCGCCACTGCATCGGGACGGAACGAGGTGTCGTCCACGCGCACGCCGGTCAGCTCGGTCACCGCGCGCGCCAGCGCCGGAATCATCGGCCCCTGGAACGGGGTGAGCGCTCGCGCGAGCGTCCGCGCAAGCTCGGGGATCTCGCCGTCGCCGAGCTCGCGGCGCAGCGCGCGCGGCAGCTCGTAGAGTAGCGCCGCGATCTTCTCCGCGTGCCAACCGGGAATCGTCCAGTCGAGCTCGCCCGGGTCGAGCTGCGGCAAGAGCACGAGCGGCACCGTGAGCGTGATCCCGTCGTCCTCGGCCGAGGGGTCGAAGCGATACGTCACCGGAATGGTTGCACCATGCAACTGAATCGAATCCGGGAAGTCGGCGGCGACGAGGCGACGCTCTCCGGTGAGCACGTCGTCCAGGGAGAGGAGCAGCGCGGCTGGATCGGCCTTCTCGCGCCACTCCTCGAAGGTCTTGCCATTGACCACCTCGGCCGGGACGCGCTTGTCGAAGAACGCCAGCAGCGCGTCGTCGTCCGCGAGCATGTCGCTGCGGCGCGCCTTGTCACGAAGGCGTGCCACCTCCTCGAGGAGCGCGCGGTTCCTCTGGTGAAACGACCCGCGCGTCTTGTACTCGCCGCGCACGAGCGCGTGATCGAGGAACATGAGCCGCGCGAGCTCCGGAGAGACGGTGGCGTAATCAACGCTCTTGTCGCGCGAGATCGACAGCCCGAACAGGGTCGTGTGCTCCTTGATCGAAGCGCGCGCCGACGTCTCCGACCAGTGAGGCTCGGAGTAGCTGTGCTTCAGGAGATGGGGCGCCGCCTCGATCAGCCACTCGGGCTCGATCTTCGCGGCGGTGCGCGCGAACAGCTGCGTCGTCTCGACGAGCTCGAACGCCATGAGCCACGCCGGCGGCTTGCGCGCGAGCGCCGACGACGGGTGAATCGCGAACTTGGTCTGCTTCGCCCCGACGTAGATGCGAGGCTCGGGACGCCACGTCCCGATCTTCGAGAGGAGACCGGTGAGGAGCGCGCGGTGGAGCACGTCGTCACCCCCCTTCCCCGCCGTGGTCTCGAGCTTGAGCTCGCGAACGATCTCCTCGAGCTGGCGATGGACCTCGCCCCACTCGCGGACGCGCATGAAGGAGAGGAAGCTCTCCTTGCAGGTCCGCCGAAGGTTGCCCGTTCCCTTGCGCTCGGCCTCCTTGGCGAACTCCCACAGCCGGAGGATGCCGATGAAGTCGGAGCGCTCGTCGCGGAAGCGCCGGTGGAGATCGTCGGCCTTCTGCTGCTGCTCGCGCGGCCGCTCACGGGGATCCTGGACGTTGAGCGCGGCGGCAACGACGAGCACCTGGCGCAGGCAGCCGAGCTCGGCTCCGGCGAGGATCATGCGCCCGATACGCGGGTCGACCGGGAACCGCGCGAGGCGACGCCCGAGCGCCGTGAGCTCGCGGTCCTCACCGAGCGCGCCGAGCTCCTCGAGGACACGATAGCCCTCGGCGATCGCCTTCGACTGCGGCGGGTCGAGGAACGGAAACTCCTCGACGTCACCGAGGCCGAGCGACTTCATTCGCAGGATGACGCCCGCGAGCCCTGTCCGCTTGATCTCGGGATCCGTGAACGCAGGGCGCGCTGCGAAGCTCGCCTCGTCGTAGAGGCGCACGCAAATACCGTCGCGCACGCGCCCGCAGCGACCCTTCCGCTGCTCGGCGCTCGCCTGGGAGATCCCCTCGATCTGGAGGCGTGTGGTCCCCGAGCGTGGGTCGTACCGGGAGAGTCGCGCGACGCCCGCATCGACGACGTAGACGATGCCCGGGATCGTGATCGACGTCTCGGCGACGTTGGTGGCGAGGATGACGCGACGCTGCGGGATGCTCGTGAACACCTTCGCCTGATCTCCGGCCGAGAGGCGCGCATAGAGGGGCTGGATGACCGTGTGGCGGAGGTTGCGCGAGAGCAGCTCCTGCTCCGTCTCGCGGATCTCGCGCTCGCCGGGCAAGAACACGAGGATGTCTCCGCGCGGATCGAGCGAGGTCACGTTCGCGACGGCGTCGGCGACCGCCTCGGGACCGTCGACGTCGTCGGCGGGCGGCTCGTAGAGCACGTCGACCGGGAACGTGCGGCCCTCGACCTGGACGACGGGTGCGCCCCCGAAGAACTCCGAGAAGCGCTCGGTCTCGATCGTCGCGGAGCTGACGATCACCTTGAGGTCGGGCCGCTCCGGGAGGATGCGCTTCAACCAACCGAGCAAGAAATCGATGGTGAGGCTCCGCTCGTGCGCCTCGTCGATGATGAGCGTGTCGTAACGGCGCAGCAGCCGGTCGCCCTGGATCTCGGCGAGCAGGATGCCGTCCGTCATGAACTTCACGTACGTCGCGGGCGACGTGCGGTCGTCGAAGCGGACCTGATAGCCGACGTCGCTCCCGAGCGGCGTGCCGAGCTCGCTCGCGACGCGCGCGGCGACGCTCGTCGCCGCGATGCGCCGGGGCTGCGTGACGCCGATGATCTTCTCGAGCCCGCGTCCCATCGCGAGGGCGATCTTCGGCAGCTGCGTCGTCTTGCCGGAGCCGGTCGCGCCCGCGACGATGACCACCTGGTGCCCGTCGATCGCCGTCGCGATGTCAGCGACGCGCGACGAGATGGGCAGCTCGGGGGGAAAGGTCACCGCCGAGGTCTCGCGCTCGTGCGCGCTCGCGGGCGGGTCGGCGTCGCCGGGCATGGGCCCAGCGAGATAGCATTGGGAGCCCCGCGCCGGGAGCCCGACGCTCGCGCGCCGTCGTTCAGCGTCGCTTCAGCAGCCCGAGCGCCTTCTCCGCTGTCTCGTCGTCACGCGCGTCGGAGAGCGCGAGCAGCGTGTCTCGGAGGTCCGACTCCGCGCTTGCCTCGGCGGCGACGCGCAGGCGTGCCCGCCACGAATCGTCGCCCATTCGAATGAGCGCCGCCGCGGCGCCGACCCGCGACTCGACGGCCGCCCTCGGGTCGGTCACGACCTCGGAGAGCATCTCGCTCGACACCGCTGCGACGCGATAACGCGAACCGCCGCCGCGCACGAGCGCGTCGATGCTGGAGAGCCACTCGCTCGCCGAGCGTTCTCCTCGCTGCACCAGCGCGGGGACGTCGACGCTCGCATCCACGAGCCGTGACGATCGCGTGAACGCCTCCTGAACGTGCGCCAGCATCGCTCGCCCCTCTGTGCCGCGCTCCTGCTCGTTGTTCGGCGCTTCGACTGTGCGGAGCCGGACCTTTCGGCCCGAGGCGAGATCGATCATCGTATCCGCCACGCCTCCGATCCGTGTCTCCGCGCGCACCGCGGCGACGTCACGAAACGCCGTGAAACGCTCGCGAAAGAGCCATCGCGTCGTGAAGCCGTCGGCACCGATGACGAGGCTCCCGCGGACGTAGCCGATGAGCCAGGTGATGAGGGCCGCGTAGATGACGCACCCCGGAAGCGCCAGGAGCAACGTGTCGATGCCGCCCGACCCGAAGAGCGACGAGACGACGAGCAGCCCGTTCAGCGCGACGAACGAGCCGAGGTAGCGCTTCCAGTAGGGAACCGTCAGGCGAAAGCGGGTGCGTCGCATACCAAAGAGCTCGACCAGCATGCGCGCGTCGTACTCGCGCGTGCGCAGCGTGAGCTTCTTCGGGCCGGGGCCGCGGAGCGTGAGCTCGACGAGCGCGAGCGCCACCGGCCGCGGCACGACCTTGATCTCGAGGATGTCTTCGCTACGGATTTCCCCGGCGCCCTCGACCGTGAGCCCAGCCTCGGTCGCACGAAGACTGCAGCCGTGCGCGCGCGGAAACGCGTTCCGCGCGAGAAAGACCAGACCGAACGTGAGCCCGAACCACGCGGCGAGGTAGCCGAGCGGCGCTCGAGAGCCATACGGGGTTCCCGTCCCCGCGGCGACCACACCGGCGACGAAGAGCGCGAGGCACCCGAGGACAGGAAGCCAGTTGCGGCGAAGCACGAATCCTCTCGCTTCGACGATCACAGTGGAGCAAGCATAGCGCTCATGCGTACACCTGCCTTTCGCAAGCGACTCGCGGTCTTCACGCTGACCCTCTGCGTCGCCTGCGGCGCGCTCGAAAAGGTACCCGACGCCGATGTCGACGCCACGCAGAAGGCCACTGCCGAGCGCATCGCGACGAAGATCTACGAAGGCTGCAAGACCGGGCAGCACGAGGCGCTCGGCGACGAGGCCATCCCCGAGATGAACGCCGCGCTCTCCCCCGACAAGCAGAAGGCCACGTGCCAGTCCGTCAAGGGCGTGTTCGGCGACTACGTGTCGATGGACTACGCCGAGACCTGGAAGCAGAGATCCCTCCGCGTCTACCGCTTCAAGGGGCACTTCTCGAAGGGCGCACCTCCCGAGATCCGTGTCGTCATGGATGGTCCTAAACTGAGCGGTTTCTGGCTCAAGCCGTGGACCGACACCCCGCAGTAGCGGTGCTATCTGTCACCGGGATGCGCGCGACTCGCCGCTCACGTCACGCACCCTCGCCGCCGCCGCGTTCACGCCGTCCGGCGCCGTCGACCCGACGTTCGGCACGGCCGGTCGCGTGATCAGGAGACTGGGCACCTCGTCCGGTCGGTACCAGCACGACGATGTAGCCCGCCCGCGCTACGCTGACGGGACGCATGGGCAATACCTTCGGGCACCTCTTCCGGGTCATGACGTGGGGCGAATCGCACGGCCCCGCCATCGGCGCGGTCATCGACGGCTGCCCTCCGCTGCTCGAGCTCTCGGAGGCCGACATCCAGCCCGACCTCGACCGGCGCGCACCGGGACAGAGCAACCTCGTCACCCAGCGCAAGGAGTCCGACACGGTTCAAATCGTGAGCGGTGTCTTCGAGGGCAGGACGCTCGGCACGCCGATCAGCCTCTCGATCGCGAACGAGGACCAGCGCTCCGGTGACTATCGCGAGGTGGCGACGAAGTACCGCCCCAGCCATGCAGACTACACGTACGACGCGAAGTACGGTCATCGCGACTACCGCGGCGGCGGCAGGACGAGCGCACGCGAGACGGCAGGTCGCGTCGCCGCGGGCGCCATCGCGCGCAAGCTGCTCGTGGGGCGCTACGCCGTCGAGATCGTGGCGTGGGTCTCGAAGGTCGAGCGCGTCTCGGTCGACTGCGACGTCGAGACGGTCACTCGCGACGCGGTCGAGCGGACCCCCATTCGCTGTCCCGATCCCGCGATCGCGGCGTCGATGATCGCGATCGTGCAGAAGGCGCGCAAGGCCGGCAACTCGGTGGGGGGCGTCGTCACGTGCGCGATCCGCGGTTGTCCACCAGGGTGGGGAGAGCCTGTCTTCGATCGTCTCGAAGCCGACCTCGCCAAGGCGATGATGAGCCTCCCCGCGAGCAAGGGGTTCGAGATCGGCTCGGGCTTCGCGGGGACCGACCTCACGGGGCTCGAGCACAACGACGAGTTCTACATGTCGGACGGGCGCGTTCGCACCCACACCAACCGCAGCGGCGGCGTGCAAGGCGGCATCACCAACGGCGAGACCATCTATTTCCGCACGGCCTTCAAGCCCACCGCGACGGTGATGCACGAGCAGCGCACGGTCACCCGCGACGGGCAGGACACGACGATCGAAGGGCGCGGCCGACACGATCCGTGCGTCCTCCCTCGCGCCGTCCCCCTCATCGAGGCGATGGCCGCTCTCGTGCTCGCCGACCACGCGTTGCGGCACGAGGCGATCAGCCCACGGCGCTGAAGTTCGCGGGACTTACGCCGCAGCGAGCGATCTCCGGTCCTCGAAGAATGCGTCATCGTCTGGGGCCGCGCTCTGCTGCTGGGGGGCGAACAATTTCCTCCAGCTCGGGCGCACGAACCTCCCGTCCTCGCCCGGTCTGGTGAGCGGGATCACCGGCGCCATCGACCTCACGCTGGGATCGAATTACTCGTGCGTCCGCGTGGACGATCCGAGCTTGGTGACGCCCAAGGCGCTCCTCTGCTGGGGACAGAACAACGACTCGCAGCTCGCCTTCGTCGGCGGCAATACGAAGGACCCCCAGCGCATCCAGATGCGCGTCGGCGCGAAGGACGCGCTTCCCCTCATGGCGAGCGGCTTCGGGCACACGTGCGCGCGTGACGAATCCAACCACCTGCTCTGCTGGGGCGAGAACGACTTCGGTCAACTTGGGCCTGGCCTGTCACCCGGCCCAGGCTCTCCCGTCATCCAGGACATGACGGCCTTCGCGCGAGCGGCAGGCCTTTCGGCTCGAACGGCGCTAGGATCGCGCGCTTGCAGCGAGTGTCTCGCCCAGTCACCGTCGATGCGCGCCTCATCGCGACGCTGGAGCGTTCGTTCGCGCGCATCGCTGGCGCCGACGGCGTCATCAACGTGAAGGAGCTGCAGTCGGCGCTCGGCCTCCGCAGCGAGTACCTCGCGCGCCGTGTGCTCGCCGCCTTCGACCTGAACGCTGACGGCGTCATCGCCAAGCACGAGTTCATGGAGGGCGTCCGCAAGCTGATCGCCGGGAGCGATCAGGAGAAGCTCATGTTCGCCTTCCGCGTGCATGATCACGACGGAGACGGCTCGCTCTCTCGCGACGAGCTCTATCGCATGATCGCGATGAGCCTCTCGGAGAGCGACGTCACCGACCGCCCGACGCAGACGTCGCACGCCGTCGCGAATGCGCTCTTCGTCGCCGCCGACACGAACCGCGACGGGCGCATCGATTTCAGGGAATTCGACGCCGTCGTCAAGAAGTACCCGGCCGTCCTCCGGTCGATGACGCGCAGCGAAGCGCAATGGATCGCGCCGAACGAGGACATTCTCGCGCGCATCGACGGCGCGCCTTCCGCGCTCCGGTCCACCTTCCTCGAGAACGGCTGGGGACCTCTCGTCGTCCTCGTCCTCTGGATCGCGACCAACGTTGCGCTCCTCGCCTACGGCCTCTCGCGCACGCGCCAGGGCCTCCCCGGCAACGAGCTGATGCGCCTCGGCCGCGCCCTCGGCACGTGCATCGACTTCAACGGAGCCATCCTGCTCCTCCCCGTGATGCGCCGCGTGCTCACGTGGGTGCGCACGACGTTCCTCGGGCGCGTGCTGCCGGTCGACCAGGCCATCACGTTCCATCGCATCGTCGGGCACGCGCTGGTCGCCCTCGGTATCGCCCACAGCGCGGCGGTCATCGGCGCCTATCTCGCCGGGCACGCGAAGAGCTCGGTAGAGCACTTCTTCCTCCACACCCAGCGCGGGCTCACCGGCTCGCTCCTGATCCTGGTCATCACGATCATGTGGGTGTTCGCGCTCTCGATCGTCCGCAGGTCGAGCCGCTTCGAGCTCTTCTATTTCACGCACCTCCTCTACGTCGTCTGGTTCGTCCTCGCGATCATCCACTCGACCTCATTCCTCTTCTGGGCGGGCGCACCGCTCCTCGGCTTCGCGATCGAACGCGTCCTCCGCCTCTCGCGGCGCGCCCAGAAGACGACCGTGACCGAGAGCCAGGCGCTCCGTTCGGGAGTGACGCGGCTCGAGCTCGAGCCGCCGAGAGGCTTCTCCTGGGCTCCTGGCGATTACGCGTTCCTCCGCATCCCCGCGATCGCCAGGCACGAGTGGCATCCGTTCACCATCAGCAGCGCGGAGGAGAGCGGCGCGCTCACGTTCCACGTCCGGTCGCTCGGCAACTGGACCGCCGCGCTCCGCAGGCGCATCGAGGCCAACGAGGCGAGCGGCACCGAAGAGCACTTCGACGCGTACGTCGACGGCCCTTACGGGTCGCCGAGCGCGCACATCTTCGACTCGCGGTTCGCGGTCTTCATCGGCGCCGGCATCGGGGTGACTCCGTTCGCAAGCGTCCTCGCGAGCTTCGTCCTGCGCGCCAACAGTGACACTCCTCCCCGGCTCACGAAGGCGCACTTCTTCTGGCTCAACAAGGACCAGTACTCGTTCGAGTGGTTCGCCGCGCTGCTCGAAGAGCTCGAGGCCGAGGACCCGAAGCAGCTCCTCGACATCCATCTCTGCATGACCGCCGGTCGCGCCGACACGACAGCGCTCGCGGTCGAGATCGCTCGTCAGGTCCTCCACGACTCGGGCAAGGACGACATCGTCACTGGCCTCCGAACGCACACGCACATGGGGCAACCCGACTGGGAGCGGATGCTCTACCTGATCCGCGAGCAGCACGCGCCCGAGCCCGTTGACGTCTATTTTTGCGGGCCACCGGGCCTCGCGAAGAAGATCCGCCCCATCTGCGCGCACCTCGGCATGACGTTCCGGGAGGAGAAGTTTTGAGCGCGGCGCGCATTCTCGGAGCGTGCCTCCTCGCGGCCGCAATCGTCGCCTGCGAGCCAGGCGCCGACACGAGCAGGCAAGCCGAGGCCGGGGTCGCCGTCGGGGACGGCGGCGCTGCCGTGCGCTTCAACGCGGCCACCGGCTCCGGCACGGACAAGGGCGGCGAGTGCGCGGCGTGCCACATGGAGGAGTACGAGCGCGTCAATCATCCGCCACACGCCGGCGTGAAGCCGACGACCTGCGGCGTGTGTCACGTCCAGGTCGAGTGGCGCCCGGACGTTCTCCAGCACGACTTCTGGCCGCTCACGGGAGCACACAAGGGGCGACCCGATACCCAGTGCTCGTGGTGCCACAAGGGAACGCCCTGGGCGTTCAAGGGCACGCCGAAGGCATGCGTCGGTTGCCACAAGGAGGACTACGAGGCGAGCACGTTTCCCGACCACCAGACGTTCCCGACGAAGTGCGCCGACTGCCACTCGACCGAGGCATGGAAGCCCGCGAAACACCCGCCACCTCCCCCGCCCCCGCCCGTTCCCACGCCGGCGCCGACGCCGACGACGAAGGCGACTCCGAAGGGCAAGCCCCCGCCGCGAACGACGGCGACGGCGACGGCGCCGCCGACACCCGTGCCGATCCCGCGACCGACCTCGGTGCCGACGACGAGACCGCCGGACGTGATCTCGCGTCCCAGCCGGCGCTGAAGGCGCGCCCGCGAGTGCTTCTCGCGGTGCGAGAGCGCAAGATGGATCGCGTGCAGCACCCGCGTCTCGCGTCGCTCTTGCTCGCCCTGACCCGCCTGCCCTTCGCCGCGGCGCACTGCGGGAGCACGAGCGACGATGCGCCGCCGGTCGTCGCCGACGCGGGGCCGGACGGAACGCCACGTCGCCCAGATCGACAAGCTGACCGCCACGCGCTACACGGATGGAGTCGTCGTGAAGCACGCGCGAGCCACACTCCTCTTCCGATCGGCGTCCGTGGCGACCTTGCTCGGCGCGGTCGCGGCGCTCGCGAGCGGCGCCTGCGGCTCCGACAGCAGCGCGCCCGCCGGCGACGATCCGCCAATTCCCGACGCCTCCGCGCGGAAGGACTCGCCCTCCGCGACCGACACGGGCGAGCCGGAGACCGACGCCGCGACCGACGCCGACGCTGCAGCGTGGCCGACGTGCGACGCGAAGCCGACCACCGCGACCACCAAGACCATCCCCGAGATCTGGCAGGCCAACCCAGCCGTCGCCGTCCAGACGTGGGTGACCGGGGTCTACGTCACCGCCATCTCGGGGTCGGCCTGCACCGCGAACAAGGCCTGCCAGATCTTCGTGCAGACCGATCTCTCCTATCCGTCGCTCGCCGCCGCGGCCAGGCACTCGATCAAGGTGTTCATCTCGGCCGCCGCTGCATCGCGCTTCACGACAGTGGCAGTGGGCGACCGCGTCGATGTCCTCGGCGGCGCCTGGCGTTACGACATCAACGCGCAGCACGAGCTGCTCATCCAGGTGAACACGCAGCTTCCAGGCTGCGCGAAGACGACCTCGACCGGGAACACGCTCGTCCCGCTCTCGGGCCTCACGCTCACCGACCTCACGCTCGACAAGTACGAGAACACGCATGGGCCGCTCCTCGTGAAGATCGCGAGCGTGCTCGGCAAGCCCGACCCGTCGCCCACCGCGACATTCGGGCTCTTCCACGCGACGGACGGCGGGCTGCCCGAGGCCGGCGCCGATGCAGGAGCCAGCATCGTGAGCTTGAGCCCATTCTTCCTGCCCGGCTCGACGTTCACAGGACTCACGCCAGTCCTGACCGCGTTCTCCTCGCTCACCGGTGTCTTCGGGACCTTCGTCTCGTCGACCGGCACGAAGTACCTCGAGCTCTACCCGCGCACGGCGGCCGACATCGTCACGCAGTAGCTCGCCTGCCTCGGTGCGATGTAGCTAGTACCCGACGACGGGTGCCGCGGCGCCCGTCGTCATCACGGCGCCGTCACCGAGCTCACCGATGCGGTTGTTGCCCCAGCAGTACGCGGAGCCGTCCTCCATCAGCGCGCACGTGCGGTCGACGCGCGCGAAGAGCGCCTTGCCGTTCGCAGGGAGGTTCTTGACGGCGGCCGGCGACGGCACGTCCGCGCGAACGCCGTTGCCCAGCTGCCCGACTTTGCCGCGGCCCCAGCAGAGGACGGTCCCGTCGGTCGTGAGCGCGCACGAGTGGTTCTCGCCGGAGGCGATGGCCTTCGCCGTCTTGCCACCGAGGTCGGGCGTGCGAAGCGCCGGGCCGTCCGGCATGCCGCCCGTCGTCTGTCCGAAGTTGTTCGCGCCCCAGCAGCGGACGCTTCCGTCGCCGAGGAGCGCGCACGTGTGTCCGCCGCCTGGGGCGACGTCCTGCAGACCCGAGAGCGTGGGAACGTTGACCGGCAAGGTCGCGCCGCCGCCGACGGCGACACCGCACTCACCAGAGCCGTTGTAGCCCCAGCACGTCGCGATGCCGCCCGCGCGGAGCACACAGGAGTGGCCACGGCTGATCGCCATCTTCGTCGCGCCGAGCGGCGGAGTGGGCGATGGGCCCCCGTCGGGACCGGCGTCGGGCACACCGCCCCCCGGAGCGACGATGATTCCAGGGGTCGAGACGTTGCCTCCCCCGGTATCGAACCCGAGCTTGAGCCCGTCGTTCTGCCCTGTACAAGCAACCTCTCCGCTGCCGAGAAGGGCGCACGAGAAGCTCGCGCCCGCGCCAATGTCGGTCGCAGGTGCCGAGATGAAGACCACCGGAGTGTCCTGGATGTAGGGCCCCTGCGCGTTACCGAGGTGGCCGTACTGCCCGTTGCCCCAACACTGAACCTGACCCCCCGACGCGACGACGCACGTGTGGTTGTCACCGGCGGCTGCGCGAGTCGCGTTGGGCGCCCCCGTCGCGACCGTCGGCGTTCCCGAGGCGAGGAAGGTCTTCACGAGGTACTGGCGAAGCTCGTTGTTGCCCGTGCAGGAGAGCACTCCGGCGGCATCGAGGCCGCACATGTGGCTCGCTCCCATCGTGAGGCTCGCGAACGACGACGCGGAGGTCACCTTGACCGGAACGTCGGAGACGACGCGCGTGCCACGGCCGAGCGTGCCGCCGACGTTCGACCCCCAACACGAGATGTGCTTGCCGTCCGTGGAGAGCGCGCACGTGTGGGCGCCGCCACCGGTCACCTGCTTGATGCCCGAGGCACCGTCGACGGGGAGCGGCGTCGAGACGTTGTTGGGCGCAGTCCCCGTGTCACCGATGCCGAGCTGCCGCCAGTTGTTGAGGCCCCAGCACGCGACCGCGCCGCTCTTGCGCCATGCGCACGCGTGATTGCTGCCCATCGTCGCGCCGACGGCGTCGGAGATGGTGAGGACGCCGACGGGCGCAGCGCTGTTTTCACCCTTCGCGTTGCCGAGACTTCCGAAGTTGCCGTAGCCCCAGCACATGACAGCGCCGGATCCCTGCACCGCGCAGAAGTGATTCGCGGTCCCGCCGAGACCGATCGAGGTGACGCCGCTCAGGCCAGCCACCTTGACGGGAGCGAGCACGTTCGCGGGAGTCGGGGCGGTGGCCTGACCCGACGTGTTCCTGCCCCAGCAGAAGACCTCACCCGCCTTCGTGACGGCGCAGGCGGTCGCCTCTACGGCGGCGACCTGGGTGACGTCGGCGAGGCCGGTGACCGCCGCAGGCTGCGAGCGTGGCGTCATCGTGCCGTCGCCGAGCTGCCCGACCGCGTTGTCGCCCCAGCACTGAACGGTCGCGTCCTTCTTCAACGCGCACGAGAACGCATCGCCGAGCGCGAGCTGAGTCGCATCGACGAGCTGCACGACGTTGAGCGGAGTCGGTGAGTCGGTCGTGGTCCCGTCGCCGAGCTGTCGACCCGCGTTCTCACCCCAGCACGATACGCTGCCCGCCTTGTGGACGACGCAGGCGTGACCGGAGCCGGCGGCCACGTCGATCGCGTCGGTGACGTCCTTCACGAGGACCGGTGTGCTCGACGAGAACTTGAGCCCGTCGCCCAGTCGGCCGACCTGGGTGTCCTCGCCCCAGCACATCACCGTGCCGTCGATTCGCCGGCCGCAGGTGAAGTTGTAGCCAGCGGCGAGCTGCTGCACGTCGATGCTCGGGATCCCTGCCTCCCGCCCCGCTTCGTCACCACCATCGACGGATCCCTCGCCCGAGAGCCCGCCGTCGCCGGCCGCCCCGAAGAGATTGTCGAGATCGACGCCGAAGCCGCATGCCGCGACCGCGGCGCCTCCAAACAGAGCAGCCGCCACGAGAGCCGTGGCGACGCCGACACGCGCGCGCATGGCTGGAGGATAGCAGCTCGCCCGGGCGAGCGTCGCGTGGCGAAAACGGGGGCCCACACCCACTCACGCGAGGCCCCCAGCGCGGCTTGCTGCTGGTCGTGGCGGCCCAACAAGCATAGAATTTGGCGGATGAGAGGGGCTTCTGGCGAGAACGCTCCGACCTCGGAGTCGCCGCTACTCGTCGACCGCTACGCGATTTACGACGCCATCGCGTCGGGTGGCATGGCCACCGTCCACCTCGGACGTCTCATCGGTACCGCCGGCTTCTTGCGCACGGTCGCCATCAAGAGGCTCCATTCGCAGTTCGCGCACGACGCGGACTTCACGGCGATGTTCCTCGACGAGGCGCGCCTCGCGTCGCGCATCCAGCACCCGAATGTCGTCTCGACGCTCGATGTCGTCATGAACGACAACGAGCTGCTCCTGGTCATGGAGTACATCCGCGGGGAGTCGCTCTCGCGCCTCATCCGGCGGGCCCGTGACCGCGGTGTCCCGCTTCCGCCGCGCGTCGTGGTGGCGATCATGTCGGGCGCGCTCCACGGTCTGCATGCCGCCCACGAGGCGGTCGACGAAAAGGGCGCGCTGCTCGGCCTCGTCCATCGCGACATGTCCCCTCAGAACGTCCTCGTCGGAACGGACGGCGTCGCGCGTGTCCTCGACTTCGGCGTCGCGAAGGCCGCGGGGCGTGTCCACACGACCCGCGACGGTGACATCAAGGGCAAGGTCCTCTACATGCCGCCGGAGCAACTCTCGGCGCAGGCGCTCACCCGCACGGCGGATGTCTACGCCGCGGGGGTCGTGCTCTTCGAGGCACTGACGTGCGTGCGCATGTTCGCCGGAGAGAACGAGGGCGCTGCGCTGACGAAGATCATCCACAACGAGATCCAACTGCCGAGCATGATCGACCCGAAGCTCGGGCGCTTCGATCGGATCGTTCGACGCGCGACGATGGCCGACGCGAAGGGTCGCTACCCGACCGGGATCGCGATGGCCGCCGAGCTCGAGGAGCATTGCGGGCCGCCGGCGTCGAACGCGGAGGTGAGCGCCTGCATCCAGGACCTCGTGGGGGAGCTGCTCGACGAACGGGCGCGCATCGTCGCCGAGATCGAGCGGTCGAGCACGCGCTCCAAGCCGCCACTCGCCATGCCGAGCGGCTCGGTCAACCTCCCTGAGCGGGACAAGGAGAGCTCGGCGGTCGACGCCGCGCCGCCGACGAGTGGAGTGATCGCCACTCCGCCGACGAAGCCTCGCTCGATGGCCGTCGCGGGATTCGCGGTTCTGATCACGCTGCTCGTCGTGACGCTCGGCGTGATCGCCGTTCTGCTCGGCCGCAGCCCGCAGGCGACAGCGACCGCGACCCCAGCAGCGGCGACGGCGCCGAGCGCGAGCGGCGCTGCGTCAGCCCCTCCGCCGAGCACGACGGGCTCGGCTTCGGAGGCGGACCCGGACACCGCTAGCGCCCTGGTCATCCGCAGGCCTGGGAGCGCCACGCCGCCCGTGACCGGCGCGACGAGCGCCAGCGCTGCCCCCACCGCGACGCACGCGACGACGCCGGCGACGGGAACGGCCAAGACGACGGGAGACAAGTCCGTCGTCCGCGGACGCGTCAACTGCGACCCTCCCTACATCGTCGACA
>JANXVA010000001.1 GCA_025351875.1 Myxococcales bacterium | reverse complement strand
CATGGGCTCGTCCAGGACGACGGCGATGACGAGGCGCGGATGGTCGGCCGGCAGGAAGCCGACGAAGGATGCCGTGTACTTGTCCTCGGAGTACTTGCCGGTCTCCGGATCGACCTTCTGCGCGGTGGCCGTCTTGCCCGCGACGCGGAAGCCAGTCATCGCCGCCTCGACACCCGTTCCGCCCTCTTCGACGACGGCGGTGAGCATCTCGGCGACCATCTTCGCGGTCGCGGCGGGGACGGTCTCGCGGCGAACGTGAGGCGTCCACTCCTTGATGACGGCGCCCCGGGTGTCGCTGATCTTCTTCACGAGGATCGGCTCCATGAGCTTGCCGCCGTTGGCGATGGCGCCCATCGCGACGGCGAGCTGCACCGTCGAGACGCTGATGCCCTGACCGAACGACGCGTTCGCGGTCTCGACCTCGAACCAGGCGCGGCCCTTGGGGCGGAGCACGCCCGAGGCCTCGCCGGGGATCGGTAGCCCGGTGGGCTCGCCGAACCCAAACCGGCGGAGCGCCGCGTAGAGGCCGGGCTCGCCGAGGCCGAGAGCGATCTTGAGCGCGCCGATGTTGGAGCTCCTCGCGAGGATCTGCGTCGGCGTCAGCCAGTCATTCTCGTGCGTGTCGTGGATCGTGACGTTGCCGACCTGGAAGCTGCCGTGCTCGCAGTAGATGGTCTCGGTCGGCTTCAGCGTTCCGCCCGCGAGCGCAGCCGCGACGGTGAACACCTTCATGACCGAGCCGGGCTCGAAGCGATCGGTGACCGCGCGGTCGCGCCGGGCCTCGACCTCGCTCTCGCCGTAGTCGTTCGGGTTGTAGCCAGGCACCGAGGCGATCGCGAGGATCTCACCGGTGCTCGGGTCGGCGACGACGATCGAGGCGCCCTTCGTCTCGTAGGTGCGCTGCGCGACGTTGAGCTCGCGCTCCGCGACGTGCTGGATGCCCTCGTCCAGCGCGAGCTGGACGTCGTGACCGGCGAAGGCGCCTTCGTCGGTCGTACCCTCGGAGAAGATGAGGCGGCCGGAGCGATCGCGGAGGCCCTTGACCTCCTCGGCGCGACCACGGAGCTCCTCGTCGAGGGAGAGCTCGAGGCCGTCCTTGCCGAAGCCGTCCGGCGCGACGAAGCCGAGCACGGGGCCGGCGAGCTCGCGACCTGGGTAGTAGCGGCGGCCCTCGCCTTCGACGGCGAGGCCCTTCACGGGCTTCGGGGACTTCTTCGGGTCGCCGAGGTCGCGTACCGCCTGCGCTTCGTCGCCCGTCACGCGACGCTTCAGCCACACGAAGCGTCGCTTCGACGCGATCTTCGCGTGCACGTCGTTCGGATCGAGGCCGAGCGCCGCGGCGATGCGGATCGAAAAATCCTGGAGGGTCACTTCCTGCGCCGCCGGCTCGACGCCGCGGAGCATCTCGACGATGTCGCCGCTGATGCTCGGCACCTCGACGCTCGCGGCGAGCGCGGCGCCGTTGCGGTCGTAGATGGCACCGCGCTTCGGCTCGACATGCAGGCGGCGCTGACGCTGGTTCTCGGCGGTCTCCTTCCACGTCGCGCCGTCCTCGACCTGGACGCGGAACGCGCTCGAGACGAACCCGCCGAGGCCGAGCGCCATGATCCCGCACAGAAGCCCCATACGGAACCGGATCCACTTGGCGCGTACGGGGTCGAGATTCCTCATGGCGTCACTGCACCGGCTTGGCTTGAGCGGCTGCGCGCGCCTCGTTCTCGTCCGGCGACGAGAGCTTTCCGCCGACGGTCACGATGTGATCGGCGGCAGGCGGCTCCATGCCGAGAAGCGTGCGCGAGACCATCTCGACGCGCTCGGGAGTCTTGTAGCTCGCGGACTCGAGCTCGAGGACGCGCTTCACCTCGCGGAGGCGCATCTGCTCGTTGCGGGCCTTGCCGAGCTCGTAGCCGAGCGAGACGGTGCGCCCGCGCATGGCGAGGTGCACGACGAAGGCGCAGACCGTCGCGAGGACGGCGAGCGTCCAGTTGAACATGAAGATGCGTGCCCGCATCATTTCGCGCGAGGTGCTCATGCGTACTTCCCGCGCTTCGTCTCCTCGGCGGAGACCCGACGTGCCGCGCGGAGCTTGGCGCTGCGCGAGCGGGGGTTCGTGGCGCTCTCCTCGTCGGCGGCGACGAGCGGCTTCTTGGTGAGCGGGGTCCACGTC
>JANXVA010000745.1 GCA_025351875.1 Myxococcales bacterium | reverse complement strand
GAGCGTAGGGCGGCATGATCGACCCGACCGTGATGGCGCGGGGGTCCACCATGTGCCGGTAGTGCCAGAGGTTCGGGTACCTCCCGCCCTCACGTGCGAGGTCCGGACCGGTGCGCTTGCTGCCCCACTGGAAGGGGTGGTCGAACGCGGAGTCGGCAAGCGTCGAGGCCTCGCCGTAGCGCTGCGCCTCGAAGCGCATCGTGCGGATCTGCTGCGAGTGGCAGGTGTAGCAACCCTCGCGGATGTAGATGTCGCGGCCCTCGATCTCGAGCGCGCTGTAGGGATGAACCTCGCCTTTGACGACCGCCTCGGCGGGCTTCACGATGAGCGCGGGGACGAGCTCGGCGATGCCGCCGACGAGCACCGCGAGGGTCGCGAAGACCGTGAAGATGAGCGCGCGGCCCTCGAGGATCCGGTGCCAGGCGGGCGCACCGTTCGCCTTGGCGGCCTGCACGGCGATCGCGCCGATGACGCCCACGGTGAACCCGACGAGCATGAAGAGCGGGCTCGCGAACGTGTTGGCGACGAGGCCGACCGAGAAGATGCCGAACACCAGCGTGGTGACGACGACCGGCTTCGAGAAGACGACCTTCGCCCACGCGAGCTCGGGCTTTCGCACCGGCGCGACGACCCAGACCTCGGTGGTCACGACCTTGGCGCCCGCCATGGTCTTGAAGAGGTTGAAGGCCATCATCAGCATTCCGAGCAGGTAGATGATGCCGCCGATGAGGCGCATCCAGTACATCGGCTTGAGCGCGAGGACCGTCTCGATGAACGTCGGGTACATCAGCGACCCGTCCGGGTTGAGCGCGCGCCACATGAGGCCTTGCGTGACACCGCTGACCCACATCGAGATGACGTAGAGGAGGATGCCGAACGTGGCGCTCCAGAAGTGGATGTCGGCGAGGCGCTTCGAGTAGAGCTCCTTGCCGTAGAGCTTCGGGATCATCCAGTAGAGCATTCCGGCGGCCATGAAGCCGTTCCAGCCCAGCGCACCCGCGTGCACGTGGCCGATGATCCAGTCCGTGTAGTGCGCGAGGCCGTTCACGCTCTTGATCGAGAGCAGCGGGCCCTCGAACGTCGCCATGCCGTAGAACGTGACGCCCGCGGCGAAGAACTTGAGCACGGGATCGGTGCGCAGCTTGTCCCAGCCGCCGCGCAGCGTGAGCAGGCCGTTGAGCATGCCGCCCCAGGACGGCGCCCAGAGCATGAGGCTGAAGATCATGCCGAGCGACTGCGCCCAGTCGGGCAGCGCCGTGTTGAGCAGGTGGTGAGGTCCGGCCCAGATGTAGAGGAAGATCAGCGCCCAGAAGTGGATGATGCTGAGGCGGTACGAGTAGACGGGCCGACCTGCCGCCTTGGGCAGGTAGTAGTACATGATGCCGAGCACCGGGGTCGTGAGGAAGAACGCGACGGCGTTGTGCCCGTACCACCACTGCACGAGCGCATCCTGCGCGCCGCCGTACGCCGAGTAGCTCTTCAGGGCGAACACCGGGATCGCCATGCTGTTCACGATGTGGAGCACCGCGACGGTGATGATCGACGCGATGTAGAACCACAGCGCGACGTAGAGGTGCTTCTCGTTACGCCTCGCGAGCGTCCAGAAGAAGTTGATCGCGAAGACCACCCAGATCAGGGCGATCGCGATGTCGATCGGCCACTCGAGCTCCGCGTACTCCTTGCCCTGCGTGTAGCCGAGCGGGAGCGTGAGGGCCGCCGAGACGATGATGAGCTGCCAGCCCCAGAAGTGGACCTTCGACAGCACGTCGGACGCGAGGCGCTGCTTCAGGAGGCGCTGCGACGAGTGGTAGATGCCGGCGAACACCATGTTGCCGACGAACGCAAAGATGACGGCGTTCGTGTGCAGCGGGCGAAGGCGTCCGAAGCTCAGCATCGCGTGGACGTTCGCGGGCCACCACGCCATCTGCAGAGCGATGATCGCGCCGACGAGCATGCCGACGATTCCCCAGATGAGGGACGCGAGCGCGAAATTCCGCGGCGTCAGATCGTCGTAGACGACCTTCACTCGCTCGCCTGCCGGCGAGAGCGCCTCGTCTCCGTCGCCTGCGGCGCTCTCGGTGGCTGCCAGGGGAGTGTTCATGATTCGGTTCCTTGGGTTTCCTTCACGAGGGGAATGAACGGAGGGGGGGTGGGAGGGGCGCCGTCGTCTTCCATGGGGAGGAGGGCGAGGCGGTCGGAGTGATCGAAGCTGCGCTGACGGCACGTGAACCCGAAGAGGATCACCGAGCTGACGACGAGCAACAGGCTGACGAAGACCTGCAGAATCAAGATGTCCACGAGGTCTTCTTCCTTTCGCGTGTCAGCTGCGCCGTCGTCGCGAGGACGGTCGAGAG
>JANXVA010000634.1 GCA_025351875.1 Myxococcales bacterium | reverse complement strand
GACGGCGAGATCTTCGCGTCCACCTATCAAGAACCCGGTGTCTTTCACCACTCGACCCTGGCAGGCGGGCAACCCGTCTCGGCCGCCGGGGAGCTCTCCGTCGTCGACGGTAAGCTGGTCGAGATCTCGAACCGGAGCGGCCACTACCAACCGAACGCCATGTTCACCAATCAAGCTCTCGGCACACTCCGTGATGCCGGCGTGAGCCTGAGTGGCGTCACGGTCACCGAGCACAACGCGACAGGCCCGAAGTCTCAGGTGCTACGATGAAAGGCGCGACGATGGACAAGATCGAGTGGGCAGGTTGCATCCGGCTGATGACCTACGGGTTGGCGAGCAGCGGTGCGAACCCGATGAACGACGTGGACGACGCGTTCAAGGGTGTCATCAATCGCGCAACGCAGCCCGAGAAGCGGACCTTCCTCGAAGCCATCCGGGCGGGCCTCGCATCGGACCTCGATCTGTCCGCCGAGATCGGGCTCGACTGGCACACCGACGCCGTCATCCGCGAGTACCTCCAGGCCGTGGAGGAGCGGCTCGCTCGTGAGCTGCAGGCGGGGCCTTCGTAGTCGACGTCACGCCCGCGCCCGACCAAGGCGTGCAAAATACACGCATCGTTGACCATCTGTTGACCGCCGAAGCCGCACCCAGGGGGTCGCCGACGACCGCTACGTCGCGTTCCTCACGTTCGCCTGCTGCCGTCCACGCGTCTCCCAAACGCACGGAAGGCCTGCAAAAATGCCTGATTCTCAGGCGGTTACGCGAACGCTGTTCGGAGGGGCTCGGCGAAGGCTCGGCTCTATTTCAAAACCGCTGCCTTAGACCACTCGGCCACTCCTCCAAGTACTGCTACTTACTGCTCTTTCTGCTCTGTTTCTGACCCTTCGTCAACGCCGCCGTTTCCTTCGTTTCCACGCTATTGCCACGGAGCTTCGCGATGGCCGCCTTGAGGTCGGCCTCGTTGGTGTGAGCGTAGCGCTGGGTGACGCTGAGGTGGCAGTGCCCTGCGAGCGCCTGCACCGTCGGTGCCGACGCTCCTTGCCGGAACAGCTCGGTCACGAAGAAGTGCCGCAGCGAGTGGAAGGAGCGCCCGCTGATGGCCGCCTTCGATGCTGCATCACGGGAGGCCGAGCGCAGCCCGAACTCGGACCAGATCTCCCCGCGCGATGATGGAGCGACGGGTCCCCACGGAGAGTGGGGCAACCACGACCGAGTGGGACGACATCGACGTCTTCGTTCAGGTCGAGGCACCAGGAAGAACCTCCGGTGTCATCGCGATCGAGAACAAGTTGAAGGCGAGCGAACACGATGCGCAGCTCGCCCGTTACGACGAGCTCCTCGTCGGTCGAGACGTTCTCGCCAAGATCTTCCTCACCCTGAGCGGAGATCCGCCGGAATCGGGCAAAGACTGGCACGCTGCATTCCTATGCCGACCTGCTCGGCGGCCTCGAGCAGCTGAAGGCAGCGTGTCCGAATCACCGCTACCTGTCGGACTACTTTGACGTCGTCCTTCGTGCAGTCGCCGCAACTCGACTTATCTCTTCGGTCGAGACGTACTCCGCCTTCGCACTGAAGGAGGACGACGTTGCGGTCTCGGTCTCGGCCGGCTTCGTCCGTTACGCGGAGCACTGCGGCTGGGGGACGACTCTGGGCAGGGTAGCCTTCTTCTTCCCGACCGGCGGCGTCGCCGGCGGGTTTCGCGGAAGCGCGTTCGGTCGCGATGATCAGCTCGGTGCGAGGTGCGCGCGCGTGCCCTGAGCTGAGCGGCGCCGCACGCGTGTTTTCAAACGCGATGTGGAGTGGTGCGCGCGGAGCGTGAGCTGATCGGCGACCGAGGGAGATGGGTCGGAGGGGGCCTCCTGTACCCGCTCAGACGGCTGAGCCTCGGTCGTGTCCCTCGTCGAGGACGCGATTACCGAGCGCGCGCGACCATGGTATGAAGCCTCGTGCCGCGCAGCTCCGATCGCGACAAGCCTGACGCCATCCACTACCTCGACCGCCGCACCGGTGAGCTGCGCGAGGAGGTCGTTCTCGGCGAAGGCTTCGTGCGGTGGGTCTACGAGAGCGCGCTCGGGGGCCTCCTCCGTCGCTCGATGCTCACGCGTCTCGCGCCGAGCAAGCTCTACGGGATGTGGCAGTCGAGCTCGCTCAGCAAGCGGTCGATCGCCGGCGTCGTCGAGCACCTCGCGATCGACATGAGCGAGTACGTCGTGCCCGAGGGGGGCTGGAAGAGCTTCAACGACTTCTTCACGCGACGCCTCCAGCCCGGCGCACGACCGGTCGTCGCCGATCCGCAGCGCCTCGCGTGCCCGGCGGACGGTCGCACGTTCGCGTACGTCGACGTGAAGGGCGACACGCTCCTCCCCGCGAAGGGCCACCAGATCTCTCTCCGCGATCTCCTCGCCGACGACGCCGAGGCCGAGCGTTTCGCCGGCGGCACCGTGATCATCGTGCGGCTCTGCCCGTCCGACTACCACCGCTTCCACTTCCCCTGCGCGGGCGTCGCTTCCGCATCGCGTACCCTCGCTGGCCCGCTCGAGAGCGTCAGCCCCATCGCGCTCACGCGTGGCCACGCGATCCTCGATCAGAACAAGCGCGACGTCGCGTACATCGAGTCGCCGGCCTTCGGCCGCGTCGCCTACCTCGAGATCGGCGCGATGTTCGTCGGCAGCATCGTCCAGACGTATGCACCCGGCCCCGTCGCCGCCGGCGACGAAAAAGGCCTCTTCGAATTCGGCGGCTCCACGGTGATCCTCGTGCTCGAGCCCGGTCGCGTGAAGGTCGACGCCGATCTCGTCGCGAGCACGCGTAAGGGCGTCGAGGTGCTCCTCCGCATGGGCGAAGGCATCGCCTCCGCCGAAAAGGCCTGAGCCAATCGCCGCGGGCCTCGTCACGCGCGGCGCCGGGAAGAAACCGAACGCCCCCGCGGTTACCTGATGCGACGTGAGGAGCACGACGGACCCAGACGGCCTCTCGACAGCGAACGGCGTCTATCGCACGCCCGGCCGCACCGTCCCACCAGAGCGCATCGCCCGCCCCAAGCTCCGCACACTGCTCGGCCCTCTCGCTCGTACCCTCGCGGCCGTCGGGCTCGCCGTCACGCTGGTCGCCGTCTTCGATGCGATCGGCCCGCCGCTCTTCGGCACCTCGGGCACGGTTCGCTTCATTCCCTCGGTCGACTCGATGCAGGACGCGGTCGCGCTCGCCTTGCCGCTCACGCTCGTGGCGCTTCTCGTCCTCATCACACGTCGCGTGCGGCCGTCGTGGGGCGGGCTTGGCCTCCGCGGCAAGGTCCTCTATGTCCTCGCCGCGCTCGTCGCGCAAGCCGCGGTCGTCGTCGCCGGAGAGGCCGCGATCTTCTTCAGCCGCGGTGGCCTCGATCTCTTCGGCCCTTCGCACCTGACCTCACGCTGGCTCCCGGATGGGCGTACCGCGCACGTCTACACGCGCGGAGGGCTCCGGTGTGGGTATGACGTCTTCGTCTCCGCCCCACTCGCCTTGACGGCGACCCGCGCCTTCGAAGTCTCGCGGAGTACGTGCCTCGAGCCCGTCCCGCGGGTGCGCGCGAACCCCGATGGGAGCCTCGATCTCGTCGACGCGAACGATCGGCCGCTCGAGCCGCAGGCCTCGCCGGGCTTCTCGTTCGGCGGCGGGTGTTGAACGCCGCTGAGCCTCGCGCGACGTTCGTCATGGGCCTCGGCGCACTCTTCGCCGCGTCCGTCGCGTGCTCCACCTCCGGCAGCAGTAACGACAACGACGGCGCGCCGCCCGACCCGAGCGCGAGCTCCACGAGCACGCCACATCGCCACCTGTCGTTCCCATCGGCGCGACCTGCGCGTCTGACGCGACGTGCAACGGCGGGAAATGCATCGCGACGAAGTGTGTCGCGGCCAGCGCTGCGGCGGCGCCGGCGCAACGACCCCGCGCTGCGCAGCAGGAAAGCTTTGCCTCGAGCACGCCGACCGCGCGAGCGACGCGTGCCCGTCGAGCACGTGCGCTGAGGCGCGAAGCTGTGCGGCCGCCCTTCCTGTCTGCAAGGCGAACGGCACGTGCATGACGAGCGCGCGACGACGGGGGCTGCAGCACGGCACCCGAGGGATCCTCGGGGCTCGAGGCGTTCGCTCTCGCGGCGGTGGTTGGCCTTGCGGTTCGATCGCGTCGGCGCCGCGACGCGTGAGATGTAGAGCGCCGCACGCGCGATGGCAACAGAGGTGGTTGCGCGTTTGCAGCCCCTCCGAATCTTACCCGCAGAAGAGGCCCTGGACCTCGGCGGTGACCGTGTCGGACTCCTCGAGCTACGTCGGGGCTCGCGCCGCGTTGGCGTGCGCGATGACGCCCGCGTAGCGCGCGGTGACGGGCGCGAGATCGACGCCGCCGAGGAACGACGACACGGCGAAATAAGGGAGCAGCGTGCTCCACTCTCGCAGCCAGCGCGGCCGGAACTTCGGACGCGCGAGCAGCCCCATCGTACGGAGCTCGACGAGCGCGCCGATGTCGTCGAGCGCGAAGCGTCCGCAGACGATCATCTCGCACTCGTCCCGAAAGCCGGCGCGCACGAAGGCCGCGAGGAATGCGTGTACATGGACGAGGCCCGCGAGGTAGCACGCGTCCTTCGTGAAAGGACCGCCTCCCTCGGGCGGGCCACCACGGAAGATGCGCGCCGCGTCCAGATAGGCCTCGCGCGGCGCGAGCCCTTCGTCGTTCACGAGGACGCGATAGACGTCGAGAAAGCTGGCGCCGTCCTCGGCCATCGCGACCAGCTTCACGCGCAGCGCGAGCCGACGCAGCCGCGGCATCGCGAGCGCGCGATGGTAGAGCTCGGCGAACACCGCGAGGCCTTCTTGCGTCGGCGTCGAGCGCGGGCCGCCGGAACGGAGCAGCGCCGCATGCTCCTGCGCCGCGCCGTTCAACGCCGTGTAGGCGTGCGTCTCGACCTCGTGGCGATAGAGGCCTTCGGCCTCCCACGTGGTGAACGTCGCGTCGGGTCGCACGCGGACGCGCTTCATCCCGGCGATCGCCTTCGAGGTGCACTGCGGATCGAGGACGACCTTCACGGGCGCCTTTCGCTTTGCGATCCGCTCCTCGAGGAACGTCACCAGCGCCGGCGCGTCGAGCGTCGGGTCCTCGGTCGCGTTCGCCTCGTCCCAGCCGTGGAGGGCGAGGCGCTCGAGCAGGTGCTTCGCGAGATCGTGATTCGTGAGCGGCAGGCCGAAGAACGCCGTGCTCGCGCCGCCGTAGACCTCGATCGAGATGCGCCCGAAGTCGACCGTGCCCGTCGCGAGGAGGAGGCGGTTGCGGTCGACGTTCGACTGCAGCACGCCACGGAGGAAGGTCGGGATTGCGCCGTCCCCCGCGATCGATCGCTGGACGACGAGCAGCTTGGCGTTCTCGCCTTCGAGCGCAGCGCGGTCGACTTCGTAGGCGACCCGAGGGAGCTCTCTCGCTTTCCGCGCGAAGAATCGCTCCTCGACCTCGCGTCCCCAGGCGACCTCGTCGAGGAGCTTCGACTTCGACTCGAGCGCCCCGAGGGCCTCCGAGACACGGTCGAGCTCCTTGCGTGCAGCGGCGGGCTTCACCCTCGAAACGTATCATTGCCGGAAAGTGTCGGCCCCGCGCCGTCCAACCTAGAATGGCCCGGCGCTGCGCAGGCAGCAGCCACCGCATGTCCGACGACGGAAAAGACGACTCGAAGCTCGACACGGTCCCGCCGCCCCCGGGCGAGGACGACGCTTACAACGCACCGACGCGCGTCGGTCCGCTCGACCCGGCGGTCCTCGAGGCGATGATGGCCTCCCTCCGCAAGCCCGAGGAGGCCCCCGCGGCCACGGAGGCCCCCGCGGAGGAGATGCTCAGCGAGAGCGATCTCGTGGTCGATCCGGCGCCGTCGTCACGAGGACCCTCCTCTCCGCTGCAGCCGCGACTCTCGAAACCGCCGCCCGTTCCGCATCGGATGCTGCCTGCCTCGCCTCCGCCCACGCTGCGTCTTCCGGTCGAGGTCGTCACCGCCAAGCCGGTCGACGCACCCATCGAGGAGACCGCGCCCGCTGCGGGGCTCCCTGCGGAAGCTCCTGCGTCCGCGTCGTCGCAAGCTCCGGTGTTTCTCCTCCTCGCGGTCGGCGTCACGATCTTCGCCGTCGGGGTCGCGCTCTACTTCCTGTCCTGAGCGCTCCTACTTGGTCGTCGGGTCGGCGACGCGACCGAGGAAGAGGACGAGGCCCGTCGCCTTGTCGACGATCGCGAACGCGAACGGATGGTCGGCGGTGAACTCGAGCGCCTTGCCCGGCGGCGGTCCCCCGCCCTTCGCCATCACCACGGCGGTCGCGGCGGCGGCCTCGGTGCCCTTCTCGTCGACCTTCACGAACGCCTTGTGGAACACCTTGTCGATCTTCAGACGCTCCCTGCGATCGCTGGGGTTCGCGATGCCGCTGAAATCGGCCTTTTCACGGTCGAAGGCGTCGGGCATCCCGAGCTTCTTCAGGTCCTCGCCGAGGGACATCGAAGGAGTCGGGCTCACCTCGAAGCGCGGGAGCGCGACGGCAACCGTGTCGGGCCGCAGCGCCGCTCTCCACTCCTCGAACTTCGCGGACGTGAACGCCTTCTCGACGTCTGCGAGCCCGTCCTTCCGATCGGGCAGCATGACGATCATCGACGCATCCCCGCCCTTGTATTCGAGCTCGAGGACCTTGACGCCGTCCGCCTGCGCGAACCGGTGCGTGCCGCCCTTGTGCATCATGGGCGTCTTCTTCGAGATGCCCGGCGACACGTCGAACGACGCGTCGTAGGTCGCGCGCTTCTCGAACGGGTCGCGCCAGTCAGCGAGGAAGTAGATCGCGTTGACGAGGACGAGGCGCGTGAGCTTGTCGAGCGAGGCAGGCGGGAGGAGATCCTTGATGCGCTGCGCGGTCTGCTCTTCGACCCACGCGTTGATGTGCGCTCGCGCGGGCTCGAACGCGTTGATGAAGTCGCTCGACTCGAGGGGCGCGGCAAAGTCTGCCTTGGTCTTGTCGATGAACGGCTGCTCGAACTTCACGGTCTTCTCGCCGAAGAGGCGGTTCGCGATGCGGAGCGTGAGCGGACGCGCAGGGTTCTGGAGCGCGCGTGAGAGTGTGCCCCAGTCGGACATGACGGCGTCGCGTGAGCCGTCGACATGAAGGACGCGCTTCATCTGCGCCTCGGTCTCGCCGCGCGCACCGCCGAACGTCATCGCGAGCGCGGCGCTGAGGCTCGCCGGCGACATCGCAAGATTGCCCGGCGCCGCCTTCACTCGGCCGTAGAGATCGAAGCCGAGCGCGTTGCTGCTCGACGCGAGCTTCGTCATCACGTCGCCGCCCGGCATCGAGACCGGCGCCGTCGCGGGCGGCGCGGGAGTCGGCAGCGGCGTCGTTGGTGAGGCTGGCTCGTCCGGCCCGACCGCGCTCGTCTTCTTGCAGGCACCGGCGCCCGTCGTCAGGAGAGCGAGGGCGGCAGCGGCGAGGGCGGTGCGAAGCGTGTTCGAATTCACGCTCGCGAGGATACCGCTCGCTCTCCGCTACGCACCCATCAGAACTCGCCGCGCTGGAAATCGCGGATCGCCTCCTTGATCTGCTCGTTCGTGTTCATGACGAACGGTCCGTACTGAACGACGGGCTCGCCGAGAGGCTTGCCCGCGATGACGAGCGCGCGCACCGCATCCCCCGCCGCGCGAAGGCGAACCTCGTCCCCTTCACCGAGGAGAGCGAGCTCGCCTCGCGCGAGCGCACGCTCGCCGATGCTCACGCCGCCCTCGAACGGATAGACGAAGGCCTCGTGTCCCCGCGGCACGGGGATGACGGCCTCTCCTCCGGCCGGGATCTGCACCTCGACGAAGAGCGGCGCGGTCTTGCGCTCCGCGATGGGGCCGACCACGTCGCCCACGCGTCCGGAGACGACGCGTGCCGTCGCTCCGCCCGGCAGAGTCGCCGTCGGGATGTCACTCGGCTGAAGATCGCGGTAGTCGGCAGGCTTCATCTTCTCGGACGCTGGGAGGTTGATCCAGAGCTGGAAGCCCCAGACGAGCCCCTCCTCCTGTTCGGGCATCTCCGAGTGCACGATGCCGCGACCCGCGGTCATCCACTGGCCGCCGCCTGGGCCGAGGACGCCCTCGTGTCCCTTGTTGTCGCGATGGCGAAACTTGCCCGCGAGCATGTACGTGAAGGTCTCGAACCCGCGATGCGGATGATCCGGGAAGCCGGCGAGGTAGTCCTGCGGCTCGTCGGAGCGGAACTCGTCGAGCATCAGGAACGGGCCGACGTTCTTCACGTGCGGCGTGCCGATGACACGCGTGAGCTTCACGCCGGCGCCGTCGCTGGTGGGCGTGCCGCGCGCCGACTTGATGACGTCACGTGCGGTCACGGTCGTGCTGGAGCTGATCTGCTGGGCCATGGGAGATGCCTTTCGGTCCTCCCACTGTAAGGAGTCACGCCCGCTGCCCAAGGGCCCGCGCGACGAACCCATTGTTCCACCCGAGGAACAATGCGGCTGAGCTCAGGTCCAGATGGCGATCGTCCGCACGCCGGCCAGGTTTCCGCTGGGCGTGCGGCCCACGATGATCACGGAGACGCCGACGCCGTCGACATGGCCGCGCGACCCGTTGCGCCCGAAATAGAAGACCTTGATGCCGCGGAGGTTCTTCGCGAGCACGTCGTCCATCTTGTTGATGATGGCGCAGTCTGCCGGATCGGGGGACTGATCGGGGACGCAGGCCGAGTAGCCCTTCTTCCATTCGGTCCAGGTGCGCGTCTCCGCGTACAGCGTCGCGAGCGGCTTGTCGGTGTCCGGGTCCGCGTCGACGAACGACCCGACCTTCGCGCGCACCAGCGTCTGCGTCATCGACGTCTCGCCGTTCAGCTTCGCCGACACGAACTTGAAGCCGTAGTCGCTCTCGCTCGTGTAGTTCGCGCCGACGGCGGCCGCCTCGATCTCGGCCTGCACCTGCGCGTCGGTCTTCGACTTGAGCTCCTGCGCGAAGTCCGCCTCGTTCTCGTCGCCCGCAGCGGCCGGACCGACGGAGGCCTCGCTTGCGCAGCCACCGGAGAGGGCCGCGAACGAGAGCGTGAGGGCAACGAGGGAAAACGACGCGAGACGGCTCGTCAAAAGCGACATGGCCGGAGTTCTGACACGTACATGCACCTACGCAACCCGATGTTGTGTGACCAACGAGACTCGACGATAAGTGTTCGATAACAATGCCATTCTCATGGCGCCCCCCGGCTCTCTTCGGCGGCGACGACAGCCGCGAGGACCTCGCGAACGACCCTGAGCTGGGCCGCCCCTGCGATTGCACGAAGCTCGACCTCGAGCTCTCCGAGCACGGCGAGCCCCTCGAACAGGCTCTTCTGCCCACGCTTGCTGAAGCGAACGAGCTTCGCGCGCGCGTCTCCGGGATCCCGAGCGCGCTCGACGAAGCCCATCTCCTCGAGCTCGTCGACGAGCTGCCCCGCCGCCTGCTTGCTG
Organism: Myxococcales bacterium; assembly: GCA_025351875.1. GTDB lineage: Bacteria > Myxococcota_A > Polyangia > Polyangiales > Polyangiaceae > Labilithrix. Next base: position 3,740 of record JANXVA010000634.1, on the reverse strand, counting down.
ACGCCGAGCCGTTCCGCCAGGACGGTGAGCCGCGTGCCTTCGAGGTCGAGATGGGGCAGCAGCGCCGTGTGAGAGACGCGCAGCGGCTTGCCGGTCCGCTCGCGAACGCGCCCGATCGCGCGTTCGTTCAGGAGGCGTGCGGCCTTGAACAGGAGCTGGAGCGTGCTCTCGGCCTTCTTGGTCTCGAGCTTCGCTCGGAGCTCGCTGGGCGGCGCAGGCATCGTTGATAGTCAAGTCGACTTGACTTGATTGGTCAAGCCTACTTTACTAGTTGGCAAAGGGAACGACCACCATGCTCCACGCCATCGCGACGGACCTCTGGGCCATCGAAGCCGCGCTCCGGCTTCCCGGCGGCCTACGGCTTCCCTCCCGCGCGACGATCCTCCGCGTCTCGGGAGATCGCCTCGTCGTGCACTCGCCGCTCGCGATTGACGACGACACCGCGCGCGCGATCGACGCGCTGGGCGAGGTCTCGTTCATCGTCGCGCCGAGCTGCTTTCACCACCTCTACGCGGCGAGGACGGCGTCGCGCTGGCCGAAGGCGCAGGTCCTCGGCGCGCCGAGCCTCGCGAAGAAGCTCGGCGGGCTGCCCTTCGACCCGCTGCCGTCCTCGTCGAGCTTGCTGGGGGGCGAGCTCCTGGTCCGGCGCATCGACGGAGTGCCCGGCCTCGACGAGCACGTCTTCTTTCACCCGACGTCGCGCACGCTCGTCGTCACCGATCTCGTGTTCAACGTCCACGCTTGCCCCGGGTTCGGCATGCCGATCTTCCTCCGCCTCGTCGGCGCGTGGAAGAAGCTCGCGCAGAGCCGCATGTGGCGCTTCGCGACGAAGGACCGAGCCGCCGCCGCCGCGAGCGTCGCCGACGTCCTGGCGTGGGACTTCGATCGCCTGGTGATGGCGCACGGTGACGTGATCGAGAGCGGCGCGCGCGAGGGGCTCGCCGAGGCGCTGCACTGGCTTCGCGCCGGCGCGCCGCGGCTGCTCAGCGCTGCATCACCTTGAGGAGGGCGAGCGCGTGATGGACCTCGGCCGCCGAGAGTCCGGAGCGCGCTGCGATCTCCGCCACGGTGGGCTTTCGGCCGAGCTCGGGGCCGAGCGCGCGCGCGGCACTCACGACTGCCTTCAGCCAGATCTCTCCCGCGCCACCCTCCGGCCCGACCACCTTGCGGTTCGCCGCCTCGAGCGCCGAGAGCATCGCGTCGATCTCCACGGACGTGATCGCTCGCGCGCCGATCGCGGCGCCGAGTGCGTCGAGGGTGATCTCACGCGTGTCCGCGCTCGCCGCGAGAAGCGCATCCACGATGGCCACGAGCTCCGCTCTCACGACGAGACTACGCGGCGCCGGTCGCGCCGTTGGTCGCCGGCCAGAGCTTCCGGAAGCCGACCGCGATGACCGCGCCGTCCTCGCGGACCACGAGCGCGCCGTAGCGGCACTTCTCGACGAGCTTGCCGGACAGGAGCCCGCCCTTGTCGTCGGCGTAGCGGATCTTGGCGCCCTCGGTGAGGCGGCTGAAGACGTGGGCGTCCGCGGCGATCTTCGCCATCGAGCTGGGTGTCGCGCCGTCGTACGCGTGGACGGCGCTCGGCGGGACGCGCCGTAGCCTCGTGCCGTCGATGAGGATGTGGACCTCGTCCGCATTGGCGAAGACGACCACGGCCACGTGCTCCTCGCCGTCGTTGGCGAAGACGCGCACGACGCGCCCGGGATGCATGCCGGGAGGCGCGGGCTCCTCGTCGGTGGTCCTGCCGCCGAGCCGGTTGCGTGCGTCGTCGAGGGAAGGCTTCTTCCTGGACTCGCCCTTCATCTCGCTACGGTCGCCCTTGCCGGGCTCGCGGTCGCGACTCGAGCCGGTCCATGCGTCGGGCAGGAGTGGCAGACTGGTCTTTTTGCCCACGACTCCAATCTAGCACGCTCGTGTTCGCGCGAAATCAGCGGCCGAACCGTTCGAGCGTGAGGACCGGCCTCGCGGCATCGCGCGAGCGGTCGAGGTCGACCGTCATCTCGACGAACCAGTCGTTGTCCTCCTCGGGATCTAGGACCGTCTGTCGCACCCGCCACGAGTGGTCGCTCTCCTCCACGGACAGGTGCTTCGGGCTCCTTGCCTCGGGATCGACGCGGATCGCAGCGTGTTCGGCGAAGTACGCCGCAAGGTCGGCCTCGATGCGCGCGGCTTCGCGCACCTCGGCACCCATGATCGCCGGTTCAGCGCCCGCGCTCATCACGCGTGCGGCCTCGCCGTAGTCGCGGCGCGCGATCGACCGCATGAAGCGGAAGACCTCGTTCCGTACGAGGACCATGAATCCGCGCTTGTCCTTCGTGACGTCCTTCGAGCCGGCCGGCTCGAGGTCGTCCGTGTCGGGACGGGGCTCGAGTTTGTCGGCCGGATTCTTCATCCGCTCCCACTCGTCGAGCAGACTCGCGTCGACCTGGCGGACGATCGCGCCGAAGTAGACGGCGACGTCGTCGACGGCGTCGGTCTTGGCCCACTTCGGGACGGTCTGCATCAGCGCCTTGTAGACGTCCGAGAGGTAGCGGAGGAGCACGCCCTCGACGCGCTCGAGCGAGTACTCGCGTACGTACTCCGCGAAGGACATGAAGTTCTCGTACATCTCGCGCGCGATCGACTTCGGGCGGATGTTGTCCGCGCGCACCCACGGGTGCTTCGCCGAGAACGCGTTGAACGTGCCGTAGATGAACTCGGACTGCGGCTTGGGGTACTGGAGCTTCTCGAGCTCCGCCATGCGCTCGTCGTACTCGATGCCCGCGGCCTTCATCTCGGCGACCTTGTCGCCCTTCAGCTTGTCGAGCTGCCGCGCGAGGATGATGTCAGGGTTCTCGAGGATCGACTCGACGAGCGTGAGGAGATCTAGCTCGTAGGCGCCGTCCGAAGGCGTGAGCAGCTTCGCCGTGTCGAGCATGTAGAGCGAGAGCGCATGGTGAATCGAAAAATCCTCGCCGAGGTCGGCGTTGACGACGATCTTCCTGCGGCCCTCGTCGTCGTGCGTGACGTCGAGGATGTCCGCCTCCTTGAGCGACTTGAACATCTCGAGCGCCGTGCGGCCCAGCGCGCGCTTGTGCGCGTGGCGCTCGTGCGACGCCTTGATGAGATGCGCGAGGCCCATGCAGCCGCCGCCCTCCTCGCGTGAGAGCACGTTGACCACCATGCCGTGCGAGACGTCGAACCGCGAGACGAGCGGCTCGGGCATCGCGCTCATCAGGCGATCGAAGGTCGACTTGTCCCAGTGCACGTAGCCCCAGTCCGGCGGCTTCTTCCGGACGAACTTCTTCTTCTTGTTGGGGTCGCTGTTGGCCTTCTGCTCGAGCCGCAGGTTCTCGATCGCGTGCTCGGGCGCCTGGGCGACGACGCTGCCCTCGTCGTCGAAGCCCTTGCGGCCGGCGCGCCCGCTGATCTGCTGAAAATCGCGGACGGAGAGGATGCCCGTCTTCTCGCCATCGAACTTGCAGAGCTTCGTGAAGAGCACGGTGCGGATCGGCACGTTGACGCCGACGCCGAGCGTATCGGTGCCGCTGATGATCTTGAGCAGGCCCCTCTGCGCGAGCTTCTCCACGATGAGGCGGTATTTGGGGAGCAGGCCCGCGTGATGGATGCCGATGCCGTGGCGCAGGAAGCGCTGGAGCTCCTTGCCGTAGGGGCTGTCGAAGCGCGCGCCGTGCAGGGCCTCGGTGATGCGCTTCTTCTCCTCCTTCGAGCAATAATCCATGCTCATGAGGTTCTGC
>JANXVA010000629.1 GCA_025351875.1 Myxococcales bacterium | reverse complement strand
GATGAGCCAGCCGTCGGCGAGCGGCGCCACCTTCACGGCGACCAGATCGCCTGACACGCCGGGCACGAAAGGATGATCCTTCGTCACCGCGGCACGCGACTCGCTTCCCGTCAGCGCGTCCTGGAAGTGACACACGATGCGGACCAGCCCGGAGGAGCCCGAATTGACGACTCCGCTCGCGCAGGTTGCGATCTCGTTGCCCGAACGGGTGGGCTCGCTGATGGCGTAGACGTGATCGATCGCGCCCGACACCACCGCGCCGTGCCAGCGCTCGGCGCCGCGCTTCAGCGCGACGTTCTGGAACGAGTACACGTTCGGCAGCGTCGTCGCGTAGGGGTCGTACAGCCGGCGCGACGCGATGATCGGAATGCCTCCCGCCGAGAAGATACGCTTGGCCGCCGGGTGCTCGATGACCTGGTGCTGCAGCGGGTCGGCGACGAGCGACGTGTCGTAGGTGCGCCAGGTAGTGGAGCCCGCCGTATCGGCGATCGCGTAGAACAAGCCGTCGCTACCAAAGATGCGATCCGCCCCCATGAGGGCCGCGCCGCTTCCCGCTACCGCCGTCGGGAGCAACGCATCGTCGAACTTCGTGAAGCCCGAGGTCGGCCACGGGACCGGGAACCACCCGCCGGGTACGCGCAGCGCAGCGCGCGACGAGACGTGGAAGGACGCGGTCGCCTCGTTGACGAGCGTGCCATCGTCGAGCGAGAAGAGCCGCAGCAAGAGCCCGCCCGGTGCGCGAGAGGCAGTGCTCGCGAGGCGATTGCTCGCAGCGTCGACAGCGAGGCTCCCGTCGCCGTCGTCGTCGAAGCTCTCCGTCGGGAGATCAAACGTCTTCACGGTGAGGGGGCAGGACGGGAGCTGGCACCCGTCGTCGACGACCCCGTTGCCATCGTCGTCGATGCCGTTGCCGCACGTGTCGGGACCGCCGAACGGGTCGAGAACCTTCCCGCCGTCGGACGCCGAGCCGCCCTCCGTGGTGCCGCCATCCGCATCCGCGACCGTAGCGCTTGCGTCCGCGCCCGCGCCCGCGCCCGTCGGCGCGCTGTCGCCGGGGGCGCTGGACGTCTCCGCGCTGAAGCCACACGCAGTGGCGACGAGGATGGACGAGCAACCGAGGAGGAGAGCAGCGTAAGGCCGGGCTCGAAGCATCACGGACGATAGCAGCGGCCCTCCGGCCGTCCACGGTCGAAACTATCAGCGCGCCGTTCAACCCGTGTTCGCGAGGATCCGGCGTCGGAGGTCGGTCGCCGCGGGCAGACCTTCGGTCGTGAGCGCATGCGTGAGGGCCTCGACGCTGGAGTAGCCGCAGCGTCGCGCGACATCCCCGGGCGCGAGCTCGTGGTTCGAGAGAAGGAGCACCGCGACCTTGAGACGATAGCCGCGCGTGAGCTCCCTCCAGCCGTCCCACGGAAGATGAAACCGGTCGAGAAGGCCGTCGAAGCGCCTGCCGAATTGACGAAGCGTGAACCCCGTGAGGTTGGCCATCGAGTCGAGAGAGGGCAGGAGCTCGATGCGCTCGCAGAGGGGGCGGAGCACCCTCCAGAGAAGCCCCGCGGTCGGCTCGTCGACGTCGAGCCCCCTCGACAGGTCCGCGGTGAGGATCTCGTCGTCGTGGAGAGCGTCGAGGAAGGCGCGTACCGACTGCTCGCGGACCTCGCGCTTGACCGGCGCGGAGGCGTTGACCCGCGCGGCGTGCGCGCGCGCGGCCTCCAGGACGCGCGCGGAGATCGGCAGGAGTGACGGCTCGCTGGCGGCACGCATCAACCCGCGCTCGACCTGGAGCTCGAGGGCCAGAAACGGCGAGCCTTGCGAGCGGAACGTGCGCAGCCGGCGTCCGTTCTCCCCTTCCACAGAGCTCACCGATGCGGCGAAGGCCGACGCCGACTCCACGACAAAGCCCTCCGCACCATGCCACTCGAGCGTCCCTTCGAGGATGATCATGAGAACGAGCCGATCGCTGGACCCGAGGCTCGGATTGGCAAGGCGCGTGTCCCAGATCGTGCCTTCGCGCCTAACGGTCGCGATACGGAAGCGTGGGTCCAGGCCGAAGTCGTAGTCGAGCGCGACTCGGCCCATTCGCCCGTGCGCGCCGTCGTCACCGCCCCGGCCGCCATCGCCAGGATGCTCGCCGCCCTCCGACGCCCCCGCGCCCCGCCCCCCGCTGCCTGAGCCTAAGACCGACAGACCGCCCGACACGTC
>JANXVA010000589.1 GCA_025351875.1 Myxococcales bacterium | reverse complement strand
GCGGTGTGCGGTCAGAGTCGACGCGACGAGCGCAGCGCGTGGAAGCTCCACGCGTAGGCGATCGCGAGGGCGACCCAGCTCAGCAGGATGCCCCGGCCGAGCGGGCTCCGGCCGATCGGCACGGCCCCGAAACCGCCGTGGTACTGCGCGAAGGACGCGCTCACCGAGAGCCTTCGCGCGAAGACTCCGCAGACGATGACGAGGAGGGCGGCGATCACCGCGTTGACCTGGAGGATTCGCGTCCCCCGCTTGGCGATGGCCCATGGCGTGGCGACCGCGAAGCCCAGCGGGACCTGCAGCGCCGCGACGACGACGAAGAGGAGGTCGATCGCCGAGGGAACACGCCCGGAGCGAACGAGATAGAGGTAGGCCCAGTCGCCGTGCAGCGCGACGAAGTACCCGACCACGGGACCGAAGACGACCGCGCCGAGGCCGAGCGCGACGAGAAACGGGCGCGCGAGGAGGAGCGGAACCTCGGACCGCGCCAGCTCCGCCCTTGCCACCCACGCGAGCGTCATCCCGAGGACGAGGCCGACGAGGATCGCGAGCGGCAAGGGCATGGGCGCGCCGCACAATAGCGAGTTTCCCTCGGCCGAGGCCAACCGGGTGTGCCGAGGCCGCCAATGGGCTAAAGAGGACCCGTGGACGAAACCCGACTGAAGGAGCTCCTGGGCCGCGTGCAGGCTGGCAGCACGCCGATCGACGACGCATTCGCGGAGCTCCGCCAGCTGCCGTTTGCCGATCTCGGCTTCGCCATGGTCGACCATCATCGTGCGATCCGGCAGGGCGTCCCCGAGGTCATTCTCGGGGAAGGGAAGACGCCTGAGCAGATCGTCGCGATCTCGCGTGAGCTCTTGCGGATGGGTCAGAACGTCCTCGTCACGCGCGTCGACGAGGACAAGGCCGCCGTCCTCGTGCGCGAGGTCGCCGGCACGAAGCACTCGGTAGCCGCACGGACCTGCACGATCGAGCAGTCGCCCATCCCTTCGCTCTCGGACGCAAAGGTGGCGCTCGTCAGCGCGGGCACGAGCGACCTCGGCGTCGCCGAGGAGTGCGCCGAGACGATGCGCATGCTCGGCGTCTCGTTCGAGCGCGTGTTCGACGTGGGCGTCTCCGGTATTCATCGCTTGCTGCACAAGCGGCCACTCCTCGAAGAGGCCGGCGTCGTGATCGTGATCGCCGGGATGGAAGGCGCGCTCGCGAGCGTGGTCGGGGGATTGGTGGATGTGCCCGTGATCGCGGTGCCGACGTCGATCGGGTACGGCGCGGCGTTCAAGGGGGTCGCCGCGATGCTCGGGATGCTGACGAGCTGCGCTTCCGGGATCACGGTGTGCAACATCGACAATGGGTTCGGGGCGGCGTTTGCGGCGGCGAGGATCTTGAGGGTGAGGGGCCGGCTTGCGGGCGCGAAGAAGGCGGGGGCGTGAAGGTGGTGGTCAAGAAGAAGGCGGCGAAGGCGAAGAGCAAGACGAAGGCGCCGTCGAAGGCCAAGGGCGGGGCCAAGGCCGGGAGCGAGATCGGGCACGGGCACGGGCACGACCCAGATCACGCGCACGATCACGATCACGATCACGCGCACGCGCACGATCACGCGCACGATCACGATCACGATCACGATCACGATCACGCGCACGATCACGATCACGCGCACGAGCGCGGGGAGAGGGCGCGTGCGGACCTGGAGCGCGGCGCGGGGGAGGGGAAGATCGTCTTCCTCGATGCGCCCAGCGGGCTCGCGGGGGACATGATCATCGCCGCGCTCGTCGACCTTGGGGTGCCCGAGCATGTCGTCACCGAGGCGGTCGACAAGCTGCCGCTTCGCGGGTTTCACGTTCACTTCGGGGCACGCGTGAAGAGCGGGATCGTCGGGACCTCGTTCGACGTCCACGTCGATGGCAAGCAGCCCGAGCGGACCTACGGCGCGATCCGCGCCATGCTCGACGAGGCCGACCTGCCGAAGGCCGTTCGCGCGCGCGCGCAGGCCACGTTCCGCCGCCTCGCCGAGTCCGAGGCCAAGGTCCATCGCATGCCGATTGACGACGTCCACTTCCACGAGGTCGGCGGCATCGATGCCATCGTCGACATCGTCGGCAGCGCCGCCGCGCTCGATCACCTCGGCGCCGAGCTCGTCGTCTCGCCGCTCCCGATGGGACACGGCCGCGTGAAGGCCCGCCATGGAATCCTTCCACTCCCGGCCCCGGCCACCGTCGAGTGCCTCCGAGGCCTCCCCACGTACGCCGCGGGTATCGCCTTCGAGCTCGTCACGCCGACCGGCGCGGCGATCGTCGGTGCCCACGCCGCCGGCTCCTCGCAGTGGCCGTCGATGACCCCCGAGCGCACGGGCTGGGGCGCAGGCACCGCCGACCTCGCCGATCGCCCGAACCTCCTTCGCGCCGTCCTCGGGAGCCACGCGGTGCAGCCCAGCCCTCAGGGCGCACACGCACGCGGAACGCACGTGGTCCTCGAGGCCAACATCGACGACGCCACCGGCGAATTGCTTGCATGTTGCATCGATGCACTCCTCGCCGCGGGAGCCCTCGATGCATGGGCCTCTCCGATCACGATGAAGAAGGGCAGGCCCGCCTACCTGCTCGGCGCCATCGCCACAGCCCAGCTCGCAGACGCCATCGCCACGACCATGCTCCGCGAGAGCACGTCGCTCGGCGTCCGTCGCCACGACGTGACACGCCTCGAGCGACCGCGACGAATCGAGCAGGTGGAGACGCGCTTTGGTCGTCTCCCCGTCAAGATCGCCGACGGCCCGTACGGCCCCGTCGTCCGCAAGCCCGAGCTCGACGCCTGTGTCGAGGCCGCCCACACGCACGGCGTCCCCGTGCGCGAGGTCATCGAGGCCGCACTGGTCGCGAGCGTGACGCCCCAGAAAGCGCGCCCACCGCGCTGAGTGCCGCACCAGGTCCGTCCGGGGAGGACCGCGCGGACCGCCTCCGGGCGCCCTCTCCGGCTGAGCCTTCACCGTGCGCGCCTGACTAGGCCCACGTATTCGGCATTTTCTTCTTTCTCCGATATGCTGCCCGGGCGCGTCGGAGGAGCCGGCGCTACGACGCGTCGCCGGCACCGCCGGACCGCGGTCTACCCCTTGGAGACGAGAGACCGATGAATCCCTGTCCGCAGTGCGGCGCGATCCCTCAACCGTCGGACAAGTTCTGCAACATCTGCGGGACCCCGACCGCCCCGCCGGGAATGGGCGGCGGCTTCGGCGCTCCGGGACCGCAAGGTGGCTTCCCGCCTCCGGCGCAAGGTGGTTTCGGTGCACCCGCGGCCGCGTATGGGGCGCCTCCGGGTCAACCCCCGCTCCGCTGCCAGATGGGCCACGACATCGCGCCGGGCCAGAGCTACTGTCCGCACGGCCACCCGATCGCGCTCGACGCCATGCCGTTCGCGAACGACCAGTACGGCGGCGGCGGCGGCTACGGACAGCCCCAGCAGGGCGGATTCGGCGCGCCCCCGCAGCAGGGCGGCTTCGGGGCGCCTCCGGCGCAAGGTGGTTTCGGCGCACCTCCGCAGCAAGGCGGCTTCGGCGCTCCCCCTCCTCAGCCTGGCTACGGCGCACCCGATCCCGGCTACGGCCAGCCGTTTCCCGATCCGAACGCCCAGTACGGCGGTGGCTACGGCCAGCAGCCGCAAGGCGGCGGCTTCGGTGCTCCTCCTCAGCAGGGTTTCGGCGGTCAGCCTGGCTACGGCGGCGCGCCTCCGGCTCCTCCTCAGCCTGGCGGCTTTGGCGCTCCGCAGCCCGGTGGTTTCCCGCAGCAAGGCCAGCCCGATTTCGCCGGAGCCCCGCCGCAGCCCGCCCCCGCACCGCCCCCGGCCGCACCGGTCAACCTCCCGCCGAACGCCCTCCGTGGGTTCCTGGTCTCGTACCAGGCGAACACGGCAGGTGACTTCTGGCCGCTGCACGGCGGTCGCAAGACGGTGGGTCGCGCCAACTCGGGCGAGCAGGTCGACATCTCGCTCGCCGATGCCACGATCTCCTCGCGTCACGCCGCGGTCGTCGTCGATGCCGTCGCCGGCACGGTGCAGGTCGAGGACACGGGCTCGACGAATGGCACGTTCGTGAACGAAGAGCACATCGGCTTCAACGGCAAGCGAGATGTCCGCGACGGCGACAAGGTCCGCTTCGGCGGCTTCTCGACGATCCTCAAGGTCGTCGGTCGTCTCTAGCGTGTGGGACCTCCGGTCCCCTCGCTGCTCCGCAGCGCGCCTCCCCCGGGAGATTCGGCGCGGCGCGCCAAGCGCACGCCGTTTCTCGTGAGCTGGCTCTCGTGAGGCGTCATCGGGGGGGAAGGCCACGGCTTCACGCCGTCTCTCGTGAGGCTCTCGAGACGTCATGAGGGGAAGCTCGCAGCCTCAGGCTTCCCAGGCGTGAAAGCGGCGCCGCTGCGGCGACGTTCGCCAAAGGCGAATCACGCCGGCCAGTTCGCGAAAATGGGGAGGCTCACGTGAGGCGTGAGGGGCGGAGCCCCAATTGAACGATGGGGCGGAGCCCACTTGATGTAGTAGGCTCCCGCGCGTGAACAAGCGAGTCATCGTCGCCTGGATCACTGCCCTCGTCGGCGCCGCGATGCTGCTTGTCGCGCGAACCACGAGTGCAGCTCCTGAGGCGCACATTCTCCGAATCGACCCGCGGGCGGGCGTGCAGGACGGTCAGCCCGTCCTCACGAGCGTCATCGAGCTCGTCCAGTTCAGTCCGCTGAGCGAGGTCGTCACCGCGAAGGGCTGCGGCGCAGTCCGTGGTGACGCGTTGCTCGACTGCATCTCGGCGGCCGTCGAGGACAAGGGCGCCCTCTTCAAGGCGCTGCCGTTCCCGGAGGGCAACACGAACCTCCTGGTCCGCGTCGACGCCGGCGAGAACCCCGCCAAGTTCGTCAGCAAGACGAGCTGGGGCGCGGCCGGCAAGGATCCCCTGGTCGGCACGGCGTGGCTCATCGCGCTCGATGCGTCGAGCGCCATGGGCGCCCGCTACGCCGACGCACGCGAGGTCGCGAATCAGTTCATCGGCGCGCTCGGCCCGAATGACATCGCGAAGCTCATCATCTTCGACGACCGTCTCAATACGTACACCGCGGCCTCGCAGTGGGTGACGGCCGCGCAGAAGAACACCCTCGTCACGCTCCTCCAGGCGAACAACCGCACGGCGCCGTCGAGCGGCGGTGGGCGTCCGTTCGGCGGACAGGTGAAGGGCTTCACCAAGGCGTTCGCGGACCTCGGCAACACCGGCCAGATCCAGAACATCCCGATGATGCAGGCGATGGTCCTGCTCTCGAACGGCGCGGGCCGTCAGGACGCGGGCAGCGCGGCTGTCGGCGCCGACGTCATGCACCAGTTCCTCGTGAAGGGGCGTTTCCCCGAGGACAACACCGCTGCGCCGAAGACACCGCTGCCGGTCATCTCGATCTTCTTCCCGAACGTCGGCGGTCTCGTCAATCAGCTCTCCGCGACGAACGACCTCCAGTTCATGCAGGACATCTCCACGCCGGAGATCGGCGGCTTCTTCGACATCGTGAAGGCCGGGCAGGGCGTCGACAAATCGAAGACGATCCTCTCGCTGGTGAAGCAGCGCTTCAACCAGATGTGGGTCGTGAAGTGGCGCCTTGCGTGCCTCGCGCCCACCGTCGAGCAGTCGTTCCGCCTCGTCGTGCGCAACGTCTCGCCTGCCGTCCAGCCCGACGCGACCTTCAAAGAGGTCCCGATCGGCGTCGACCCCACGTCCTGGCCGCTCGACATCAACATCGCGCAGACGAAGGCCGAAGCCGACGCGAACCCGCTCCATCCTGGCGGCACCTTCCGCGTCTATGGCGACTTCTGCTGGGGCGGCGAGAAGACCCGCGCAGAGGCCTATTTCGTACCCGCGGGCACGAACCCCAACGCGAACGTCAACCGCAACGATCCCGAGATCGCGAAGAAGGCGATCCAGAATCTCGTCGCGCAGAACATGCGCGGCGCCGCGATCGACTCCGCGGACACGTTCGTCACGCTCAACATTCCCGACGAGGACAAGATCCTCGAGGGTCAAGGCGAGACCACGATCGCGCGCGTCGTCCTCTACGACAACAAGGCGAAGCGCGCGAGCGGCGTCACCGCCGAGACCGTGCTCACGCTGAAGGCGACCAAGAAGCCGCTCAACCTCCCGATCATCCTCGGAGCAGCCGGCATCGTCGTCGTCATCCTCCTGCTCGTCATCGTGCTCCTGCGCGGCGGCGGCGGAGGAAAGGGCAAGCGCTCCAACAATCCTCCACCCGCGCCGGTCGTCGCGGGTGGTGGCGGTGCGCCTCCCTACCAGGGCGGTGGTTACGGCGGCGGCAGCGGCGGTGGCTACGGCGCCTCCGCGCTGCAGAGCGAGGCTCCCGCCGCGGCGGCGTTCGCCCCGGCTGCAGCTGTGCCCGTCTACGTGCCTGCGCCTGCGCCACTGCTTGCTCCCGCCTACGCGGCGGCGCCGGTCCACGTGGCCCCGCCTGCCCCCGTGCCGCTCCCACCACCTCCGGAACCTGGAGGAGGTGGCTACCCTTTAGCGTCGGCGGGGGGTGCACCAGTCGTTCAGGTGCGCTGCCCCGCTTGTCAGATGCTAACGATGGCCTCGAACGGTCAGTCGTCGATCTGCTTCTCCTGCGGTCAGCCGTTGCCACAGGGTCTCCCGCCCGTGGGCGCGGACGCCGCCGCGGTCCCGGCGCCGCCGGCGGGCGCGTTCCCGCTGACCGGCGCGATGGCGTCTCCGCTGGAGCCTCCGCCTAATCCGTATGGTGCAACCGGCGCATCGATCCTCGGTGCGTCGGGTCAGTTCGCGATCAAGGCGGGTGCCGACATTCACGTCGGTCGCGATCCGGTGCAATGCCCGATCACCCTGGCCGAGCCGCGCGTGAGCGGGGTGCACGCAACGCTTCGATTCGAGAACGGCGTGCTCATGGTCCGCGACGAAGGTTCGAACAACGGCACGTACGTGAATGGCCTCCGCATTCCGGCACACGTCTTCACGCCGGTCTCGTCCGGCGGCCAGCTGCGCTTCGGGCCCGTCGAATTCTCGGTACGGCTCGAGTAAGGGGACAACTTGGCCGAACGACCGAACATTGTTGCCGTCGAGATCGCCTCGCGCACCGATCCGGGGCGCGACCCCGACAAGCAGGTCAACGAGGACGCCGCCGCGCATGCCGAGGTGACGCTCGGGCTGCTCGCCGTCGTCTGCGACGGCATGGGCGGCCACGCAGGAGGCAAGGAAGCCTCCGAGCTGTCCGTGAAG
>JANXVA010000575.1 GCA_025351875.1 Myxococcales bacterium | reverse complement strand
GTCAGGGCCAAAAGGCACCCAAATCCGGGGACGACGGCTCGAGCGCCAAGAAGTCCGAGATAGGGACGGTTCTGGCGAATCGTTACGAGGTCCTGCGCGAGCTGGGTCGCGGCGGGATGGGGGTCGTCTACCTTTGCAAGGACCTCGTCACGCACGAGCGCATCGCGCTGAAGCGCCTGCGTCCGCCCGACGAAGCGAAGGCCACGCGCGCCGAGGAGAGCTGGTGGTTCCAGCAAGAGGCTCGCGCGGTGGCGGCGCTCGACCATCCGGCCATCGTGCGCGCGCGCGACTTCGGGACGCTCCATGACGGCTCGCCGTACCTGGTCATGGACGCGCTACCCGGCCGCAGCGTCCACGAGTGGATGCACACGACCACGATGCCGTGGTCCGTGATCTGGGCGCTCATCGATCAGGTCCTCGCCGGGCTCGGCCACGCCCACGCACGCCACATCATCCACGGCGATCTCAAGCCGTCGAACGTGATGCTCGATCTCGCATCGACGGGTCGAGGACCGCGCGCGTACGTGCTCGACCTGGGGCTCGCGTGGCTGCGCGAATCACGTCACGACTCGCGTCTCGACGGCGCGCCCGAGCCCGAGCTTGCCGTGCACGCCGGCGCGGGGACAGTCGGCTGGGTCGCTCCCGAACAGATCCGCAAGCAAGCGACGCTCGTCGGCCCCGCGACCGACCTCTATGCGCTCGGCTGCATCCTCTATCGCGTGCTCACGGGCAAGGAAGTCTTCGAGGGCACGGCGCAAGAGGTCCTCCGGGCTCACAAGCGCACGCCCGTACCTGCGCCCGCGCTCCCGGAAGGTGTGCCTCCGCAGGCCGGCGTCTTCATCCAGCGCCTGCTCGCAAAGAAGCCGTGGCATCGCTTTGACCTCGCCGCCGACGCGCGCCGTGTCTGGGCGCAGTTCCGCCCGCGTCACGCCCCCACACTCGAGGAGACCGTCGCGAGCGCGCCGGTCGCGCCGCCCGAGCCTTCGTCCACGCCGGAGATGGGCCGCGCCGTTGCCGCCGCCCGCGCTCTTGCCCCTGGTCTGCTCTCCCTGCGCCCGTCGCCGATGGTCGCGCGCGATGCGGAGCGCCAGGAGATGATGGATACCGTCCTCTCGGTCTGCGCCGGGCAGCCGCCGCAGCATCGTATGGTCGCCCTCATCGGCGAGGCAGGCGTCGGCAAGAGTCGGCTTGCCGAGTGGGTCTGTGAGCAGGTGCACGAGCGCGGTCTCATGTGGCCGCTCCGCGCCCGCTACGGTCGGACGCCGTCGCCGCTCGATGGTCTCACCGGCGCCGTGAACTCGTTCTACGGGCTGCAGGGCGCCGATCGCGAGACGGTCGAGCAGACACTCCTCGATCGCTGGGAGGTCGACAAGGCAGACGGCGAAGAGCTCTCGTGGGTCGCCGCGACCGCCGAGTGGCTCCGTCCCACGCCGCCCGGGACGATCCCGCCCGTCGGCCCCACGGGCAAGCGCTTCGTCCTCGACACACCGGAGCTTCGCTTCGCCGTGTCGCGCCGCGTTCTCGAGCGCATCGGCAGCGATCGCCCGCTGATGATCTGGTTCGACGATCTCCATCTCACGAGCGCCAATACGTTCGAGATGCTGACGCGCCTGAAGCGCGACAGCCCGAAGTTGCGCCTACTCATCATCGCGACCGCTCGCAGCGAGTCGCTCGAGACCGATCTCGACGCAGCCGTCCGGATGGAAGCCCTCCGCGCAGACTGGGGCGGTCGCGTGCTCGATCTGAAGCCGCTCGGCGTCGACGAGACCGAGGTCCTCCTGCGTGCGACGCTACCCCTGCAGGAGTCCGCGGTGCACGCCGCCGTCGCGCAGAGCCGTGGCAATCCGCTCTTCGCGCTCCAGCTTCTCCACGCGTGGGCGGGGGGCGGTTACCTCACGCTCGAGGGCGGCAAGTACAAGGTCCCGGAGGAGGCGCTCCACGGGCGCGCCATCACGACGGCCGACCTCTGGGACGAGCGACTTCGCGCGGTGCCCACGGATCTTCGGCTGGCGGCGTATGCGGCCGTGGCGCTCGGCGACGACGTTCGCGGCGTCGTCCTGAAGGCGCTGCTCGCGGCGCTCGGCATGGACCCTCGGGACGCGCTCGTCGCGCTCACGCGCGCGCAGATCCTCCTTGCCTCGGGCAACGACCAGTTCCGCTGGCCGCATGCACTCCTCCAGGAGCACCTGCTCGGTCGCCTCCACGAGCGCAACGACGCGCCCGCAATCTTCCGGCTCGCCGCGAACGCGCTCGCGAAGCATCCCGAGGTCGGCTCGCGGCGCATCATGAAGCACCGCGTGCGCAACCTGCTGCGCGCCGGCGATGACGACGTCGCAGCCCGCCTCATGTTCAGCTTCATCGAGGGCGCCTGGGCCCGCGGCCGCGACACGGCCGCGACGCTCAAGGACGTTGCGATGCTGGACGGTCGCGTGACCGGCGTTGCCGCCGCCGAGTATGCCTATTGGCGCGCCGAAGCCCTTCGTCACATCGGCAAGCTCGAAGAGGCGCGCGACCAGGCGGAGACGGCCCGCCGCGCCTTCGAGGTCGCAGGCGACAAGACGAAGGAAGCGCACGCGCTTCGCCTGCTCGGCCACCTCGCGAGCGACGTGGGCGCGCCGGCACAAGGTCGCCTCCAGGTCGCGCTCGCGATCTCGCGGTTCGAGGAGCTCAAGGACGACCGCGGCCTTGCAGCAGCGCTCGTCGTGCTCGGTGAGATCGACTACCTGCTCGGCGAGCACGCGCGCGCGCGCGAGGTGTTGCTCGAGGCGAGCAAGCACTGCGACGCCGTCTCCGACATGCTCGGTGGCGCGCAGTGCTTCATCCTCCTCGCGATGATCGAGACCGCGGTTGGCGGGTACCGGCGCGCCCGCGACCTTCTCATCCACGCTCGCCAGTCCTTCGATGCGATCGGCTACCGGCTCGGAATTGCGCAGTGCGACGTCGTGCTCGGACACGCCGACCATCGCGCAGGTGAGATGGATGCTGCCCGTGCGCGCGCGCTGTCCGCGCGTGCGGCGTTCCGCGAGCTGATGAATCCACGCGGTGAGGCGGCTTGCGAACGCCTGCTCGCGCTCATCGCGATCGACACGGAGGACTTTGCAGCCGGCGGCGCGCACGCGTCGGTGGCCGCGAAGATCTTCGAGCGCCTCCAGGACCCGTGGGGTGACCTCGAGGCGCGGCTCCTGCTCGCCCAGGTCGCGCTCGCGAAGGGTGACCCGCAGGCCAAGCAGCTCTGTATCGAGTGCGAGAAGATCGTCCTCGATGAGGCCGAGCCTCGCCAGCATCGCCACCTCACGCTCGCCTGGCTCGCCCAGACCGAGGGGCGCTGGCAGGACGCCGCAAACGAGATCGACCGCGCGCGCGCCTCCTTCGGGGACAAGGCTCGCTGCGGCGATCACACCCCCCAGCTCCTGAAGCGCCTCGTGGCGATGCCCTGGGAAGCCCCGGCGGGCGGAAAGCTCGAAGCCTGGCTCGATCTGGTCGAGAACGCGAACCCGGACGAGTCCGTCTCGTCGCGCTGGCCCGTGTCGCCGAGCCGGCCCTGAGACCACGCCAACCGAGGCCATTGGATACGCGCGTGGACCTCTACCGCGCGTTTTGCTAGAACCCGCCGCAACATGACGACTCCGCAGGATTCACCGCGCCGCAGGAAGCAGAAGGCCCGCCGTACGAAGCAGCTCGACGAGTGGCGCCTCAAGAAGGCGACGGCCGCCGCTGGTGCGCCGAAGGCCGCCGCCAAGGCCGAGAAGCCTGCCGCCAAGGCCGAGAAGCCTGCCCCCAAGAAGGCGACCAAGTAGGCCGTCAAGCCCGAGCGTGGGCTGCTGGTGACGGCCTCAGGCCGTCATCAGCGCTTCGTTGACCTCATTCTCGAGGTCTCCGGCGACGTCGTCGAGGTCGAGGGCCTCGATGAGCAGGTCGGCAAGGTCCTCTTCGTCTGGATTGGACTCGAGGTCGGCGACGCGGATCGCGTACGCCGCCTTGTAGGCGAGCTCGCGAGCAAGAGGCCTGTGGAGCGTCTTGGCGATGGCGCGGACGCGCTCCTCGACCGTCGTACCCAGGCCGCGGAGCTCGATGGATTGCAGCCGCGTCGAGAGCGCGCCCGGCAGCGGCTTCTTGCCCTCGAGGTGCGCGACGAGATCGGCGAGCGAGGCGAGCTCTTCAGGTGACATGCTCCCGTTCGCAGTCGCCATGAGGAGCGCGATTTCGAGCAGACTCTCGCGCTCGAGCCCAGCCAGCTCCCCCCGTTCGTCCGTCTCGCTCGGAGGCGTTTTTTTGCGCTCGCGCGGGCAGGATCGGTCGAGGATTCGCGAGAAGGGTAGCGTCGTTCTGGTCACGTGGCCGATGCTACCGTAGACTCGCGCTCCCGATGGAGATGGAGACGTACGAAGTCACGCAGGTGCTGGTCAGCGTGGGCACCGTCTATCACGTGCGCAAGCCGCGCACCGAAGAGACGCTGTTCACGATTCGCGGCGAGCTCATGAGCACGACGCCGAGGTTCCATCTCGTCGAGGGTGACTCGGGCAAGCTGCGCGCGGACCTCACGGCGAACTTCATCAAGACGAAGTACGAGATCTCCGCCGACGGCAAGGTGCTCGGCTCGCTCGTCTTCCCTGCGGTCGCGTTCAAGAAGACCCTCTCACTCACCGTCGGTGACGACGCGTACGTTGCGGACGGCGGCGTCTTCAAGGGCATCTTCCAGTGCAAGAAGGCCGACGGTTCCGTCGTCCTCGAGATCGCCAAGGAGCTCTCGATCCGCGACACATTCCTCGTGAAGACCAACGAGGTTCTCCCCCTCGAAGTGGCCTTGCTCTCCGCGGTCGCGATTCATTCTCGTTTCTACGAGATGATCTGACCGCCCAGTCGGCGCGTTGGAGGGGAACGTGACGACGTTCTTCGGAGCATCGAGACGCACGCGCCACGTCGCAGGGGTCGCGCTCCTTGCGCTTGCCGGGACGACCGCATGCGTCGACGGGAGCCGCGCTCCCCCGTCGGGACAGCCGCCCGCGCCCGGCGGCCCCGACGCTTCGAGGGCGGTCCGCTTTCTCGCGCTCGGCGACTCGTTCACGATCGGCACGGGCTCGACGCCGGCAGAGTCCTTCGCGGCGCGACTGGCGGGTCGTTGGGGCGCGAAGGGCTGCGCGCTGACCCTCGAGAACGTCGCCGTCAATGGCTACACCTCGGACGATGTCATCCAGCTCGAGCTGCCATCCCTTGCGACCTTCCATCCGACGTTCGTGACCGTCGCCGTCGGCGCGAACGACATCGTGCAAGGTCGCTCGCTCGACGCCTACCGGGAGAGCGTGCGACGCATCCTCGACGCGGCAAAGGCGAGCGGCGCCCGCGTCGTGGTCGTTCCACAACCGGACTGGTCTCGTTCGCCCCTCGCGGCACGCTTCGGGACTCAGGCTGCCCTCGCGGAGTCCATCGCCCGATTCAACGCCGCGCTGGCGACCGAGGCACGTGCGAAGGGCGCGGAATGGGTGGACCTCGTTCCGCTCATGCTCGAGCAGGCGAGCCGGGGGATGCTCGCGAGCGACGGGCTCCACCCGTCGTCGGCGGCCTACGACCAGTGGGCCGCAGAGCTCGCTCGCGTTCTCCTGTCGCCGTGTGCGCCCTGAGCGACTGCGATCAGCGATGCTTGGGGCGAACGAATGCAGCGGTCGTCACTGAGGGGGCCACGTGACGGACGGCCTTGCCGTGCTTCGTTCCGTCGAGCGGCTCGACGGGGACGACGCCCTTCGACGCGACCGTCTTGCCCGCCGCAGGGGCAGGCTCCGCCTGCGCGGACGTCGAGGAGTTACCCGAGAGCGCGCTCACCCCGAGGGCGATCGCGCAGACCGCGACGCATGCTCCGAGGGTCATCTTGACGACGCGTGTGAGGCGCTGGCGACGCTCTGCGACGTGGGGTTGGCGTTTCTCGCTCAGGACGGGATCGGTCTCGAGAGCGATGCTCTCCCAGGTCATGCGCGCGGGGCCCATCGCGGCAGCGCGCTCGAGCAGCTCGTTGGTGGAGACCGCCGACGCGTAGGGGCGGCGAACGGGCTCGGCGCACGGCTCCGTGGCCGCGAACGCCGGAGCTGCATCGCGCTGGGTTTCGGGGGCGCGCTGGCTCTCCATTTCGATGTCGATGCTGTCGGCCTTCGTGCGGAACGGATCGCGCCCCGCCGCGACGGCTTCGAAAGGGTTCGGCGCCGGCGTCGCCGTGCCATGCAAGTCAGGCGGCGAGGAGGGAAGCAGCGGCTTGACCAGGTTCGTTCGGGGGAGTCCCACGACCGTCTCACGAGCAAGCTTCACGCCATGAGCGGATGTGCGCTATCTGCCGCCGCTCCCCTGAAATTGCGGGAGAATCAAGACGATGCGCCGGTCGGGGCCGGTCCGGCGTGCCAAGGTAGATCCGGCGTGGCTGGATCGCGAGACCCCCGGCTGCGGGGGAGCGCCCCGATGCGAAACGGCCGCGCTCAGGGCTGTTCGGCGTTCACCCAGGCTGCGATGCCCATGACGATCGGATCGCTGTCGGTCAGCGGCGTGATCGGGTGATTCGG
>JANXVA010000525.1 GCA_025351875.1 Myxococcales bacterium | reverse complement strand
TGCTCGACGCGGCAGCGTTCACGCCTGGGCACCGCCTCGCCTCGCGGCTCGCGGCGGTTCGCGAGCGGCTCCTGCCCGGCGGAGACGCGCTCGTTTGGTTGCGGACGTGCGAGGCGTTCGGCGCGAAGGCCGGTCACGACTTCGCGATGCGCCTCGCCGAGGGGCTCGGCTCACGTGTCGCGGGCCACACGCACATCATCGGCGCGCTTCAGAGCGGGTTGCGCGCTCTCCTGCCCGGCCACACACCAGACTGGAGCCTCGAGGAAGGGATCGCGGAGGGGACGCCGGACAAGCCCGTTCGCGCACACGGCTCGGGCGTGCTCCGGCCTCGCACGGTCACGTGCTTCACGCGCGACGTGCCTTCGGCATGGTTCACCTGAGCCGAGCGCGGCTCAGTTGCCCTTCTTCATGTCTGCAGTGCACCCGCCCGCGCCGCATGTCATCGGGTCGGCCTTTCTCTTGTCGGAGGCACTCCCGGCGTCGACGGGCGTCGCCGTGACGGCCGACCTCGAGGGCTTGGCGTCCTTCGCGGGGGTCTCTGTGATCTTCGACGGCGCCGTCTCGGGGGCGGGCGCCGGCGCTGCCGTCGCCTGGGCTGCGGGCGTCACGGGCGGAGGATCGACAGCGGAAGAGGCGACAGCGGGGGCCGCGGGCTCCGGCGCTGCGGCCGCGTGCTCGGCCTTGCTGCATCCTGCGGCTGCGGTTGCGGACGCGACAGCCAGCGCGGCGACGAAGGTGTCGAAGGTCAACGACGGCTTGCGCATCCCGACATCCTAGCGGTCACCTCGGCGCGGACGAAAGGTGCGGCAGCGCTGCCCATGTACGGGGTCGAAGGCCCGGGGTACGGCGCCCCGGTCGTGTCGTGCGAGCCCGTGTGCCACCTCGCCAAATCACGCTTTTTCCCGTTGGATGAGGTCGAGCGTCACGAATGCGGCCGCGCCAATCGGTGGCGCGCCCTGTGCGTAGAGGGTCTCACAACCCGTTCACGGTCAACGATGCGGCTCGGAGCCGCCCAACAGGAGACTTCGCCATGGGCCTGCTCGCATTCATCATCTTCGGTCTGATCATCGGCCTCGTCGCACGCGCGTTGATGCCCGGACGGCAGAGCATGGGCCTGGTCGCCACTGCGCTCCTCGGCATGGCCGGCTCGTTCGTCGGTGGGCTCATCGGCAGCCTCATCTATGGCGGGCGCATGTTCGAGCTTCACTCTGCGGGGATCATCGGAAGCGTCGTTGGTGCGCTGCTCGTGATGTTCCTCGTGGGCATGGGTGGCGGCAGGCGTGTCTCTGCGTGAGTGAGGCAACCGAATAACCACGGTCGACGCACCCGCGGTGCGGAGGGGCAGGCGGAGGATGAAGCCCATGCACGGCGCAACCGTAATGGTCGTCGATGACGACGAGGACAGCGCGGTCGTTCTCCAGGTCGCGCTCGAGCGTGCGGGCTTCGAGGTCACCGTCGCGCGGTCGATGCTCGACGCCTGCGCTGCCCTCGCTACGACAGCGGTCGACGTCCTGGTGACGGACTACTCTCTCGGCGACGGCGACGCCGTGGAGCTCATCACCACGCTGGGCGCACGCCGCCCGCGCGTCGCGGTCCTCGTCACGGGCTACGGGAGCCCGGAGGATCGCGCACGCTCGCGAGCCGCGGGCTTCGATACACACTTGCTCAAGCCAGTGTCCCTGGACGAGCTGGTGCGCGCGATCCGCGACAAGCTCGTGCGGAGCTCGCCGAGCGGCGCGGCGCTCGAGGAGTAGGCGCTACTTCTTGGGCGCGGCGGGCTTCTTCGGAGCATCGGCGGGCGCGACGCTCGGCGCATTGCCGTACGCGTCGCGCTCGTCGAACGCGCCGAGGCCGAGCGTCTCCAGCTGCGGAGCGAGGGTCGCTTTGCCGCCGACGACGACGACGGTCATCGCGTCGGCCGCGAGGTACTCGACGGCGACGCGCTTCACGTCCGCCGCGGTGACGGCGTCGATGCGTGCGAGCCGCTTGTCGAAGTCGTCGAGCGGCAGATCATAGACGACGAGATCGGCGACGGCCGACGCGACGTCGGAGGCGGTCTCGAACCGACCCGGCATCGCGAGGCGAATGCTCTCCTTCGCGAGCGAGAGCTCCTCGTCGGTCGGACCGTCACGCCGTAGTCCCTCGAGCTCGGTGAAGACCTCCTTGATCGCCGGGACCGTCTTCTCGGCGACGACGGAGGCGCCTGCGAGGAAGGGACCGGCGCCGTGGCGCATCGCGAAGTACGAGCGCGCGCCGTAGGTGTACGCGTTCTTCTCGCGCAGGTTCAGGTTGATGCGGCTCGAGAACATGCCGCCGAGGATCGCGTTCATGACGACGATGCTCTCGCGGTCCTTCGTCGCGTACGGGACGCCCGTGCGGGTGATCTGGATCTGCGACTGGGCTCCGGCGCGATCGACGAGCACGATGCGGCGCTCTGTGGCGGGTTTCGCTGGGGTGCTCGGGCCCTTGTGGGGGAGCGCGCCTGACGTGCTCTTCCAGGCGGCCAACCCGAAGCTCGCCTCGAGCTTCGGGAGGATCGCGTCCTTCGTGATGTCGCCGGCGACGATGATGGCGGCGTTCTTCGGGACGAAGACCCGGTCGTACGCCCGTACGAGCTCGGCGCGCGTGAGCTTCTTCGCGTCGGTCTCCTCGCCGCCCAGGTTGTGGCCGTACGGGTGCGCGCGACCGAAGACGGCGGCGGCCAGCGCATTCTGCGCGACCGTGCCGGGGTTGCTCTTCTCGGCCTGGATGCCCGCGATGCGACGCGCGCGCAGGCGTTCGATCTCGGCATCGGGGAACGTCGGGTGGAGGGCGACGTCGCTCATCAGCTCGAGCGCGGCGTCGAGTTTGTCGGCGAGCACCTTCACGCTGACACCGCCCGAGTCCCAGTCGAACCACGCGCCGTGCTGCGCGCCGATGGCCTCGAAGTCGTCCGAGATCTGGAGGGCTGAACGCTTCTTCGTTCCTTGCTCGATCATGCCGCCGAGGAAGGTGATCGCGCCGGGGCGCGCGCCTTCGAGGTCACCGGCGCCGGAGCCGACGACGAGGCGGACGCCGACGACGGGGAGGTCGTGGCGCTCGACGATCAAGACGCGGAGGCCGTTCTTCAGCTGCACCTCGACGACCTTCGGGGCGACGAACCTGATCTTGCCGTTCGGGGCAGGTGCCTGGGCGCGGAAAGGAGCGTCGGGGGTCCCGGTGGGCGGCTGCGGCGTGACCGGCGGTGGCGGCGCAACGGGCGGCGGCGGGACCACGGGCGGCGGCGTCTCGCCACCGCACGCCGCGACGGCGAGCACGAGCGCGAGGGAGAGGCGGAAGCTCACTGGCCACCTCGCTTGACGTTCGTGATCTTGCCGGCGATCGGCGCGCTCTTGTTCGGGGTGACGATCGTGACCACGCGGTCCTTCTCTTTCAGCCATGTGCGGGCGGCGTCGGCGAGCTGAGTCGTGGTCGCCGAGGTGGTGCGGGCCA
The DNA here is from genome assembly GCA_025351875.1 of Myxococcales bacterium. GTDB lineage: Bacteria > Myxococcota_A > Polyangia > Polyangiales > Polyangiaceae > Labilithrix. The sequence goes on along the minus strand of JANXVA010000525.1, from coordinate 797 downwards.
CGTCCTTGCCGAGGTAGTTCGGATCGCCGACGTAGTGGGCGTACGTGTTGAGGCGGTTCGCGCGAGACGAGCTGCGCTCGAGATCGAAGAGCGTGTCGGCGACGATGGAGGTGCGCGCGCGAGAGAGCTCGCCGTCGGTGACGCCGCCGGAGCGGAGCTTGGCGAGCTCCTCGTCGATGACCTTGAGCAGCTCGTCACCCGTGTGGCCGGGCTTGGCGGTGGCGGTGATCTCGAAGAGGCTGCCGAGCTCGCTCGACTGCTGCGAGGCGCTGACGCTCTGGGCGATCTGGAGATCGTAGACGAGGCGCTTGTAGAGGCGGCTCGTCTTGCCGCCCGTGAGGACGTGCGAGACGAGATCGAGCTCGGCGTCGCCGGCCGCGAAGAACTCCGGGGTCGGCCAGCTCACGTACGCGCGCGCGAGCTCCACGCCGGCCTCGACCTCGATGCGGGTCTCGCCGGGGTGGGTGGTCTTGATCGGGGTCTTGTGCGTGACGTCCTTGCCGCGGGGAATGGGGCCGAACCACTTCTCGACGAGCGGCGCGACCTTCGTGCGGTCGAAGTCGCCGGAGATGACGAGCGATGCGTTGTTGGGGACGTAGTTGGTGCGGAAGAACCCTTTGACGTCCTCGAGGCTGGCGGAGTCGAGGTCCTCGGGCGTTCCGATGGTGAGGAGGTGATACGGGTGCTCCTTCGGGTAGACCTCGGCGCGGATGAACGCCATGACCATCCCGTAGGGTGAGTTCTCGTAGTTCTGGCGGCGCTCGTTCTTGACGACCTCGCGCTGGCTCTTGAACGTC
>JANXVA010000478.1 GCA_025351875.1 Myxococcales bacterium | reverse complement strand
CAACGTGGCGACAGAAGCTAAGCTGGATGAGACGCGATGGCGGCGCCCTCCGAACCTCCCGCACGCGTTTCGCCGGCGCCGATCCTCCTTGCGCTCGCGTGTGCGTTCCTCTGCGGCGCCACGTTCGGCGTCCTCGTCATCGATTTCGGCGGTCATGTCGACGGTGTCGGCATCGGGCTCGAGTGGAGCCGGCCGCTCGGCGACGAATACGGGCTGCGCGCAGGCGCCGTCCTCGTCGCGAGCCTCGTCCAGGGAGGGCTCAGCCTCGCCGCCTTCCAGCGGGCACGCGCGAGGTCGTTTGGCGTGCTCGGGCTCGTCGGCATCGCCGTCTTTGGACTCCTCGCGGGCGTGTTCGGCGCGAGCAAGGCCATTCCGGCCTGGTGGAAGCTCGGCTGTGACCGAGGGCACGCGTACGCCTGCTACGCCGCCGGCGGCGTCACCGACGGCGCCGTCTCGCGCGCGCTCGACGAGCGTGCATGCTCCGGTGACGTGGGGCCCGCGTGCAGGAGGATCGTCCAGGAGGATCCCGGCCGATTGCCCGCGATCTGCGCCCAGCGCGCCAGCGCTTGCCGCGGACCTGGGACGGAGCGCCCGATCCGAAGCCGCTGCCGGTCCCTCGAGGACCTGTGCGGAGCGGTCGATCCTCCGTCGCCGTAGCGTCGGCGTGATAGCCTCCGAAGCCGTGCCGCTCGCCGTGGGAGAGACGTTCGAGCGCTACGAGATCGAGTCCCTCATCGGACGAGGCGGGATGGGCGAGGTCTACCGGGCGACGGACACGCGCCTCCGCCGCAAGGTCGCGCTCAAGGTGCTCCGCCCGGACCGCGGAGGGGACGAGGCCGTCGCACGCCTCTTCCGAGAGGCGCGATCGGCCGCCGTCCTCAGCCACCCGAACACCGTCGCGATCCACGACGTCGGCCAGTCGGAGGGAATCTTCTACATCGTCATGGAGCTCGTGACGGGTGCACCGCTCCTCGCCTACGTGGGCGACGATCGCGTTTCCGTCGCGCGCAAGCTCGGCTGGCTGGTCGACGTGGCTCGCGCGCTTTCCGCGGCGCACAAGGCGGGCGTGATCCATCGCGACGTGAAGCCGTCGAACGTGATGGTGTCCGACGACGGCGTCGTCAAGGTCCTCGACTTCGGGCTCGCGAAGTCGCTCGCGCCGATGAGCTTTCGCACCCAGCACGGGCATGCGCTCGGAACGCCTCGCTACATGTCTCCTGAGCAGCTCGCCGGCGACGAGGTCGACGCGCGGAGTGATCAGTACGCCTTCGCCCTCACCGCTTACGAGCTGATCGCGGGAAAACACCCCGGCGGCGTGCTCGCCGGCTCCATGCCGCCTCCGCCGCTCGAGGGGTCCGGGCCCGACGTGACGCGCAGCGTGGCGCAGGTGATCGCGCAAGCGATGGAGAGCGACCCCTCCTCGCGCTTCGCCTCGATGGAGGAGGTGGTCGTCGCGCTGGAAGACGCCATCGCTGGGCGCCCCGTCCGCGGGCTCACGCACGCCGCGAGCGTTGCCGCGATGAGCGCGGTCCCGGCGACGGTCGCCGACACGGTGCCGTTCGGCGCCACCGTCTCCCCCGAGCCCGAGCACGACCCGGAACGCGATCGCCCCACCGTGACCGGCCGAGCCACGGAGGCGGCGCTCGCGGAGATGGCGACGGCCGCCACGGAGGCGAAGCCTGCGCTCCACCACGTGATGGGCGTGATCGCCCCCGTGGGACCTGGCGGCACGCTCGTCGACGCACGCGCCATGGGTCGCGCGCTCGCGAGCGCCCCGCGGTCCCCGTCGCAGCCGACGCTCACGTCGGCCGCGTCGAAGCCTCCTCCCGCCCTGCATACGCTCATGTCGGCCGACACTGCGGGGAGGCCCGCGCCTACCGCGGTGGAGCTGATGGCTGAAGCGCTCGCCAAGCAAGCCGGGCCGCCCGCCGCCTCGCCGCCCGCGGAAGCGTCGCTGGCGGAAGCGTCGCCCGCGGAAGCGTCGCCCGCGGAAGCGTCGCTGGCGGAAGCAACCGGCGGCGCACCCGCGCAGAGCAGACGTCTCCTGCTCGCCGCTGGTCTCGTCGTGGTCGCGGTCGGCGTCCTCATCGCTGCCTATCTCGGCGTGACGGGCACCGACCGGGTGAGGGGAAGCGCCGCGAGCGCGAGCGCGAGCGCGACCGCGAGCGCGATGAGCACCACCGCCCCACGACCGCATGCGTCGGCGCCGCCGAGCTCGTCGACCTCGATCGCAGCCGAGCCGAGCGCGCCGGCGACGGCACCGCGCCCGAAGCTCGCGATCTCGCCGCTGGTCGCGTCTCCCACGCCCACGCCAGTAGCGGCGAACGCAATCGCGCCGGTGGTCGCACCGACCCCGACCCCCCCGAGTCTGAAGCCGCCCGGGAGCGCAATGCGGTTCAAGGCCCCGGTGCCCTCCTCGACGTCGTTCCAAGAATCTCGCTAAGGTCGTCGCTTGGCGTCCATCTACATCCACTTCCCGTGGTGCCTGGCGAAGTGTCCCTACTGCGACTTCGTCAGCTACGCCTCCGAGCGCGACGAGATCGATCACGCGGGCTACGCCGACGCCGTCTTGCGCGAGGCGGAGGGTCGTGCGCGCCAGCTCGAGAAGCGCGGAAGCGCCTTCGAGATCGGGAGCATCTTCTTCGGGGGTGGGACACCGAGCCTCTGGGAGCCGCGTGAGCTCGGACGGGTGCTGTCGCGCCTGCGAGAGCTGTTCCCCACGAAGGGCGATCTCGAAATAAGTGTAGAATGCAATCCCACGTCGCTCGACCTCGATCGCGCGCGCGCGCTCAAGGACGTCGGCGTGGACCGGCTCTCGATCGGCACGCAGTCGCTCCGCGCCGAGCAGCTGAAGTTCCTGGGTCGGCTCCACGACCCCGACGGCGCGATGCGCGCGATCGAGGCCGCCCTCGCGTCCGGGATCGCGCGGGTGTCGACCGACCTGATTTTCGGCCTTCCCGACCAGAGCCTCGAGGATGCGAGCGCGCAGGCCGTCGCCCTGGCGGCAACCGGGCTGCGTCACCTCTCCTGCTACCAGCTCACGATCGAGCCCGGCACGCAGTTTGGTGAGCGGAAGAAGCGCGGCCTCCTGCCGATGGCCGACGAAGGTGTCGTCGCGGATGCGTTCCTCGCCGTCGAGGCGGCGCTCGAGGCGCGCGGCCTTCGCCACTACGAGATCTCGAACTACGCGATGCCCGGTGAGGAGGCCCGCCACAACCTCGCGTACTGGCGTGGCGACGAGTACCTCGGCCTCGGCTGCGCAGCATTCGGGTTCGCGCGTGACGAGCAGCAGGTCGGTCACGGCCTCCGCTGGCGCAACACGCTCGAGCCCAAGAGCTACGTCGAGGCCACGCGCTCGATTCGCGACGAAACGCTCGGCCACGGAGACGGCGTGAGCATGTTCTCCGAGGCGCTCGATCCCGTCGCGCTCCTCCGCGAGCGGATCATGCTCGGACTCCGCCTCGCGTCGGGCGTCGACCTGACGCGTGCCGGCAACGACCTCGGGATCGACCCGTGGACGCCCGAGCGACTGCGCGCCATCGACCGCCTCGTGGAGCGAGGTCGCCTCGCGCGCGAGGGCGACGTGCTGCGCATCCCGCGCGCGGCGTGGCTCTTCACCGACGACATCGCGGCGCGCCTCTTCTGAAGCGCTCGCGGCCGCTACTTGCGGTCGGTGAGCGCGCGATTGCCGCTCGATGCCGGAGCCGAGGCCCTGGGCTCCGGCGCAGCTTGCGGCGCTGCCGAAGAGGCAGCACCGCCGGGGGCCGCCGAGCCCGCCACTCTCGCGGACGACGCGGCGCTCGGGACATGGAGCACCCGGCGCGCGACGCTTGCCGAGGCCTGCGCCACCGGCACGGACGAGCCTTCCGCCACCGGTGACGACGCGGAGGCCGTCGGTGACGCGACAGGCGTGGAGCTCGCTGCCCCTGCGCCTGGCAACTGCACGGCGGCGACCGGCGCAGGACGAGCCACGGCCGCATTCACCACGATGCCGGCGACGAGGAGCGCGCCGACCGCGATCGCGAGCACGAGCCCGACGCTCGGCCGCCTCGGGCGCGCGGCGCCGTTCGTCGTCGCATCGGGTGCGCCCGGCGAGGCCACGATGCCCGAGGATGCGTTCGCCGCTTCCGCGATCGCCGGCGTCAGCTTCGGCCCCGTGGTGACGCCGCGCTCCCTGCGTGCCACGCGCAAGATGCGATCGATCGACGTCCGAGCCTCGGCAGGAGCGATCGGTTCGAGCGCGAGCGCGAGGTCGGCGACGCTCGCGATGCGTTCGTCGCGGGACTTCGCGAGACAGCGGGACACGACGTCGGCCAGGACCTTCGGAGCGCTCGGCGCGAGCAGGAGCAGCGAGGGCGCAGGCGTGGACGCGATCAGCGCGCAGAGGCCCTGCATCGTGTCGGCGTGCCATACGGGCTTTCCGGTCACCAGCTCGTACAGGATGACGCCGAGCGCCCAGACGTCGGTGCGTGCATCGACGTCCTTCGCGCTCAACATCTGCTCCGGCGACATGTAGCGAGGCGAGCCCATGAGGACGGACGCGCTCGTGAGCTGCGAGCGCGAGCCGCTGCCTTCGACCTTCGAGATCCCGAAGTCGAGGACCTTCACGAGCGGCGAGCCGTCGGCGCGCTTCGAGAGGAAGAGGTTCGCCGGCTTGAGATCGCGATGAACGATGCCGAGGTCGTGAGCCTCGACGATGGCCTCGCACGCCTGCAGCACGTACTCGATCGCCTCGTCCGGCGTTACGCGGCCACGACGCTGGACGACCGCGCCGAGATCGAAGCCCTCGAGGTACTCCATCACGAGGTACGGGGCGCCGCCGTCGAGCACGCCCGTGTCCATGACGCGCGCCACGTGCTCGCTGGTGATGCGCGCCGCCGCCTTGCCTTCGCGAAGAAAGCGCGTGACCGCGCCGGGGACCTCGCAGGCGGCCGGCAGGAGGAACTTCAGCGCGACGCGCTGCTCGAGCTGCGTGTGCCGCGCCGCGACGACGACACCCATGCCGCCGGCGCCGAGCACGCGCTCGACCTCGAACTTGCCCGCGAGGATCTCGCCGGGCCGCACGGGCGACACGCTCGGGCGTCCCGAGCCTCCCTCCCTCTCCGCGCCGATCGGAGTGGTCGGTCCCATCGGGTCGACTCGCCCTCGCAGCAGTGGACCGAGCGGCCGGTCCTCGCGCTCCTCGGGATCGACCGCGGCGCTGAGGCTCATGGGCCGGCTACTCGCGCCGCCCGTGCCGAGCTCCGAAGGGTCGACGAAGGACGAGCGCGCGATCGCGGAGACGAGCTGCCGGCATTCGTCACACGTGCTGATGTGCTGCTCGGCGGCGGCCCGAGCGGTGGCATCGAGGAGCGGAGCCGCCGTTCCCGGCGATCGCGAGCTTGCAGGCCCCCGCGGGGCTACGGCGCAGAACGCGAGGATGGTGTCTTCGTCGAGGCACTCCATGTCGGCTCTGCCGAGTGAGGTATAGTTGTGTCGTGGGCACCGCGCGACCCCTTTCGGCCGCTTTTCTCGCGACGCGTGGCGCGCTCGCGGGCGCCGCGCCCGAACCGGAGCGGCAGGATCTCGAGGCCGCGCTGGCGGCGGCGATCGGGCTCGCACGCGCCGCGTGGAGCGCGGTCGACGCGGGTGACGAGCGCTTCGCCGCGTTCCTCGGGGGCCGGGTCGGCCCCTCCGAGCTCGAGACCGCGAAGCTCGGTGACCTGTGGGCAGCGTGTGCGTGCGGTACCGGGGACGGGCGGGCAATCGCCGAGGTCGAAGCCCGGTATTTCCCCGACGTCGACGCCGCGCTCGGGAGGATGGGGCTGTCGGCGGACCGGATCGGCGAGGTGAAGCAAGGCCTCCGTCGGCTCCTCTTCGTCGGCGACGAGGCGGCCGGCGCGGCCCCCCGCATCACGGAATATCGAGGCACCGGCGACCTCCGCGCCTGGCTGCGCGTGACCGCGATGCGCGCGGCGCTCAAGCTGATACGCAAGGAGAGCCGCGAGACCCCGACGGACGACGCCCTCCTCGAGGCGCGAGCCCAGCAGGACGACCCCGAGCTCGCGTACATGAAGGCCGCCTATCGCGCGTCGTTCAAGACCGCGTTCCAGGAGGCGCTCGACTCGCTGCATGCGCGCGAGCGAACGCTCCTCAAGCAGCAGATCGTCGACGGCCTCGGGGTCGATGAGCTCGGCGCGCTCTACCAGGTCCACCGCGCGACCGCCGCAAGATGGGTGCAGAGTGCACGCGAAAAGCTCCTCGTCCGCACTCGCCGCGCGTTCATGTTGAACGCGCGCATCTCGAGCGACGAGTGCGAGAGCATCATGCGAATGGTCCGGAGCCAGCTCGACATGTCGCTGCACCGACGCCTCGGCTCCGACTGACCAGGCAAAATGCGCCACGACGCTCTGTGGTAAGAACCGTGGGATGCGCCTCCGGTCCTTCCTGATCGCCGCGGCCTCGCTCGCCGCCGCGGTCGCGGTCGCCGCCCCTGCGACGGCCCAGCAGCTCCACTTCGACGTGAGGCGCGCGAAGCTCGACAACGGGCTCCGCGTCGTCATGCTCGTCGATCACACCTCCCCAACGGTCGCGGTCGACGTCGTCTACGACGTGGGCGCGCGCAACGAGGAGCGCGGGCGCACCGGGTTCGCGCACCTCTTCGAGCACATGATGTTCCAGGGTTCGGCGAGCGTGCCGCGCGGCGAGCACTTCAAGCTCGTGACGAGCCACGGCGGGACGCTCAACGGGACGACGAGCGCAGACCGCACGAACTACTTCGAGCTGCTCCCTTCAGGCGAGCTCGCGCTCGGGCTCTGGCTCGAGGCGGATCGCATGAAGTCGCTCGATATCTCCCAGAAGAACTTCGAGAACCAGCGCGCCGTCGTCAAGGAGGAGTACCGGATGCGCGTGGAGAACGCGGCATACGTGCCCGCGTCGCTGCGCCTCGAGGAGCTCGCGTTCCAGGGCTACTGGCCGTACGAGCATCCGTCGATCGGCACGATGCGCGACCTCGACGGCGCGCAGCTCGACTGGGTCCGCTCGTTCCACGACGCGTACTACGCGCCGAACAACGCCGTTCTCTCGATCGCCGGTGACTTCGACGAGACCGAGGCGATGACGCTCGTGAGGCGCTACTTCGGCGACGCGCGCCCCCAGCCCAACATCCCGCGCTATGCGCCGCCGCCCGCTCCGGAGCCCGCTCCGCGCAGCGCCGTCGTGGAGGACGCTCACGCGAGGCTTCCCGCGCTGCTCAGCGGGTGGGTGATCCCGGCGAGCGACCAGGCGGAGCACTACGCGCTCGACCTCGCGGCGATGCTCCTCGGCGACGGCGAGAGCTCGCGCCTGCACCGCGCCCTCGTGCGTGAGCGCAGCCTCGCGATCTCGACCGACGCCTCGACGAACGACAACCGCGGCCCCGACGTCTTCGAAGTGGACGTCCGGCTGGCGAGCGGCGCCAAGATCGCGGACGTCCAGAAGCTCGTCGACTCGCAGATCGCCGACGTCGCGCGCCTCGGACCGAGCGACGAGGACATGAAGAAGCTGAAGAACCGGATGCGCGCGCGCTTTCTCCTCGGCCTTCAATCCAATTTCGCCCGCGCCCAGAAGCTCGCGGAGATGGAGCTCTACCGGGGTGACGCGCGGCTCCTCGACACCGAGCTCGACAAGTATCTCGCCGTCACCAAGGACGACATCAAGCGCGTGGTCGCGCGATACCTCACCCCGGCGCGGCGAAGCCTCGTCGAGGTGAAGCCGGGAGAGAAGAAGTGATCCGCTCGCACGCTCCCTCCCGCCTCGTCGCGTGCCTCCCCCTCGCGTTCGCCATCGGTTGCCGCGGGGCGCCGGCCGCATCGTTCGGGCCGAACAAGGTCGACCTCCCCGTCCTCATGGGAGCTCGGCCAGCGCGCACGAGCGCTGCGCCGGCTGCTGCCGTCAGCGCGCCGCCGTCGGCCGTCACCAAGGAATCCCCCTTCCCCGCCGTCGCTCACGTGAAGCTCGCCAACGGAATGGGCGTCGACGTGGTGACGTCGCGCGCGCTTCCGATCGTGCAGGTGCGCGTGATCGTCCGAGCTGGCTCGGGCTACGGCACGTCGCCCGGCGTCGCGACGATCACCGGCGACATGCTGAAGGACGGCGGGACGCGCGCGATGACCAGCGCCGAGCTCCTACGTCGCATCGAGACGCTCGGTGCCAACCTCTCCGTCGCGACCGACTTCGACGCCACGGTCCTCTCGATGGCCGTCACGAAGGACCAGCTCGCCGAGGCTCTCGACATCCTCTCGCAGGTGATTCGCGAGCCGCGGTTCGATGGCGACGAGCTGCGGAAGCTCAAGGCACGCACCGTCGACGAAGTCGCGGGCGCGGCGCGCTCGAGCGGCAGCTACACCGCGACACGGATGGTCTTCCGTGAGCTCTTCCCCGAGCGCGGCACCTACGGCACGTACGGCCTCGTGCCCTCGGAAGTGGAGAGGGTCGACGGGGCGGCGGTTCGCGACTTCCATCATCGTTTCTACGTGCCGAAGGCGACGACGCTCGTCCTCGCAGGCGACGTCGACGAAGCGACGGCCCGAGCGGCCGCCGAGCGCCGGTTCGGCAGCTGGACGGGCGGCGACGTGCCGAAGCTCGAGCTCACGGCGCCGCGTGCTCCCGCGAAGGTGCGCGTGGTCGTCGCGCATCGTCCGAAGAGCGTGCAGTCGGACGTCTACGTGGCGATGCTCGCGCCGCCTCGCACGTCGAGCGGCTGGCCGGCCGTCCGCGTGGCCAACCAGATCCTCGGCGGCGGTGTCGCCAGCCGGCTCTTCACCGACGTGCGCGAGCAGCGCTCGCTCGCATACCGCACCAGCGCTCAGGTCCTCGAGCTGGCGCACGGGCAGCAGCCTCTCGTGGTCTACGCCGGCACCGAGACGGGCAAGACCGCGCAGGCCGTCGCCGGGCTGCTCGAGAACCTCACGCGCATGATCAGCTCGCCCCCGACCGCCGCGGAGACAGCGAGCGCACGTCGATTCATCAGCGACGTCTTCGCGATCCGCATGGAGACGATCGGCTCGATCGCCGACATGGTCGTGCTCCAGGAGACGCTCGGCCTCCCCGACGGCTACTGGGACGCCTACCGGAAGCAAGTGCGTGCGACCGAGGCGACGGAGGCGGAGTCCGCAGCGAAGACGATGTATACGACGAACACGGCGATCATCGTCGTGGCGGGGGACGCGGACGCGATCGCGCCCGAGCTCGCCAAGTACGGCGAGGTCACCGTGGTGGACCCGGAGAAGGAATTCAAGACGATGCGAACCGTTCCCCAGGTGTCGAAGTGAGCGCGCCCCGACGCTCGAGTGAACCGGCACGCCTGCCTCGCGTTGGCCGCTCGAACGCAGGAGGTCCGGCCGAGGACACCGGCCGCACCCCGAAGAAGAAGGCCGGAGGCGCGCGCCGAACGCGCGTGAAGACCCGCTTCACGAAGAAGACCGGAGACGTCCGCAGCAAGCCGGAGGCCACCGAGCGCCTGGCCGGCCCGATCACGGGCGGCGGAATCCGCTACCTGCGTGGCCTTGGACACCACCTCGATGCGATCGTCCAGATCGGCAAGGACGGCATCACGGACGCGCTCGTAGCCGCCACGAACGAGGCGCTACGCGCCCACGAGCTCATCAAGGTGAAGGTGGGCACGGAGTGCCCAATCGACCGCAAGGAGGCCGGTCCCGAGCTCGCCACGAAGACGGGCGCGACCCTGGCCCAGGTCCTCGGCCGGACCCTCCTGCTCTACAAGCGGCATCCAAGCAAGCCGAAGATCGACGTCCCGCGGAAGTAAGAACGGCTTCGGGAAGTAGGCTACGCTGTCGATGGGATGGCGGCGCCTTGCGGCCACTGTGGTCAGTTCCACGAAGAATTCATGACGACGTGCCCGGCGACGGGCGCGCGCCTGGTCGGGACGTACACGCTCGTGAACAGCGACGAGCTGCTCGTCGGCAACGTGGTCGGCGAGCGGTACCAGGTGCGCGACATCCTCGGGCAGGGCTCGACCGGCACCGTCTTCGGCACCGTGCACGCTCATTTCGAGCGCGCCGGGGCGATGAAGGTCCTCCGCCCTCGCTTCGCGAGCCTCGACACCCTCCAGCGCGTGTTTCACACCGACGCCCGAGCCGCGATGGCCGTCTTCCATGCCTCGCTGTGCGAGGTCTACGACATCGGCTCGCTCCCCGACGGCGCACCGTTCTTCGTGATGGAGAAGCTCGAGGGGGACACGCTCGCCTCGCGCCTCGGGCGTGAGCGTTTCTCCACGGCCGCTGCCGTCGACATCCTCATGCAGCTCCTCGCGGTGATGGAGGCGGTCCACGCGCGCGGGCTCCTCTTCCGCGACCTCCGCCCGCAGAACATCTTCCTCGTCCCGCGGCGCGGCTGCCGTCCCGTCCTCAAGGTCCTCGATTTCGGTCTCGCGCGGCTCGCTCCGCTCGAGAAGGTCCAGGCCCAGTGGGACTCGCTCCGCGCGGTCGCCGCGGACGACGACCACTCGGGCGCGCTGTCGATTCCGTACTACCTCTCGCCCGAGCGAGTCCGGGGCGAGCAGGGCGTCGAGCCGTCGAGCGATCTCTTCGTCGCCGCCGTCATCTTCTACGAGGCACTGACGGGCCAGCGGCCGTTCACCGGCGGGACGTGGAACGCGCTCCTCGCCGACATCACGCAAGGCGCCCCCATCCCGATCGCGTTGCTCCGGCCGGACCTCCCCGAAGAGCTCAGCGCGCTGGTGATGCGCGCGCTCTCCAGCAAGCCTCGAACGCGACCGCCGGATGCGCGGGAGATGCAGGACGAGCTGAGGGCCATCTTCGAGGAGCGCAAGCGCGGCTCCACCTCGCTGCGGACGGCGACGGCGCAGCCGGTCGACGCGCCTCTGCCCGCACCTCGGAGCGAAGGAGGCGGAAGGGACAGCCTCACGCCGTACGTCGGGCTACCCGCCGTCTCGAGCCGGACGCTGCACACGCCTCCGCGCGACGACGGCTTCGATGACGAGACACGGACCGACCGCAAGAAATTCGAGATCCCGGAGCGCTTCGACGAGCCGACCGGAGCCGAGCGCCCACCTGTCGACGAAGCGTCGGCGGAGCACCCCGTGCGGACGGTGCGCCCACCACCGGAGGGGGTCGACATCGACATCGAGGTCGATCTCGAACAGGACGGCCAGAGCACGTCGCGCGGAGAGGCCCTCACCGCATTGCTCGGCTTGCCGGAAAACCTGCCCAATCAGGAAGAAGAGACGGCGACGATGCAGCTCACGCCCGAGCTCCGCGCGCGCATCGCGCAGATGACCCAGGCGGCTGCGGTTCCGGCGGAGGACCGCGCGCCTCCGACGCGCCGGATGGGCAAGCCTCCGAACCGCGGCTGACCTCGTCGGCGGGGGTCGGACGCCCGCGGACCTGCGTCATGCCTACCGCGGGTGGTGGGTCCGGGGGTGGGTCCGAGGGCGCCGATCGGGGTCCAACCTGTGGACAACCGCTGAACATCCTGGGACTGACCTCTTGGATACCTGTTCGAGACACCTGAACGGAATTCAGTGTTCTCCATGGCTTAGGGTTGGGTGTGCGATGTAGGGGCTGTGTCGACCATGGGGTACCAGATGGAGTATCTGCATTTAGCTGGACACCACTACATGTAGCGGTTAGACAGGTCTCTCGCCCGTCGCACTGGTATGTGCGGCAGGGCTCGCTCGAGACTGCTCGAACTTTGGCAGTCGGACTCGGCATCATCAGGTGACACGGCTGTTCAGTGTTTCCGGGGATGATGAGCTCGAAGACCCCTCCTGAACGGACGGGGGGTAGAGGCAAGAAACGGGGGACTGGCAGGCCGACTCTTTGACGCTTCGCGTCAGAGCGAACCGGCATGCGCGGGTTACCTGCGTCTCGAGCGTGCTGGGGTGGGGTTGATTCGGACTTGCGTGGTTCAACGACTGCTGCAGAGCACGACGTTCGTGCATTGGAATGGAGGGCGCATAATGGCTACGTCGTTCGGTACGGGTGGTCCTGGCGTGAACGGGGACAAGAACATGGCGGCACGTGGCGCTGGCGGTAAGAACGCTGCGAAGGCGAAGGCGAAGGCGAAGGCCAACCCGCCGAGCCCGACCAGCAGCGACAAGAACGCGCGCGCGACGAGCGACAAGAGCACTCGCGCGGCTCGCGGCGTCGCGGTCCCGCGCCTCTTCACGCGTACCGGCACGGATCCGCTCGAGAACGGCGCGCCCGGCCTCAACACGGTGACCGGCGAGAAGACCGAGCTCGTCTACGAGCGTCGCTCGAGCATCATCACGAACCCGGACGGTTCGATCGTCTTCAAGATGGAAGGCGCCGAGATCCCCTCGACGTGGAGCCAGCTCGCGACGGACATCGTCATCTCCAAGTACTTCCGCAAGGCCGGGCTCTTCGGCGACGCGAAGCAGGGAGAGAAGAGCGTTCGCCAGGTCGTCTATCGCATCGCGCATACGATCCGCGACGCAGGCGACAAGTTCGGCGGCTACTTCGCCTCCAAGGCCGACGCGGACGCGTTCGAGCACGAGCTCTCGTTCCTGATGGTCCACCAGGTCGGCGCGTTCAACTCGCCGGTGTGGTTCAACTGTGGCCTCTGGGCCCAGTACGGGATCACCGGCTCGGGCGGCAACTGGGCGTGGGACTCGTCCCAGCGCGCGGGCAGCGGGCCGAGCGTCATGGTCGAGACGAAGAACGCCTACGAGCGCCCGCAGTGCTCGGCGTGCTTCATCCAGGCCGCGAACGACGACCTCATGAGCATCTACGAGCTCGTGAAGAGCGAGGCTCGCCTCTTCAAGTACGGCTCGGGCACCGGCTCGAACTTCAGCATGATCCGCGGTCGTCAGGAGAAGCTCTCCGGCGGCGGCACGTCGAGCGGCCTCATGAGCTTCCTCGAGGTCTTCGATCGCGCCGCGGGCGCGACCAAGTCGGGCGGCACCACGCGCCGCGCGGCGAAGATGGTCTGCCTCGACATGGACCACCCCGAGATCCTCGACTTCATCAACTGGAAGATCAAAGAGGAAAAGAAAGCGCACGCGCTCATCGCCGGGGGCTACTCGAGCGATTTCAACGGCGAGGCGTACCGCACGATCGCCGGCCAGAACTCGAACAACTCGATCCGCGTGACGGACGACTTCATGAAGGCCGTGCTCGCGGGCGGCAAGTGGCAGACGATCATGCGCACGACCGGCGAGGTCTGCGACACGTACGAAGCCAAGGACATGTGGAACCAGGTCGCCGCGGCGGCGTGGGGCTGCGCGGACCCGGGCGTCCAGTACGACTCGACGATCAACAAGTGGCACACGTGCCCGAACAGCGGGAAGATCAACGCGTCGAACCCGTGCTCCGAGTACATGTTCCTCGACGACACGGCGTGCAACCTCTCCTCGATCAACCTCACGAAGTTCCTTCGCGAGGACGGCGATGGGGCGCAGTCGTTCGACGTCGACGGCTTCCGCCACGCCTGCAAGATCTTCTTCATGGCGCAGGAGATCCTCGTCGATCTCTCGAGCTACCCCACGAAGGACATCGCGCGGAACAGCCACGACTACCGGCCCCTCGGCCTCGGC
>JANXVA010000430.1 GCA_025351875.1 Myxococcales bacterium | reverse complement strand
CATGCTCCCGGGTCAGCTGGCCCTCGTGCCCGAGTCGAGCAGCGACACCACGCAGTCGCCTCGCCCGCCCGACGTCATGGATGCTAGCAACCACGCTGCTCGTGCTTCCGAGCCCCCGCCCTCTGCTGCAGCGGCCGGCGGTAAGAAGTAGAGTCGCCGCTCACTCCACCGTAACTTCCGCCGTCGGCTCGCGCTCGCGAGCCCGCGAGCAGCCCGTTTTCTGACCGATGCCGTTCAATCCGTCCAAGATTCGCAATTTTTCGATCATCGCGCACATCGATCACGGAAAATCGACGCTCGCCGATCGCATCCTCGAGGTCACCGGCGCGCTCACCCAGCGTGAGGCGCGCGAGCAGTTCCTCGACAAGATGGATATCGAGCGCGAGCGCGGCATCACCATCAAGGCGCAGAACGTCCGCCTCCGCTACACGGCGAAGGACGGCGAGACCTACCAGCTCAACCTGATCGACACCCCGGGTCACGTCGACTTCAACTACGAGGTCTCACGCAGCCTCTCGGCATGCGAGGGCGCGATCCTCGTCGTCGACTCGACGCAGGGCGTCGAGGCGCAGACCCTCGCGAACGTCTATCTCGCCATCGATCAAGGCCTCGAGGTCATCCCGGTCCTGAACAAGGTCGACCTCCCGTCGAGCGACCTCGACAAGACGAAGACGGAGATCGAGCAGATCATCGGGCTCGACACCTCGGACGCCGTCGCGTGCAGCGGCAAGACCGGCGTGGGCGTGCCAGACATCCTCGAGCAGATCGTCAAGAAGATCCCTGCCCCCAAGGGCAACCCGGACGGCCCTCTCCGCGCCCTGATCTTCGATTCCTGGTACGACGCCTACCGCGGCGCCGTCGTCATGTTCCGCGTCATCGACGGGTGCGTGAAGCGTGGCGACAAGATCCGCTTCATGAACACGAAGACGGAGTTCGAGGTGACCGAGATGGGCACCTTCACCCCGCACCCGAAGGCGCTCGACGAGATCGGTCTCGGCGAGGTCGGCTTCCTCGCCGCCAACATCAAGAGCGTCACCGACGCCAAGGTCGGCGACACCATCACTCACGCCGTCACGCAGACGACGAAGCCTGCGACCGAGGCGCTCCCCGGCTACAAAGAGGTCAAGCCGATGGTCTTCGCGGGTATCTACCCGACGGACGCCTCGGACTACGGCAACCTGCGCGACTCGCTCGAGAAGCTGCAGATGAACGACTCGGCGTTCAACTTCGAGGCGGACTCCTCGGAGGCGCTCGGCTTCGGCTACCGCTGCGGCTTCCTCGGTCTGCTCCACATGGAGATCATCCAGGAGCGCCTCGACCGCGAGTTCAACCTCGACCTCATCACGACCGCGCCGAGCGTCGTGTACCACGTGTTCAAGATCCAGGCGCACGGCGGCGAGATGGTCATCGTCGACAACCCGGCCAAGCTCCCGCCGATCGTCATGATCGATCGCATCGAGGAGCCCTTCGTCAAGCTGACGATCCACGTGCCGCACGAGTTCGTGGGCGCGGTCATCACGCTCTGTCAGGACAAGCGCGGCCTGCAGCTCGACATGACGTGCCCGAGCGCCGATCGCTACATCATCGTCTACGACATTCCGTTCGCAGAGGTCCTCTTCGACTTCCACGACAAGCTGAAGAGCGTGACGCGCGGCTATGCGTCGATGGACTACGAGATCACGTCGTACAAGGCCGGCAACCTCGTGAAGGTCGACGTGCTGGTCAACGGCGAGCCGCTCGACGCGCTCTCGATCATCGTCCACAAGGATCGCGCCTTCAACCGCGGCCGCGCCCTCACCGAGAAGCTGAAGGAGTTCGTCCCCCAGCAGCAGTACGAGGTCGCCATCCAGGCCGCCATCGGCGGCAAGATCATCGCGCGCGAGACCGTCCGGGCCCTCCGGAAGGACGTCACCGCCAAGTGTTACGGAGGCGACATCTCACGCAAGCGAAAGCTCCTCGAGAAGCAGAAAGAGGGCAAGAAACGCATGAAGCAGGTCGGCAACGTCGAGATCCCGCAGAAGGCGTTCCTCGCCATCCTGAAGGTCGACCAGTAAGACCCTCGCTGATACGCTGCGCGTGAAGGGCTAGGGTTCGGTTCCGCCCGTGAGGAAGACGACGCCACTCAAGAAACGGGTAACGCGCAGGCGAGCAGGTGAGCCGCGCAGCAACGTCGATCCGACCCGCGTCGCGCTCGCCGCGCTCGAGCGCATCCGCGAGGTGCTCGTGAAGTCGGGCTACCAGGAGCGCCTCGGCGAGCCGCTCAGCATGAAGGAGCTCGCCGCACAGGCGCAGCTCCTCGGGACCGAGCTCCCCCCGAGCTACGTCGCCGCGATGCGCGTCTCGAGCAAGATCGGCGAGCCCGAGGGGTTCATCCAGTCCGCGCAGATGGCCGACGAGGCCTCCAAGATCGTCGCGTTCGGCGGCGAGGAAGCGAAGCGCTACGCGCCCTTTTGCAAGTCGTCCGAGACGTTCGTGTGCTTCGACAAGGGGGCGGGCAAGCGGCTCGTCTCCTCCATTCGCCACCAGGGCGAGCTCCCGATCGTCGAGTGGCAGAACGGCTTCGCGACCCCGATCGCCGCGCACTTCGGTGAGTGGCTCGACATGGTCGCAGACGCGCGCGAGGAGTCCGTCGAGAGCGCCGCCAAGATGCCGCAGCGGCTGAAGCGCCTGCTCTACGAGCTTGGCTTCCGCTTCGAGTACCCCGTCGTCGGCCGCCTGGAGACCGGCGATAGCGCCGCGTTCGTGGATCTCCTCGGCCCCGCGCTCGAGCGCGAGGTGCGTGGGAACGTCGACCGCCTCTTCGATTCGAGCGGCAAGGCTTCGCTGACGCTGAACGTCGACGAGTTCACGCTCGCGGTCTCGCTGCGCACCGGCATCTTCGTCTTCGAAGCCGAGGACGTCTTCCGCTGGCTCCGTCACTTCCGCGACGAGAACTTCTTCAGTGACGTCGTGACCGTGCCGACCCACCCCGACAACGTCCGCGATCTCCGCCGCGCGAGCCGCGAGGCACCTCTCGTCCAGCGCGGCGTGATGCACGTCCCTCTGCTCTCCGCATCGCGCTACGTCTTTCGGTCGGCGAGCGGCGCCTCCGCGAGCGATTTTTACTTGCTCGGCCGGACCTCCTCGACGAGCGAGAACGCGTCGAGCCTCGTCCTCCACGTCGTCGAGGGGGTCATTGCCTCCACGCACAACGTCGACGAGCCGCTGAACGATCTCTACGTCGCGCGCGACGGAGCGATGTGGGGCCTCACGACGAGCCACGCCGTTCGTTTCGGCGGCGGCCGCACGCAGAGCTTCCCGCTCCAACGCCCCACGCACGGTCGCCCGTGGTGGTACGGAATCGGCGGGAGCAACGACCGCGTCCTCGTCTGGGGAGCTGGCGCGCTCCTCGAGTTTGACGGCGCATCGTTCGTCCCGTTCGAGCCCGACGCGATGCTCGACGACAGCGAGTCTGTCGTGTCACTCGTCGCGACCGGCCGACGCATCTCGATGCTCGTGTGCGGCGATCGCATGGGCGCCGTCGCGCGGTTCGATTCGGCGCAGTGGCAGCCCATCACGGAGGATCAAGTCATCGAGTCGACCCTCGCCGACCTCGACGTGTGGCGTGGCGCGGCTTACGTGCTCGACCGTGAAGGCGCCGTCTGGAAGGTGTCGAACGGCCCACCGCGGCCCATGGGGCTCTCCGATACGCACCAGGCCTTCCTCACCGAGGCTGGCACTCCCCGCCCCTTCTACTCGGCGCGCGCCTACGACGGCGGAGTCCTGCTCGCCAGCAACGGCGGCGTCGTTTCCGCTGGCACCGGTGACCCCGTGTTCCACGCCGTCCCGGGCGGCCGCGATCCCGTGCGCCTCATCCGCGTCGGCGAGCTCGACGCGACCGGCGCCCCTGCGGACAAGGCAGCCGAGCGCGAGATCGGCATCGTCGCACTCACGGGCACAAACGCGTGGATCTGGCGAAACGGCGCCTTCAGCGTCCTCGACATGCACGAGTGGTGAGGGCGCGCGCGCACGTGCTTGACAGCGCGCCGGAACGGCGGTTCCGTCGTCGTCCATGTCTCAAAAAATCGCTGCGCTGACCGCGCGTGTCAACGAGAAGGCCGCGGAGAGCGCCGCGAAGTGGACGTTCGAGGGCTCGGTGCCGTTCGTCGACCTCAGCGCTGGCGCGTTTCTCGGCGAGCAAGCCCACGGAGACGTCCCGCACGTGCATCGGTTCCGTCTCGGCAACGGGCTTCGTCTGCTCGTGCTCGTCGATCGCAGCGCGCCGGTGATGAGCTACTTCACGTGGTTCCGCGTCGGCTCACGCCACGAGAAGCCAGGGAAGACCGGCCTCGCGCACCTGTTCGAGCACCTGATGTTCAACGAGAGCGAGGGCGTGAAGGCGGGTGAGTTCGACCGCAAGCTCGAGGAGAACGGCGCCGAGTCGAACGCCGCGACGTGGCTCGACTGGACCTACTACTACGAGTCGCTCCCCAAGGACCGCTTCGCCCTGGCCGTGAAGCTCGAGAGCAACCGCATGGCGAAGCTCGTCCTCCGCGACCCGCAGATCGTCAGCGAGAAGGAGGTCGTCGCGAACGAGCGCCGCATGCGCGTCGACGACGACGTAGAGGGCATCGCGAACGAGGTCCTCTACAAGACCGCCTTCACGAAGCACCCGTATCACTGGCCGACCATCGGCTGGATGGTCGACATCGAGAACTTCACGCCCGACGACTGCGTGGCCTTCTACAAGACGTACTACGCGCCAAACAACGCCACTATCGTCATCGCGGGCGACGTCCGTGAGCAGGACGTCCTCGAGCGCATCCGCGATGCGTACGGCGCCATCCCCGCGTCGACGATCCCGGAGGAGGACACCGCGCCCGAGCCGCCTCAGCTCGAGACGCGCAAGGTGATCCTGAAGAAGCCGACCGCGAGCGAGAAGATCCTGCTCGGCTTCCACGGTCCCGCGCTCGGTGACGCCGATCACGCAGCCCTCTCCCTCCTCAGCGAGGTCCTCTTCGGCGGGCGCGCGTCGCGGATGTACCGCGAGCTCGTGACGACGCGTGAGGTCTGCACCGATGTCCGCGGCTGGGTCTCGACGTTCCGCGACCCTGGCCTCTACGAGATGTACTTCACGGCCCGCGCGGGGACGACGGGCGCCGACGTCCTCGCGCGCGTCGACGCCGAGCTCGTGAAGGTCAAGGAAGAGGTCGTCACGGAGGAGGAGCTCGAGCGGGCCAAGGCGAGGCTCGAGCTCGGCCTCGTTCAGTCCCTCGAGACGGCGAGCGGCAAGGCCGAGCAGATTGGCTTCTACGACACCGTGCTCGGCGATCCCGCCGCCGCGTTCCGCCGGCTCGAGGCCTACCGCCGCGTCACGTCGGGAGAGATGCGCACGGCCGCGCGCCGCTACCTCACGCTCGACGCCCGCACCATCATTCACGTACTGCCCGAGACCGCGGCAGCCACCGGACAGGCAGCCGAATGAGCACAACTCCCACGAAGAGCCCCAAGAAGGCCCCACGCGCGCACGCCTCGCACGGCACGAGCCCTCGCTTCGAGCTCCCTGGTGGCGCCGTCGGTTTCGTCGAGAGCTCCACCGTCGTCCCGCTCGTCTCCTTCGCGCTCTCCTTGCGGAGCGGCGCGCTGGGGGACCCGGAGGGTAAGGACGGGCTCTCCCGCCTCACAGCGCGGATGATGCGCCGCGGCTGCAAGGGGATGACCTCGTCTGAGATCGAGAGCGCCGTCGATCGACTCGGCGGCGAGATCGGCTTCGACGTCGGCCCCTCTACGATCAGCCTCCACGGTCAGGTGATCCGCCGAAACCTTCAGCCCTTCTGCGAGCTGATCGCCAAGGTGCTCGGGACGCCCACGTTCGACCAGGAAGAGCTCGACCGGCTGAAGCGCGAGACCGTCGCCGAGCTGATCGACGCACGCGACAACGACCGCGCGCTCGCAGGGCTCGCGTTTCGGCGCGCACTCTTCGCAGGTCACCCCTACTCGCGCAGCGCCTCGGGCCGGGCGGGAAGCGTCGAGAAGCTCACGCGAGACGACGTGCTGGCGACCTACAAGAAGCGCTTCGTCCAGTCGGACATCGTGATCGGCTTCGCCGGCGCGATCACCGAGGACGAGGCCAAGACGCTCGGCGCGCTCCTCGTGCGCTCGGTGCCCGAGGGCCCGAAGGTCGAGAACATCCTCCCCGAGCCGACCCGTCCTGCGGGCCGGCGCCTGTTCTTCGTCGACAAACCGGAGCGCACGCAGACCCAGATCCTCATCGGCACGCTCGGCACGCACGCTCGCGACGCCGACCACTGGCCGCTCGTGGCGGCAACGGCCGTCTTCGGCGGCACGTTCACGTCACGAATGATGCGTGAGATCCGGAGCAAGCGCGGCTGGTCCTACGGGACGAGCGCGCGCCTCTCCATCGAGCGGAAGCGTCACGCGTTCACGATGGGCGCGTTCCCTGCCGCGGCCGACTGCGCGCCGTGTGTAACTCTCGAGCTGAAGCTCCTCGAGGACTTCGTGACCAGCGGGATCACGCCGCGTGAGCTCGCCTTCATCAAGAACTACATGATCCGGTCGCACGCCTTCGAGATCGACACCGCGCCCAAGCGGCTCGGTCAGGCCCTCGAGGCGGAGCTCCTCGATCTGCCGGCCGACTATCACACCGCCTACCTCGAGCATGTCCGTGCGGTCACCCTCGAGAGCGCGAACGCGTCGGTGCGCGAGCGGCTCACGCCAGGCGACCTCGTCGTCATCGTGGTGGGAACCGCCAGCGAGATCCTCGACAAGGTGATCGCGGCGATCCCCGGGCTCACCGAGCACAAGGTCCTCCCCTTCGACGCGGACTGAGCGCAGGTGGCGACCGTCTTCGTGAGCGGGACGCTACCGGGGGACGGCGTCGCCGCGCTCCGCGCGTCCCATCGCGTGGTGCAGGCGGAGGACGGTATCCGGTCAGCGGCGTTCGCGGACTGCCGCGCCGACGTCGAGGCTGTGGTCGCGCTCCTCACCGATCGGATCGACGCCGCGTTTCTCGATGCCTCGCCGCGCCTCCGTGTCGTCGCGAACGTCGCGGTCGGCGTCGACAACGTCGACCTCCCTGCATGTCGCGCGCGCGGCGTCATCGTCACCAACACCCCTGACGTGCTCACCGAGGCGACGGCCGACCTCGCCTTCGGCCTCCTGCTCGCCGCGGCTCGCCGCATCGCGGAGGGCGATCGGCTCGTCCGTGCGGGGGCGTTCACCGGGTGGACACCGACGTTCATGCTCGGCACGCGTGTCCACGGGGCGACCCTCGGTATCGTCGGAATGGGGCGCATCGGTTCCGCGGTCGCCCGCCGCGCCCGCGGCTTCTCGATGCCTGTACTCTACACTCAGCGGTCTCGGCTCGACGCCACGCTCGCCGAAGGCGCCACGTACGTCGAGCTCGAAGAGCTCGTCACGCGCGCCGACTTCGTCTCGATCCACTGTCCTCTCACGCCCGCCACCACCCACCTCTTCGACGAGGGCCGCCTGGCCCGCATGAAGCCCGGGTCGGTCCTCATCAACACCGCGCGCGGCCCGATCGTCGACGAGGCGGCGCTCGGGCGTGCGCTCGAACACGGGCCTCTCGCCGCGGCAGGGCTCGACGTCTTCGAACACGAGCCCGTCATCGACCCTTCCCTGCTGACACGACCGAATGCCGTCCTCGCGCCTCACATCGGCAGCGCCGACCGCCCGACGCGGCAAGCCATGGCGAGCCGCGCGATCGCGAACGTCCTCGAGGTCCTCGCGGGTCGCCCACCGGTCTCGCCGATCGGCTGAGCGCGGCTTTACGCGTTCTTGCGGCGGCGGCGGCGATCGGTGCTGGGAGCCTCGAACGCTTCGTCATTCGCCCGTGTGGGCGGAGGAGATGAGGGCGTCGCGGACGGCGGCAGTGCGCGATCGGTCGGCGGATCGGGCTCTTCGATCGTGAAGTCGCGGACGGGATACCGCGCGGTATCGTCCGCGGCGGCGACGCCTGATTTGCGCGTGAGCGGCGCCATGAGCTTCGTCGGCGCGTTGCTCATCGCCGAGGCCTCGGAGTCCGTGAGGAGCACCTCGGCGTCGTCGACGATCATCATCGTCGCCTCGGCGTGGGCGCGGGCGGCAGCCTCGATGGCCGAGGCCGAGGGGATGAGGCGGAGGCCCGAGTCGCGACGTGGCCGCGTCGGGATCCCCTCCACGAGGCGCCCGATGACGGGCACGTCGAGGGCGCGCAGCCAGCGCGGGCCCCCAGGCGCCGCAACCCAGACGTCCGGCGCGAGCTTCCCGGCCAGGATGGCGTTGGCGACCGTGTCCGTGGACCACGGACCGAGCGGATCACCGTCGTGTTGGTAGACATACCAATCGGCCAAGAAACCTCCGAAATGCCCAGGCGCGCCCGTGTGATACCCCCTGGCGCCAATGTAGGCAAGGCGAGGTTCGCGACTACGGGCGTTTCGCGAGCACTTCGGCGAACTTGGTGTCGTAGCGACCGGCTCGAAACTCCTCGCTGGCGAGCACCTTGCGGAGGAACGAGAGGTTCGTGGTGGCCGGCGCGAGGATCGTGCCCTCGAGCGCGCGATCGAGCTCCGCGATCGCCGCGTCGCGCGTCTCGCCCCACGCGACGACCTTGGCGATCATCGGATCGTAGAACGGCGTCACCTTCGACCCGGCGACGACGCCCGACTCGATCCGCAGGGCGCGCGACTGCACCTCGCCGTGCGGGCCTTCCCCGGTCCCCCCGGCCCACGTCAGCTCGTCGATGGGTCCAGGCTTCGGGATGAACCCCTTGCTCGGATCCTCGGCGTAGACGCGCGCCTCGATCGAGTGACCGGTTCGCGTGACCTTCGAGAGGTCCGGCAACCTCTCCTTCATCGCCACGCGAAGCTGCAACTCGACGAGATCGAGCCCGGTCACCATCTCGGTCACGGGGTGCTCGACCTGAAGCCGCGCATTGACCTCGAGGAAGAAGAGATGGCCGGTGTCGTCGGCGATGAACTCGCACGTTCCCGCGCCGACGTAGCCGACCTTTTGCACCACGCGCAGCGCGGCTTCGTAGAGCTCCTCGCGGCGCTTCTCGCCAGCCTCACCCGCGAAGAACGCCGCCGGAGAGGGCGACTCCTCGATGATCTTCTGATGGCGCCGCTGCACACTGCACTCACGCTCTCCGAGCGCGAAGGCCTGCCCGTGCTCGTCGCAGAAGACCTGCACCTCGATGTGGCGCGGCTGCGACACGTACCGCTCGAGGTACACGCGCGCATCGGCGAAGCTCGCCTTGCCCCGATCGCTGCACGACTTGAGCGCACGCTCGATGCCGGCCTCGTCCTGCACCACCTGCATGCCGATGCCGCCGCCGCCGGCGACCGCCTTCACGACGATCGGATATCCGACGTCCGCGGCGACCTTCTTCGCGTGAGCGACGCCATCGGGCGTGTCGATTGCGATCGGGGCGTCCGTGCCGGGCACCGGGCTCGTGCCCGCGGAGAGGGCGACGTGACGCGCCTTCATCTTGTCCCCAAACGCATCGAGGACGTCGGGGGGCGGCCCGATGAAGACCACCCCCGCCTCGGCGACGGCGCGTGCGAAGCCCGATTTTTCACTCAGGAAGCCGTACCCGGGGTGCAAGGCGTCGGCGCCGGTGCTCTTCAGAGCGCCGAGGATGGCCTCGACGTTCAAGTACGAGTCCTTCGCCGGGGCCGGCCCGACCAGGACGGCCTCGTCCGCGTCCTTTACGTGCGGAGCTTCGGCGTCGGCCTCCGAGTAAATCGCGACCGTGGCGATTCCGAGGCGCTTGCAGGTACGGATCACGCGACGCGCGATCTCACCGCGGTTGCAGACGAGGACCTTCTTGAACATGTCCCGTCGCTTAGCACGAAGGCGCGCGGCCCTCGATTCAGAACCGCGCGCTCATCGACGCTCCCCAGATCCCCGGCCCCACGATGGGTGAGGCGGTGAGGTCGGTAGGCTGGTTCGTGCGCGGCGTCGGCGCCGGCTCCACGGACCGAGGGGGGACCACGCTGATGGTCGGCCGGTCCATGAAGTAGAGGAGCGCGCCTCCCGCGGCGAATGCCGCGCCCGCGCCGAGACTCACGATCGATACGGTCCGGTACGAGTCTCTTCTGTCGATCGAGTTGTTGTAGGACTGGAGCTTGTCGGCCGTGATGTTCCCCGACGCACCGTCGTCGAGGATGTTCTTCGCGTGCCCCTCTTGTCCGAGCGACAGCGCGCCGAATACCGCTCCGGTCACGATGCCCACTGCGCCGACGCCGAGCATCGAGTACGCGACGATGCGCTGGCCGCTCGTCTCGAGCGCAGGCTCGAATCGGTAGGGCTTGCCGCGAGGGAGATCGACGTCGACGGAGAGGGGCTTCTTGCCGTTCGCCGAGACGCTGATGACGTGCGGTCCGGGCGCGACCTCGATCGGCCGAGAGACCGGCGCCGTCGCCACGATGCGCCCGTCGATGTAGATGTCCGCCCTCGAATCGAGAGCGACCGTCACGAGCGAGGGACGCTCCTTGAGCGGGAGGTCGACCGGCTGATCGACGAGCTTGTCGCCCGACACCTCGCGCTCGGCGTCGAAGTACCCGTCGGCGAAGACACGCACCTTGTGCTTGCCCGGCGACAGATCGCCGAAGAACGGGAGCTCCTGCGCGGGGCCCCCGTCGACCGACGCCTGCGCGCCGGTGGTCGCCGAGTAGACGGTGACGCGCGCCTTCTCCTTCTTCGGCGGAGCCGTCGAAGCCGCAGCCTGCGCGGGGTCGAGCCGGGCCAGGCGCGCCTCGAGGTCAGCCTTCGCCTCGGTCGCTTCCGAACGACGACCGCCGCTCGGCACCTGATCGAGATACGCCTTGTAGTGCTGAATGGCGCGACGGAGAAACGACGCGTCGTTGCCCGCGAAGTACTCCTTTCGCTCTGCCTGCGCGAGCGAGAACGCGAGCTGTGGGCGCGGCGCGAGCTCGTAGGCCTGCTCGAACGACCGCGCGGCCTCCGCGTAGCGCGCCGCCGAGTACGCCTGCGCGCCGGCGCTGAAGAACGTGCGGGCGCGCTCGACCTCGTCGGGCGTGGGCTCCTTCGCGGAGGCGAGCGCCGTCGTCGAGAGGACGGCCAGGACGGCGGCGAGCCGCAGTGAACGCAGCCTCTGGTCTCTCACGGGAGCCTCGCCTTCTGACGCGCGATCCGGATCGAACCTTGGTCGGCGACCGCGAGGTCCTCGACGCCGTCTCCGTCGAAGTCGCCGGCGACGACCGCGCTGCCGGTCTGAATGTTGGTGAAAGGCGAAGGAACCGCGGCGTCCGGGAACGCAACACCGCGGTCTGCCCCGACGAACGCGAAGAAGAGATGTCGGGGCGTGACGATCGCGAGCTCGCGACGGCGCCCCTTCGCGCCGACCGCGGCGCCGCCGGTCGTGATCTGCGTGACACCAACCGCGCCATACTCGGTCGCCGCCGCCCCGGCAGGAACCGGCAGGGCGATCGCCATCCCAGGGATCGCGAGGTTGCCCTTGCCGTCACCGAAGAAGACGTTGACCTGAAGCAGGTTGGTCCTGGTGTCGCGAAGCACCGCCACGAGGTCGTCGCTGCCGTCACCGTCGACGTCAATGAGCTGGGCGCGCCCGCCGGGAGGCACCGCGCGATCCGGGATGGGGCGCGGCGTTGGAAGTGTCGTCTGCTGCATCGACGGGTGGATGAGGTACATGACGGCACCCGCGCCGC
>JANXVA010000420.1 GCA_025351875.1 Myxococcales bacterium | reverse complement strand
CAGCGTGCCGCCGAGCCAGCGGTTGATGACGTAGTACGCGCCGGCGCGCGTGGCCTCCTCCTGGGCGATCTCCTGGGCCTGGCGCTTCGTGCCGACGATCAGGATGTTGCCGCCGCGCGCAACCGTCTCGGTGACGAAGTTGAACGCGCGCTGGAACAGACGTGCCGTCTGGTCGAGGTCGATGATGTGGATGCCGTTGCGCGCGCCGTAGATGAACGGCCTCATCTTCGGGTTCCAGCGCTTGGTCTGGTGACCGAAGTGGACGCCCGCGTCGAGCAGCGAGCGGAGGGGCAGCGGGAAATCGTTCTTGAGCTGGGGTACTTCTGCGGACTGAGTCATGTGCGCGCTCCTTTTCGGTTGGACCTCCGCTTCCCTCCGAGGCCAGCGTTGCTTGGGGTCTCTCGACCTTCGGCGCCGCACCGGACCTGCGGTTTGCGCAGGGAAGCGTGTGGATTACCCCGAACGTGAACGAGCCCGGAATGAGCGCGTACCGACCGAGGGATCGCGCATCCTAGTCGCGGGCCCAGCCACGTCAAGCGCCGAAAATCAGCCCAGTTTCAGCCAGTTTCAGGGGGTCGGGGCGCCGCCGACCGACCCGACCCGGTAGAGGACGCCCCCCGAGTCGCTCGTCGCGTAGAGCGCGCCGTCGACCGGAGAGACCGCGACGCCGGCGAAGCGCGGCTGGTCGGAGTAGTCGCCGCTCGTCCAGCTCCAGGCGCCGTCGGCGGGACCTGCGGCGTTGCCCCCGCCGAGGACGACCTCGTACGGGAACGTCGAGTCCGTCATGGTCGACGTCGGCATGGGCGCCTTGCCCGACGCGTCGAACGGGATCCAGATGACCTTGTAGCCGGTGGCCGGGCTGCGATCCCAGGACCCGTGGAGGGCGACGAAGGCGCCGCCGCGGTACCGGTCGGGGAGCGCTCCTCGTGGCTGCTCGTCGAAGAAGACGAGGTCGAGCGGCGCCGAGTGAGCCTGGATGAACGTCGCGGGTGGTGACGAGTTGGCCGCGCACCACGCATCGTCGTGGACGGTGCCGTACCGGAGCTGCGTCCCGGGGAGGATGACCTGCCCTGCCGCGATCACGCGCTGCGCGGTGAAGCAGTACGGATAGCCGTACGCCTTGCCCATCGCGATCTCGACCACCTGCTCGCCCGGGTTGTCGTCGTGGACGTTCTGTCCCCCGTACGTGATGTCGTCGAGGCCGTTGACGACGGCGTACATGCGGCCTGCGGCGTTCCTCGTGAAGCCGTTTGCGTTGCGGAGGCCCTTGGTGACGACCTCTCCGGAGAGCCACGCGAACGGCGCGCCCGGCGTGAACGCCGAGAGCGCGTAGCGGCGGATGAGCGAGCGCTCGTCGTCGTACTGCGGGCTCTTCGGATCGCTCGCGTTCGAGGACGAGCCCGAGTGCACGTAGAGGTAGCCGTCGTAGACGTGCACCGTGTGCTTCGCGTGTCCGTCGGCGGGCTGGCCCGTCACGACGTCCTCAGCGGCGCCCCCGTCGGTCGCCGTCGGGCTGTACGGCCAGCGCTTCACACCGCCGGGCGAGCCGGCGTAGAGGTAGCCGTTCGCGACGTCGATATGGCAGTTGTTCCCGTTGCCGCCCGTGGTGCCGTAGGTCGAGATCTCGCCGAGCTGGAAGAAGCCGTCGCCGTCCGCGTCGCGCAGGCGCTTGATGTTGCCGCTGGAGCTCACGGCGAAGAGATCGCCGTTCGGCGCGAACGTGAGCTGGCGGATCGCCCCGAGCCCCGACGCCACGGCCCGCGCACACATTCCGGAGGGCACGAAGTGCTGGTCGGTGGGGAGCGGCACGCCGCGGCAAGGGTCCCCCGCGGCCAGCGGGAGCGACGCGGCATCGGTGCCCTGGGCGGCGTCGACCGGGCCAGGCTCGACGGGGACGGCGGCGCCGGGCTCCGCAGTGCCCATCGACGCGGAGTCGGAGCTGCAGGCGATCACGACCGCGGGAAGCACGAGGGCCGCGGCGGCGAGGCCATGGAGGATGGTGCGCTGCACGGCGTCACAGCGTACCTCCGGATTCGCCGTGCGCCACTCGCCCGAAGACCTCTTGCCGCCTCCGCCGCGCCAGGCGATAGGCCTTGCATGCGACTCGTCCTCGCGACGCTCGGAAGGTCCGCTGTCGCCCTCGCCCTCGGAGCGCTCCTCGTCGCGTGCCCGACCCCGCAGAGCCCGAAGGGCCCTCCGCCCGAGTACGAGGAGCCGGGCGCGCCCTCCTGGCTCGACGGTGGCGCGAGCGCCGAAGCGAGCTCCCCACCTCTCGCGGCGCCCCTACCCCCGCACTACATTCCCAACTGACATGGACCTCGACCTCGACCAGCTCCGTCACATGGCCGTGCTCGCGGAGCTCTCGCTCGGCGAGGACGAGGAACGTCGGCTCGCCGTGGAGATCGGACGCATCGTCGCCTATGTCGCCGAGCTCGAGATGATCGACACCACGAACATTCCCCCGACCGCACACGTCGCCGGCATCGAGCCGGTACGCTCAGGGGACGGCTGGCGCGACGACGTCGCGAAGCCCGGCCTCTCGCACGACGAGGCGCTCGCGGGAGCGCCGCGCGCCGAGCACGAGGGCTTCGCCGTGCCGGGCTTCATCGAGTGAGCGCGTGATGAACGAGGACGTGATCGCGATCGCAGGACGGGTGCAGCGCGGCGAGACCACGGCCGTCGCGGTCGCGGAGCACGCGCTCGGCCGTATCGACGCCATGAACGGCGAGCTCAATGCGTTCCTCACCGTCGCACGCGAGGAGGTGCTCGAGCAGGCGCGGGCGATCGACGCGAAGCGCGCGCGCGGCGAGGCGCTCGGGCCGCTCGCAGGAGTGCCGATCGCGCTGAAAGATGCACTCTGCACGCGTGGTGTGCGCACCACGTGTGGCTCGAAGATCCTCGAGCACTGGGTGCCCCCCTACGACGCGACCGTCGTCACGAAGCTCCGCCAGGCCGACGCGCTCCTGCCTGGCAAGACGAACATGGATGAGTTCGCGATGGGCTCGTCGAACGAGAGCTCGGCGTTCGGCCCGGTGAAGAACCCGCGCGATCTCGCGCGTGCGCCTGGCGGCTCCTCGGGCGGAAGCGCGGTCGCCGTCGCGGCGGGCATGACCCCCGCCGCGCTCGGCAGCGACACGGGAGGCTCGATCCGCCAGCCCGCATCGTTCACGGGCACCGTCGGCGTGAAGCCGACCTACGGGCGTGTCTCGCGTTTCGGCCTCGTCGCGTTCGCCTCGAGCCTCGATCAGATCGGCCCCTTCGCCACCGACGTGCGAGGGGCTGCGCGCGTTCTCTCGGTCATCGCCGGCAAGGACGAGCGCGACATGACGTGTCTCGCCGCGCCCGCGGACGACTTCGAAGGCGCCTGCGGGGCGAGCGTCAAGGGGCTGCGCATCGGCGTGCCCGAGGAGTACTTCGCCAAGGGGCTCGACCCCGAGGTCGAGGCGAGCGTCCGCGCGGCCATCGCTCGGCTCGAGGCCGACGGGTGCATCGTCAAGAAGGTGCATCTTGCACATACCCGCCACGCCGTCGCGACGTACTACGTGCTCGCGACCGCCGAGGCCTCGAGCAACCTCGCTCGTTTCGACGGCGTGCGCTACGGCCTGCGCGTCGAGCCGGATCGGCGGGCCGCCGGCAGCGGCGTGGGCGCAGCCCCGACGAAGAGCGCCCTCCGGGCGATGTACGGCGCGACGCGCGACGCCGGCTTCGGCGCCGAGGTGAAGCGGCGCATCCTGCTCGGGACGTTCGTGCTCTCGGCCGGCTACTACGACGCCTACTACCTGAAGGCCCAGAAGGTCCGCACGCTCATCCGGCGTGACTTCGATGCGGCGTTCGGCGAGGTCGACGCCATCGTCTGCCCGACGGCGCCGACACCGGCGTTTCTGCTCGGCGAGAAGACGTCCGATCCCCTCTCGATGTACCTCTCCGACGTCTACACATTGCCCGCGAGCCTCGCCGGGCTCCCCGCGATCAGCGTGCCGTGTGCGCCCACCGCGGCCGGGCTCCCGGTCGGCCTCCAGATCATCGCGCCCGCGCTCCGGGAGGCGACCATGTTCACGCTCGCATCGGCCTGGGAAGGCAGCACGCGTTCGTGATCGAGGTCGAGCCGTTCTCGCCCGCGCACGTCGATCGCTTTGCCAAGCTCTTCGAGGCCGCGTCGTCCTCGTGCTTCTGCCGCTACTGGCACTTCACGGGCACGAAGAACGACTGGCTCGACCGGTGCGCAAACCGCCCCGAGGAGAACCTCGCCGAGCAGGCTGCCGCGGTGCGTGCGGCCGATGGGTCGGCGCGCGGGCTCGTGGCCGTGGATCGCGACGCGGGCGACGCGGTCGTCGGCTGGATGAAGCTCAGCCCGCACGAGTCCGTGCCGAAGCTGACCCGCCTGCCCGTCTACCGCGCGCTCGACGCCGAGCCCGGAACCTGGGTCGTCGGCTGTTTTCTCGTCCACCCGGGCAAGCGCCGCGAGGGGGCGGCGCGCGCCCTTCTCCGGGCTGCCGAGGAGCACGTCGGCGCGTGGGGCGGGCGTTTCCTCCTCGGCCATCCACGGAGGTCGTCCGAGCCGCTCCACGACGAGGAGGCCTGGCAAGGCCCCGAAAGGCTCTTCATCGAGCTCGGCTACACCCCGATCCACGACGTCGGCCCGTATCCCGTGTACCGAAAGGTCGTCGCTCCGGCCGACACATGATGTTCCGCCCGGACGGTGTGGTCAGGTAGACTCCATCGTGGTGGATTCGAGCTTGCCCGTGCTCGTGACGCGGCTGCCAAACCGCAGAGCGCTCGCGCAGTTGCTACGCGCGGCACTTCGGCACGAGGTGGCGCAGGTACCGCTCGCGGAGACGCCGCGGAACGGCACGTACACGCTCGACCTTCGCGTGACCGGTTCGCCTTCGGTTCTCCTCATCGCCGAGTCCGCGGGCAGTCCCCAGAACGGACACTTCCCGCTCCGCTTGCGCCCGCTCCACAGCACGCAGGCGGCGGAGCTCTACGCGCTCCTCGAGGGAGACACGAGCGCATCGGGATCGGAGGACAGCCTGGCACCAGGGTCGCCTCCTCCCGACACAGTGGCCCAACCACCCCGCACGGTCGGATACGAGGACTCCGCGCCGATCCTGCGCGCGATGTCGGGTGACGCGCCTCCGCCCGCGGCCGGCGTCGTCACCTCCTCGTCGCCCGTCGACTTCCGCGTGACCGCGCGAATGAACTGGCCGCAGGGCTCGCCGCCGACGTCGCCGCTCGGGTCGACCGCTCCCGGCCTCGGAGCGCTGGCGGCGGCACGCGGTGACGACCCGCGCCGCACCGTGCAGAGCGCGGTGTGGATCGCTCCGGCGCCCGAGAAGAAGGCCAGCGACCCGCTCGCTCGTACGCTTCAATCCCAGACGCCCGAGGAGGCGATCGCGCTCGAGGACGTGCGCCGTACCGCGCGCAGTGTGTCATGGGCCCCCGAGGCGATGGATGCCGTAGCCGAGCAAGCCGACGGTGGGGAGGACGGTCATGCTGCCGACGATCCCTCGCTCAGCGTGAGCGTCGTCTTCGAGCCCGACATGCTTCCCGCCGCCGTGGCCGCAGCGACGGCGGCCGCGATCGCCTCGGCGAAGGAAGACGCACGGGCTGCCGCGGAGGAGGAAGCGCGGGCCGCCGCGGAGGAGCCCTCGCCGGCGGACGGCGACGGTCCGAGCCTCAGCGTCAGCGTCATCTTCGATCCGGACGTCCTCCCTGCCATCGACGGAGCGGCGGGCGAGGGCGTGCCGTCGTCGGCGGGGGCGCTCGAAGATGCGCCGAACACTCCCGCGATCGTGATCATCGAGGAGCTGGACGACGACGACAAGCTGGACGCCGCGCTGGGCAGCGACGGCGCGCTACCGGCTGGCGGCGGCGGCGACTTCTTCTTCGACGAAGACTTCGCCAACATGCCGATGGCGATGCCCGACAGCGCTAGCGCTCGCGACGACGGCGGTGCCGTGCCCGTCTCGGACGCGCCGCAGACCATCGGAGATCTTGCGTTCGCACGGCACCACGGCGACGAGGACGTCGTCGCGAGCATCGACATCGAGTCGCTCGACGAGCCCGAGCCCGAGCCTCACCCCGCCGACGACGACGACTTCGACACGCTCATTCGGATCCCCAGCGCCTCCGGCCAAATGCCGTCCGTGCAGCCTCCTCCGGCCGCCGCGCGCGCCCCCGTGCCCGCGGCGGGGCGCAGCGCGCAGGAGGAGGTCCGCGCCCCCGTCCCGCCTCCCGTCGTCTCGCCTCATGCGCGCGATCGCGAGGAGCTCACCCCGACGCAGACCAGTGCTCCCGTGGCGAAGCGACCCGGCACCGGGCACGGCGTTGGGCGCAAGAAGAAGTCAACGCACGGCACGGGCGGCAAGTCGCTCGGAACCGGCGGGGAGCGGCGCAAGCGCAAGGCGACGCGCCATCCGGCCGACGGCGAGTCGCATACCGCGGAGGCGCCGGGCTACGTGCTCGAGCGCGCCGCGGAGGACGCGCGCGTGCGTGCCGAGTCCGCGACCGACGAGATCGACCCGTGGATCGGACGCAAGATCGCCGACGGCAAGTACAGCATCCTCTCCGCCATCGGCAGCGGCGCAGCGGGTGCGGTGTACAAGGCGACGCACCGCGAGCTCCGGCGCACCGTCGCCATCAAGGTGCTCCATCCGCACTACCAAAAAGACCCGCACTTCATGAAGAGCTTCCGCGGCGAGGCGCTCGCCGCGAGCCAGCTCGATCATCCGAACGTCATGCGCGTCCTCGACTTCGGTCAGGAGCCCGATGGTCTCGTCTACATCGTCATGGAGTACCTCTCGGGGCGCACGCTCCAGAGCTTGCTCGACGAGGAGCGCCGTCTCCAGCCCGATCGCGCCTGCGAGATCATGATCCAGGTCTGCGCTGCCCTCAGCGTCGCGCACGACAACGGCATCATCCATCGCGACATCAAGCCCGACAACATCATGCTCGTGCCCAGCCGCAACGATGAAGGCGGGACCTTCGAGCTGGTCAAGGTGTGTGATTTCGGAATCGCCGCGCTCCAGAACCCGACGCGCGAGGACGCCGAGCTCGGTCTCGAAGATGGCTCGATCGCGGGCACGCCCGAGTACATGTCTCCCGAGCAGGCGCGCGGCAGCGAGATCGACGCGCGCTCGGACGTCTACGCCTGCGGCATCTGTCTCTACGAGCTCGTCACGGGACGTCCGCCCTTCCTCGGCGAGAACGCCGCCGAGATCCTGATCAAGCAGCTGGACGAGGCACCGAGGCCGCCGTCCCAGCTGCTCAAGGGCCTCGACTCGATCATCGAGGAGATCATTCTCCGCGCGATCCAGAAGCAGCCGCAGAAGCGTCAGCAGTCCGCGCGCGAGCTACGCGTCGAGCTGAAGGACGTCATCGCCGAGGGCGACGGCGGCAGCGCCGCCGACGAGGACGAGCGCAGCATCGTCGAGAACGTCCCGGTCCTCGACGACCCGGGCTCGGGCTTCGCCGGGTTCTTCATCGCTTTTTCGAGCGCGATCCTCCGCTTCGGGCGCTTCGAGCGCGGCCATCACGAGGCCTCGCAGGCGATGAAGGAGCTGCTCAAGCAGACGAAGGCCGCGCTCCGCGGTCGGCTCGAGCTCACCTTTGCTCGCCGCGGCTCGGTGGATTCAGGCGGCTTCTGCGTGATGACGGGACACGGCGAGATCGTCGATCTCCGCCGTCTTCTCGGGTCACAGCTCTACGGCAGCTTCGGCGATCCGTTCATCGAAGCCGTGACGAAGAAGGGCATCGCCGCGATGACCCTGCGCGAGGGTATCCCCGACATCGAGCTCGCGTACGTCATCGAGATGCTCCTCGGCCCGCACGTGAACGAGGAACTTCGAAAGGAGCTCTCGACGAAGCCGCTCCGGAGCGTCTCCATTCTGTTCCTCAGCGACGTCCTTGGGCGCGATCGCAAGCTGTCGTGGAAGGTCGGCCTCTGCGTCGCGCGGCTCGCTCGCGACCTCAGGGCGCTGTCGAACGTGCGCGGTATCAGCCTCAAGAAGATGCGCGAGATCCGCGAGGACCTCGTGACCGAGGTCTCGCACCTGCTCACGAAGGGTGACGAGGTTCGTCAGTTCCTGTTCAACGCCGACCTCGTCGACGAGGCCGTGGCGAACCTCCGCGGCTTCTCGAGCTTCCAGGTGGCGCCGCTCGTCGTGGACCGCCTGCTCCACGAGCCGTGCGTCGAGGCCGTCAGCCTCTTCCTCGCGGACTACGACTCGAGCGAGAACGACACGGCCGTGATCCGGGGCTACCTGCGCGCATTCGCGATGCGCCTCGTCGGCGAGCGCTCGCCGAAGTCCGATGCGGCGGTCGGGGAGCTGCATCGACGCGGCATCGTGACGGACGCCGACGTGCCGCGCGATCTCCTCGAGACGATGCGGGCGACCTCGCTCGCCGATGCGCTCATTCGCGAGCCGACGCAGTTCCTCCGCGCGCTCGATCTCATCAAGGCCCCGGACGACTACGGGCGAGAGCTCTCGACGCTCGAGGCCGCGATGGCCGCGCTCGCGCGCCGTGGCGAGGCAGGGGCGCTCCTCGCGGCCGTGCAGGTGCTCGTGCGTCATGCAAAGGGCGCCGGCAAGCCCGGTCCGCGCGAGATCCATGCGCTCCGAACGATGAAGTCGATGATCGACAAGCAGCGTCTGCTGCCGATTGCCAACGCGGCAGTCTTCGGCCCGATCCATCAGCGCGAGCCTGCCCGACAGCTGCTCGTGATCGCGGGTAGCGCGGGCGCGCAGGCGCTCTACATCGCTCGCGAGGCGCTGATCGACGCGAGCGCGCGCCCGTTGTGGGTCCAGACCTTCCGCGAGACCGGCGCGGCCGGCTGGGGCCTGCTCTCGATGGTCTTGCCGCGTCTCGAGGTCCACAGCGACAGCGACGTCGCGTTCATCGAGGACCTGCTCCGCGCGATGCCCGAGCGTCAGGACGTTGCCCTCGGCGACGCCGTGGCGAAGTTCCTCGCGCATCCACGGCTCCGTCCGACGGCGCTCTCCGCGATCGTCCCGCTCTGGGGCGAGCGTGCGCGAAAGCCTCTGATGGAGGCGCTCGAGTACTCCGAAGAGCCGACACGCATCATCGCGATCACCGAGCTCCGGCGGATCCGCGGCATCGACGAGCCGACGCTGAACGTGATCGAACGCCTGCTCACGACGAAGGGCAGCGCGAGCGACGAGCTTCGCGCGGCGGCGGCGGCGGCTCTCGCGGACGTCGCCCAGTCGGCGAGGACGCGCGCGATCGCGCTCCTCACCAAGGGCGTCGAAGGCAAGCGCGGCTTCGTGGCGATGCTTCGCGGCGACGCCGGTAGCGAGGAGAGCGTCATCGTCACCGAGGCCATGGCCCGCGCGCTCATCACGCTCGACCGCGCCGAGGGCATGCGCGCCGTGAAGGGCCGACTCTCGAAGAGCGAAGGTCTTCTTCGCGCGCGGCTGACTGCGCTGCTTCAGCTCGGGTGATGGAGCGCCTACGTGTTGTCGAGCGGTACGGCCGTGAAGGCCTGCCAGCGCTCGGAGCGGAGCAGGTCGCAGGAGAGACCGCAGAAGATCGCGCGGTGTGTCTCCTCGCGTGTCGCGAACTTGCGTGAGGCGCGCACGACGTCGCCGATGAGCGTCGGCTCCTTGATGGCCTTGAGGACGTTCTCCTCCGCCTCGGCGAGATGGAACGCTTCGATCCGCACGGGAAGCGGCGACACGGGGGCGACGAGATCCTCCTCGAGCGGCCCGAGGATCGCCTCCAGCTCGGCCGCGGGGTAGTGCTCGCGCACGCCGCGGAGCACCAGCTCGAACGGATCCATGCCGAGCGGGAACGTCTCCTCGTGCGAGCGAGCGCCGCGCACGAACGCCACGCGCCCCTTGCGCCACGTGAAGACCTCGAGGAAGCGGTCCTGAGTCTGCTGGTGGATGGCGCGGAACAGCTCGATCGGGCGTAGGACGCCGAGACCGCAGAGCGCATCGCCGAGGCGCCCGGAGTATCGCGGCAGCATCGCGAGGCCCATCTCTACCTCCATGCGGAGGACCTGGCCGCGCGCGACCAGGTGCTCGCCGAAGAGCTCGCGCTTGTCGGTCGACATCACGAACTCGGGAACGCCCTCGACGAGGTAGATCTTCTTCTTCTTCGCGCCGTCGTGAAAATGGAGCGCCCCCGTCTCGCGCCTTAGCGCCAGCTGGAACATGCGCGACGGTAAGAGGACGCGGTCGATGGCGCCGACGTCGTTGGCGCTCGAGAAGACGCCGTCGTCCCAGCGAAGCGCCGCGCTCTGCGTGAAGCGGTCGAGCTCGGTGAACGTGCTCGCGTCGCGGAACGGTCCGCTCTCGCGCGAGATCTCCGCGCGATTGTCGATGCCCCCCGTGACGAAGAGCTCGACCAGACGCGGATAGCTGAGAGGACCGACGGTGGGCCCCGAGGGCATCCGGACGCGATAAATGGGCGGCGAGACCTCGCGCGGCTCCCCCGGCGAGGGCGACGCGCTCGCCGCGTCGGCGAGGGACGCGGCGCTTCCCGGCGGCATCGTGGGGCGCAGCGCCGGGTCGGCGCTGCCGACGGCCGCGGCGACGGCCGCGCCGAGGTTCGCCGTCTGGCGGACGCTCGTCTCGCTGAGGGGGCCGTTCCCCTCCCCGTCGGCGCTCGTGACGAGGCCGAGGCGCTCGACCCAGGCAGCGAGCTTGGCAGGACCGACCTGAAGGCGCCGCCGCCGGAGGATCTCCTCGATCCCCTCGGCGAACGCAGACGCCGACGGGTAGCGGACGGCGCGGTCGCGGGCGAGAGCGCGGAAGAGCACGGCGCGGACGTCGTCGGGGACGCGTGAGCCGGCGCGATCGAGCACGCCCAGATCCGCATCGCGAATGCGCATGAGCACGTCGATCTCGCTTGGACCGGAGAAGAGCGGGCGCAGCATGACGAGCTCGGCGAGGACGATGCCGACGGTGAAGAGATCGCTGCGAGCATCGAGCTCGCGCCCGACGACCTGCTCCGGGGACATGTAGCCGAGCTTGCCTTTGAGCTGGCCGGCGTCGGTGCGCCGCTCGATCTCCGCCGCGCGCGCGATTCCGAAGTCCGTGAGCTTCACGGCGCCCGAGCGGTCGATGAGGACGTTGCCGGGCGACACGTCGCGGTGCACGAGGTCCAGCGGTTTTCCCTCGTCATCGCGGGCGTTGTGCGCGTAATCGAGGCCACGGAGGATGCTGAGCGCGATGTAGAGGGCGGCTTCGAGGGGGACCTCCTCGTTCTTGCTCGCCGCCGCCCGCACGAGTCTTGCCGCCGTCGTGCCGTCGACGAACTCCATCGCCATGTAGAGCTCGCCATCGTGCTCGCCGAAGTCGAACACCTGTACGATGTTCGGATGCGCGAGCCGGGCACACACGCGAGCCTCGTCGACGAACATCGCGACGAAGTCGGCATCCTGGGCCAGCTGCGGCAGGATCCGCTTCACCGCGACGACCTTCTGGAAGCCGTGCGGCCCCGCGCGCCGCGCGAGATACACCTCGGCCATCCCGCCCGTCGCGATTCGCTGGAGCAGCTCGTAAGGGCCCAGCATGAGCGGGGCCGGATGGATCGACGCGCTCATCGAGGGTAGAAAGCGTACCGCATGGTGCTACCCAAGCGTAAGAGCGCGTTCCCGCCGTCCGCCATCGCCTCGGGCGCCGATCCGGAGGGTGAAGCACCTGATCCGCGAGATCCGCGCGATTCGCGGGCAGAGCTCACTCGCGCCGACGCGAGGGATGGGCTCGGCCGCCATGCCGGTCGGGTCGTCACCGTGACCGGTGCGGCGTCGTTTCTGGGCACCAACCTCGTGGGTCTGCTGGAGGAGGATGACCGCGTCGCGCGCATCGTCGCCATCGACATCAAGCCGCCGGCCACGGCGCTGCGGAAGACGCGCTTCTACGAGGTCGATTTCACGCAGCCGACCGCCGAGTCGCGACTGTCGGAGATCTTCGCGGCAGAGCGGACCGACACGCTCGTCCACCTCGCATTCCTCGCTTCGCCCTCGCACGGGCTCGCCGTGGCCCATGAGCTCGAGAGTGTCGGGACGCGCCACGTGCTGGTGGCCGCCCGGCACGCGCGGCTCCGCAAGGTCGTGATGTGGTCGCAGACGACGCTCTACGGCGCCGACCCGTCGAATCCGAACTTCCTGACCGAAAAGCATCCGCTCCGTGCCACGACGAGCGAGCCGTTCTTCGCCGACAAGATCGAGGCGGAGGCGGAGGTCGCGCGCTTCGCGCAGAAGGTGCCGGGGGCAATCGTTACCGTGCTCCGGACCGCGCCGATCCTCGGTCCGACGATCCACAACTACGTGACGCGCTATCTGTCGCGGAAGATCGTCCCGACGATGATGGGCTTCGACCCGCTGCTCCAGTTCGTGCACGAGGTCGACGCGATCGCCGCGCTGAAGCTCGCCGTCGACCGCGACCATCCGGGCATCTTCAACATCGTCGCCGACGGCGTGCTGCCGCTCTCGACGGTCATCAAGCTTGCAGGGCGGCTCGCCGTGCCGATCCCCCACCCTCTCGCGCACACGCTCGGCGCCGCGCTCTGGCTCGCGCACATGAGCGAGGCGCCGGCGAGCTTCATGACGCATCTGCGCTTTCTCTGCGTCGCCGACGGCGAGAAGGCGAAGGAGCGGATGGGCTTCCGGCCGGCGTATACGACGCGCGAAGCCGTGCTCGACTTCACGAGCGCACAGCGGCTGAGGGACGTGAAGCTGCTCCAGGAGACCCCGGCATGACGACGCGAACCAAGAAGACGAGCGCGGCAAAGCCGAAGCGCGCGACCCAGGCGGCAACGACACCGAAGTCGGCCGCGAAGCCGAAACGGGCCCGTGCGGCAGCAGCACCCGCGTCCCCCGCTCCGTCTCGGCCGGAGCTGCCCGAGACGAAGAAGGAGCCAAAGCGGGGTCGGCGCGCCGAAGCGCTCGCCGCGGATCCCGCAGTGGTCGCCCAGATTCGTGAGCTCGAAGCGCAGCTCGACAAGTTGATCGACGAGGCCTCCCGCCACGACGTCTCCTCGCTCGACCCCGAGGATGCGGAGACGTGGCATGGCGAGTCGGCCTCTCCTGAGCCGAGCCTGCCCGACCCCACGCTTCGCGAGCCGACCTTGCCGGAGCCATTCTTCGATGCGGAGGCGACGCTACCCGTCGCGCCGCCGAGCGGGTCGTGGCCCGAGTCGCGTCCGAGCTCCGGGTCGATCGGCCACGGGCCCGGCGCAGGCTTCGGCGCGGTTCACCGGCCAAGCAACGTCGCTGCTGCGCCCCCGCCGCCCGAATCGGTCTTCGACACGGCGCGCGAGCTCCTCTCGAGCGACTTCTACCTGCGGAAGTGGGGCCGCCTCGCGATGCGCGGCCGCTCCGAGGAGGTCGACGACTTCGGCTTCGACCCGATCTACGACGCGAAGATCAAGCCCGTCCTCGATTTTCTCTACACGAAGTATTTTCGCGTGGAGACGAGCGGCATCTCGAACGTGCCGGCGAGCGGCCGCTGCCTCCTCGTCGCGAACCACTCGGGTACGTTGCCGCTCGACGGCGTGATGCTCAAGGCTGCGGTGAAGCGCGAAGGCCGCGACCTCCGGTGGTTGACGGAAGATTTCATCTACCACATGCCGTATCTCGGCTCGGCGATGAACCGGCTCGGCGCCGTGCGCGCGTGCCAGGAGAACGCGGAGCGGCTGCTCGCCAAAGAGCAGCTCGTCGCCGTCTTCCCCGAGGGCGTAAAGGGGATCGGCAAGCTCTTCGCAGAGCGCTACCGGCTGCAGCGCTTCGGTCGCGGCGGCTTCATCAAGCTGTGTCTGCGCACGGGCACGCCGATCGTGCCGGTCGCGGTCACGGGCGCGGAGGAGACGAACCCGCTCCTCTTCAAGATCGAGCACCTCTCCAAGGCGCTCGGGATTCCCTACGTGCCTGTGACGCCGACGTTCCCGCTCCTCGGGCCGCTCGGCCTCCTGCCCGCGCCGACGAAATGGACGATCCAGTTCGGCGAGCCGCTCGATCTTTCGTCGCACGGACCCGCCGCCGCGGATGACGAGATCCTCGTAGGCAAGCTCGCGGAGCGCGTGCGCGCCACGATCCAGGGAATGCTCGACCGGACCATCGGCTCACGAAAGAGCGTATTTTTCGGCTGATGGCGACCTGTCCCGCGTCGATCCTCGTCATCGACAAGCCCAAGGGCCCGACGAGCCATGACGTCGTCGCAAAGCTGAGGCGCGCCCTGCGCACGCGCTCGGTCGGCCACTGCGGCACGCTCGATCCGATGGCGACCGGCGTCCTCGTGGTCGCGATCGAGGACGGGACCAAGCTCGTCTCGTGGCTCACCGCCGACGACAAGGCCTACGAGGCGACGATCCGGCTCGGCGTCGCGACGGACTCCTACGATGCCGACGGCGTCGTGACGGCGAGCGGTCCGCTGACGAGCGAGCTCGAGGTCGAGCTCCGCGCCCTCTCCAAAGCTCCCGCGGGCTCGGCGCTGCCTTCGTTGCTCGCACGCGCGCTCGCGCAAGAGTGTGCGCGAACGATGCAGATGCCCCCGGCAATCTCGGCGCTTCGCGTGGGGGGAGAGCGAGCACATGCCATCGTCCGACGAGGCGAGGTCCCCGAGCTCGCGCTGCGAGAGATCGGGGTTCGGCGCCTGGAGATCCTCGGCGGCGGCCTCGAGCCGGAGCCGCACGTCCGCATCGTCGTCGAGGTCGCGAAGGGCTACTTCGTGCGGGCGCTCGCGCGCGATCTCGCGGAGGCGCTCGGGACGTTCGGGCATCTCACGGCCCTGCGGCGCACGCGGTCGGGAGCCTTCCGCATCGAGGACGCCGTGTCGCTGGACGCCTCGCCCGACGCTCTGCGCGCGGCGCTCCTTCCGCTCGCGAGCGCCGCCGCGCGTGCCCTGCCGGTGAGCGTGTGCACCGAGGAGGGCGTCGTCGCTGCGGGCCACGGCCAGCGGCTGATGCCTGGACAGCTCCGCGATCCGCACGCCACGCCGTCCGCATGGCTCGACGAGGCGGGCGCCCTCGTCGCGATCGGAGTGGTCGACGCCGACGGCGGCGGCCGCGTCCTGCGTGGGTTCCCGCGAGCGGCGCTCCCTACTTCTTAGGCGCGGGCTTCTCGGGCTTCTTCTTGTCCTTGGCGAGCTTCGACTTCGCCTCGGCAGCCTTCGCCATCGGCCCCTTGGGCGCCGCCTTCAGGTATGCGTCGTACTCGGCCGTGGCCTCGGCGAACTTCCCATCCTCGTGGAGCCAGGAGCCGAGCCAGTAGTGCGCCGGCGCGAAGCCGGGCTCCTTCGCGATCGCGGCCTGGAGGTCGGCCATCGCACCGGGCTTGTCCTTCGCGACATACTTGCACTGTGCACGGTTCGTGCGGAAGTCGGCGTTGTCCTTGAGGGCGATCGCCCTGTCGAACGCAGCGATGCACTCCGGCAGGGCGTGGAGCGTCTTGAGCTCGTAGCCGATCGTGCCCTGGAGCGCGGCGTCGTCCCCCGCGACGCGCTGGGCTTGCTTCAGCTGCGCGATGGCCTCGTCCTTCTTCTTCGCGGCGCCGAGGTGCTGCGCGTACGCGAGGTAGAAGTTCGCGTCGTTGGGCGCAAGCTTCACCGCGTCCTCGAAGGCCTTCGAGGCGCCGTCGACGTCGCCCTTGCCGGAGAGCGCGAACGCGAGGTTGAGCTGCATCCCGGCGTTCTTCGCGTTCTTCGTGAGCGCCTTCCTCGCGATGGCGATGGCCTCGTCGTACTTCTGACCCTCGACGTAGATCGCGGTCAGGTTCTCGGCGGCCTCCTGCAGATCGGGCTGGAGATCGAGGGCCATCTTGTAGCTCTTCTCGGCGGCGGCCTTGTCGCCGACCTTGTCCATGACGAGGCCGAGGTAGTAGTGAGCGTCGGCCTGCTTCGGGTTCTTCTTGATGGCCGCCTCGAAGGCCGCGCGAGCGCCATTCCAGTCGCCAGCCTTGATGGCGGCGGTGCCCTTCGTGACGTCCTCGCTCGACGACGCGGCGACGGGGCCGTCAGTCCCGCCGGGCGTCGTGGCGGTGGTCTGCCCAGCGGGCGCGAGGCTCGGGTCGGGCTTGTCGGCCGGTTGCGCGGGCCCTCCGCACGCCGCGAGCGGTGCACAAGCCAGGATGCAAGCCGTGATGCCCAGCGCGAGCTGCCGATTCATGCGCGTTCCTCTTTCTCGTTGGCGTTCGTGGTCACGGCCGCGAGCAAGGCCTCGCGGATCGCTTTGAAACGTTGCCCGGGGGCGACCTTGGAGCCGTCGAGCTCGTTCACGTAGAACACGTCGGCGACCTTCGTCCCCTCGGTGTTGATCTTCGAGAGGGAAATGCTCAGACCGAGGTCCTTCATGGCGCGCGCGAGACTGTAGAGTAATCCAGGGCGATCCTTCGCGAAGACCTCGACGACCGTGTGTCCCGGCGAGGCTCGGTCGTCGAGGACGACCTCCGACAGGACGGCGGGGCTCGGGCGTTCGCGCCACGGCGACGCGGTGCCGATGCGCTCGCGCAGCAGGTCGTCGGCGGACTGACTCCCCGAGCAGAGGGTCTCGAGGTCGCGGATGAGCCGCGGGAGTGCCTGCGTCACGCCGCCCGACGTCCCGCGCGCGTCGCGCACCCAGAAGAGGTCGACGGCCTCGCTCGCGCCGACCCCGAGCTGGCCCACGCTGCTCGAGGTGCCGAGCCTGCGCGAGTAGACCTGCGCGCCGAGGACCTCGAGGCGGCTCGCGGTGATGGCGGCGGCGATGCGAGCGAGGAGGCCGGGCGCGTCCTCGGCGACGACGCAGAGCTCGCTCACGTCGGGGTGTCGCGACGGGACGATCGCGGCGTGGACGGCGCGGCGCTCGTGAGCGCGGTCGAGCGCAACGCGCGCATGCGAACAGATGGCCTCGGGTCCGTTCGAGAGCATGTAGCGCTCGGGCATCGAGGCGACGAACGCGAGGAGATCGACGGGCTTGCCCTGCCACACGGCGACGGCGGCATCCTTCACGCGCTGGGTGCGTGCGACGTCGAACGCGTCCTCGCCGCCGAAGGACGCGTCCGAGGCAAAATAGAGCTCGTCGAGCATGCGCGCCTTCCAGGAGGTCATCGCCGTCGGCGACGTCGTCGTGAGATCGCACAC
Source organism: Myxococcales bacterium (assembly GCA_025351875.1). GTDB lineage: Bacteria > Myxococcota_A > Polyangia > Polyangiales > Polyangiaceae > Labilithrix. The sequence goes on along the minus strand of JANXVA010000420.1, from coordinate 14,369 downwards.
GGTGAGGAGGTAGAGGTCGCGTAGACCTTCGCGACCCCGCAGCTGGGCACAGAAGTCCTTGGTCGTGGTCGGGTCGTCGAGATCGCGACGCGTCGCCACGTGGTACATGACGAGGTGGTCGCGCACGAGCGCGCGCACCTCCGCGGCGTCGTCGGCGGAGATGCCGAGTCGCGGGAGGATGGTGTCGCAGAGCTCCGCGCCGGTGATGGAGTGGTTCTTCCGAGACCCGCTCGCGTCCGGGTAGCCCTTGCCGACGTCGTGGAGCAGCGTCGCGAGGAAGAGCGGCGCCGGGCGTGCGATCTCGGCGGCGAGACGGCTCGCCAGCGGTCGATCGTGCGCGTTCTCGCCGCGGCAGAGCGCGCGCAGCGCATCGACCGCGGCCACCGAGTGAACGTCGACCGTGTACACGTGGTAGACGTCGTGATGGACGCGCCCCGTGACCGGCGCAAACTCCGGGATCATCGCGAGCAGGAGGCCGACCTCGTGCAGCTCGCCGGCGATCGAGCCGCGCTTCAGCGGGACCTCGGGCACGGTGCACAGGAGCTCGACGAACAGGCGCGCGGCCTCGGGGCTCGCGCGGAGCTTCTTCGCCCAGTCGGCGTCGGCCGTCGAGCGGGCGATGGTCTCGCGGGCGAACGGAAGGATGGCGGCCTTCTTCTGGACGCACGCGGCGTAGGCGCGGAGCGCGAGCGCCGGGTCGCCCGCGAGACGCGCAGGGTCGACGGTCACCTGCCCGTCGAAGAGCCCGAGCCCGTCGCCGAGGTCGACCTCGACGGGACGACCACGACGCCGCGGCGGGGTCGCCCGCAAGAGCAGCGAGTCACGGGCGCGAGAGACGACGCGTGCATGACCGAAGTAGTCCTGCATGAACCGCTCGGCCGCGGCGGCGCGCTCCTCTTGCGGGTCTGCGGCGGTCGGCTTGGCGTAGTCGAGCTCGAGGGCGATCGTCTCCTGCTGGTCGAACGTGAGCCGGTCGCTCTTGCGTCCGGCGTGGGCGTGGAGGCGGTTGCGGACGCGCCAGAGGAACTCCTCGGCGCGTGAGATCTCGTGCGCCTCGCGCGCGACGAGGACGCCGACGCGCACGAGCTCCGCCCAGGTGCCGAGCTCGTCCGACCCGCGCGTGCGGTAGCGCGCCCGGGCGGCCCAGCGACCGACGTCGAGATCGCGGAGACCGCCGGCGCCGGCCTTCACCTCGGGCTCGAGCAAGTACAGCGACCCACCGAAGCGAGCATGACGTGCCGTTGCCTCCTCCTCCAGGCGCTCGACGAAGCGCGCGAGCTCGCCTTCGCTGAAGAGACCGGCGTAGGCGCGCTCCTCGAGCTCGGTGACGATGGTCGCATCTCCCGCGATGAGCCGGAGGTCGAGCAGCGAGGTAGCGGTGGCGAGGTCGGTCTGCGCGAGCTCGAGCGCCTCGCTGGTATCGACCACCTGATGGCCCACCGAGACCCCTGCATCCCACAAGGGATAGAGGAGCGCGTCGGCGAGACGTGCCGCTGCCTCGCGGTTCTTCGTGCCGGGCCGCACGACCAGTCGGACGTCTACGTCCGACCGAAGGGCGACCGCGCCGCGCCCGAAGGTGCCTACGGCCGCGAGCGCGACCGCCTCGCGCACCCCCGTGGTCTCGACGGCCTGCGCGTGAAGGTGGCCGAGCAGCTCGGCGAGCATGGCGGACCGGGCTCGACCGAGCCGAATTCCGTCTTCGCCCGGGCCGCTGGCGGCCAGGCGGGCCGCGAGGAGCTCCCAGTGGCGACGCACTGCGCTAGCCGTGTCGCCGGCCCCGAGAACCCAAGAATTCCCGAGCGTCGGCGCGTTTCGTGACGCATCCTCCGCCATTGGTCGGTGAACGTACCACCGGCCCTCGCGATTTGGCGTGCGTTTCCCTTCCCATTCCCGAGCGATTCACTTACCGTGCCGGGCAAACGCGGGTTCTGAGCGCACCTCTTGTCAACAGGACAATGGAAAAAGGTAGTTCGGTATTCGCATGGCTCCCTCGCGCGCGGCTTGCGCGGTCGGGCGGGAGCGGGAGGCATCGAGATCATGTCGACGAAGAAGCGCGTTATCTTTGGAATCTGTTCGCTGGGTCTGCTTGCCGCCTTCATCGGCGGCTGCCACGCGGAAGCTCACATGGGCACCGTGGAGCCGAAGGCCGCAACGCCGCCGCCGCCGCCGCCGCCCGAGCCGCCGCCGCCGCCGCCGGCTCCGCCGCCGGCTCCTGAGCCCCCGAAGGCTCTCGGTCGCGTCAAGGTCAGCGAGACGAAGATCGAGATCTCGGAGCAGGTCCAGTTCGACGTGAACAAGGCCACCATCAAGCCCGAGTCTTCTGGTCTCCTCGACGAGATCGCGAAGATCATGAAGGACCACGACAAGATCAAGAAGGTCTCTGTCGAAGGTCACACGAGCTCGGAAGGCGACGCCAACTCCAACAAGAAGCTCTCCGAGGACCGCGCCGCGGCCGTCATGAAGGCGCTCGTCGATCGCGGGATCGACAAGGGCCGCCTCACGTCGAAGGGCTTCGGCATCACGAAGCCGATCGGCGACAACAAGACGGAAGAGGGCAAGGTCAAGAACCGCCGCGTCGAGTTCACGATCGTCGACCCGGCTCCCCCCGGTGGCGCAGCCGCCACGCCGGCGACGCCCGCGACGCCCGCCGCCGCTCCGAAGAAGTGAGCCTGTTCGTCCTCGCGGCGCTGGGGCTCACGTCCTAGCGCACGCGCGGCGAGCACAAAGCGAAACGTCGGTAGCTCGAGAGAGCCACCGACGTTTTCGTTTTGTCCGCCGACGAGCGGACTCGCTCAGAGCGTGCTGCCGAACTCCTTGCACGCCGACGTCGTCGACTCGTACTTCGGGCGGCACTTGCGCGGCATGCTCGCGAGATCGCAGAACGGCGCCTCGACCGCGCACTCGGCGTCCGTATCGCAGGGGTTGCCGACGGTGACCTTGGGCACGCAGTGGTTCACGCAGCGGAGCGTCTCGACGCAGGGGGCGTCGGCCGCGCAGATCTCGTTCTCCTTCTTCTTCGCGACGCAGAACGACTTGCCGCCCTGCGCCTGGCAGTAGGTACCCGTCGCGCAGACCTGGCCGGCATTGCCGCAGCCCGCGTTGAGCTGGACGGTCTCCTCGGTGGCGCACACGGTGTCACAGATGAGCGCGCCTTCGCACTCGAACGTGTTGGTGCAGGGCGTCCGCTCGCCCTTCGTGCCGCCGAACACGCGCTGACAGACCTTCTCGACATGCGCTTCGCCGTCCGGGCTCACGTCGCTCGCGCCGTTCTTGTAGACGTCATTGACGGCGTCGAGGCAGTCCTGGACGGCGTTCGGGCGATAGGTGCGGCCCATGTTCGCCGCGGAAGCGGCCGCGTTGTTGAAGGTCGCCGTGCGCTTCGAGGTGCACGCCTCGACGGAGGCTCCGCACTTCTTCGCGAGGTTTCCGCACTCGGCCTCGGCCCGCGCAGAGGCGTACTGGTCGGACGAGCCGAACTTCACGGGGTCTTCGCTCGAGCATGCGCTCGAGAATGCGAGGGCAAAGGTGCCGCCGAAAGCAAACAGGGTAAGGAGATTGCGGGTGATCATCGGTCCTCCGGGGAGCGCCTACGTTTTCGCCCAAGCCGGCACGCGCCGCAAGGTTTCCATGTGCGGGGCGCGCGCATGTCCTCACTTGGACGCGCCGCGACGCGGCGCTGTTCAACGCGGCCCAAAAAGCCCACCGAAAGGTAGAAATCGATGAAAATCGGCCTCGTTTCCGCGGTCGCCATGGTGACGCTCGCGCTCTCCTCGACCGCCTTCGCCCAGGCACCTACGTCGCCCCCGACGACCTCGACGCCCGATTACACGGAGAGCCGGGTCGACGGGAGCCAGGTCGTCACCTTCGGCGGCGATCCGCTGAGAGGCGACGAGAACAGCGCATACGGGTTCTCGATGCGGGCGCCGCCGCGCGTCCTGCGCGCCGGCCTCATCCGCCCGCGGGTGAACTTCGTGATGGAGCTCGTGAAGAGCGTCGAGAACCTCTGAGGGATCGCGGCTTCGAGCAGGGTCCTTGCTCGAAGCGGGATCCGCTTGCTCCCCCGCGGAATCGTGGACTAGGGTGCGCCCTCCAACACTCGCGAAGGTGGCGGAATTGGCAGACGCGCCGGATTCAGGTTCCGGTGGGGTAAATCCTGTAGGGGTTCAAGTCCCCTCCTTCGCACTGCAACGACGAGCGCGAACCGGACTACCTCCCGCCAGGGATCAGCGGCGCGCACGCACGATGACGAGCGCCGCGAGCGTCGCCAGCGTCAGCACGGGAACGAACGGCGCCTTCGGCTCTCCACGGCGCGGAGCCACGCCAACGCTCAACGCGCATCCGGACGACGCGTTCGGATCTTCGTACGCGACGCCGGCAATGCCGCCCGGCGGATACATCGCGCAGACGGCGTCGATGTCGTCCTGAGCGAGCGCGCGTGCTTGGTCCGCGCTCGTCCCGCAGCGGTCCGCCGACTGGCAGTAGCTGGGCGCCATGATCGAGTCTTTCACCGTGCTGTGCGCGAGCCCGATGTAGTGACCGACCTCGTGCGTGAGCACCGCCTGGAGGTCGATCCCCTTCGCGCTGTCGGTCAGCCGGAACTCGCGGTCGGTCGTGTTGACCTCGATCGACGAGTAGTCGATCCAGCCGTTCGTCTTTCCGTACCTCTGGTTGGTGAGCGCGAGCGACTCGTTCCCGTCGTCGTAGGGCCAGATGTCGTCGCGGAAATAGATCCCGAACGAGACCTTCGCCGGCAGATCGCCCACGAGCGGACGGGTGCCCGGAATGTCCTTACCCTCTTCGAACCGGAGCGACGTGCGCTCGCCGCTACACGTGACGTTCGACCACTCGTCGAATGCGCGCCTCGTCGCCTCGCGTACGCCGTCCATGTCGAGTTTGTCCGAACCGCCCGCGTGGAACCGATAGGGGAGCGGAAGCGAGCGCCAGGAGAGCGGCGGGCCCGTCCGTGGACAGCCGTTCTCGTCCGTGGTGCACTTCTCGGACGTCGCGTCGCAAGCCGTCGATCGGCAAAAGGCCCGGGCTTGCCCCGCCGTCGCGGTGACGATCGCGGCGGTCGCGCAGAGCGTCGTCAGGAACACTCGGAGTCGATGGTCGTGGCCGCGTGTCATCCTGCGCCTCCCGGAACGAGCACGGGACATGCCAAACGAAGGAGGCCCGCTTTGGTCGTAAACCCGGTCCGTTCTCGTCGGTCATGGGCCGCGCGCGATCCACCGTCGCGTCTTCCGCCGTGGTATTCGTTCGGAGCGGTGTCGGTGCTCATGAATCAGCGTCGTGGCTTCCTCTCCTTCTGTACGTCGTCGGTGTTCGTTCTCGCCCTCTGCGCGGGAGGCTCGTCCGCGCACGCCCAGGATGCGCAGGCGCAGGCAGCCGGGCGCGCGCTCTTCAACGAAGGCGTCGCGCTCTTCAACAAGGGCGAGTTCGAGGCCGCGTGCCCGAAGTTCGAGGCGAGCCTCAAGCAGTTCCCGGGCATCGGAACGCGCGGCAAGCTCGCGGAGTGCTACGAGAAGGTCGGTCGCTACGCGAGCGCGTATCAGGCCTATCGCGAGGTCGCTCAGCTGGCGACGCGCAACGGTGACCCCGCACGCGAGCAGGTCGCGAGCGAGCGCGCCAAGGCCCTCGAGCCAAAGCTCTCGTACGTCACCGTCATCCTTCCTCCCGCGCACGACGTCGCGGGCCTCGTGGTCAAGCGTAACGGGCGCGAGGTCGAGCGCGCAAAGCTCGGCGCAGCCGAGCCGGTCGACTCCGGCACAGTCGCCATCGACGTGACCGCTCCGGGGCGCAAGCCGTTCAGCGGACACATCAACGTGATGCAGGGGCTCGCGGTGAAATTCGAGGTCCCATCCCTGACGCCCGAGGCGAGCGCCGCGGCTCCCGCGCCCACGCCGGCATCACCGCCCCCGGACGAGGGCGCGGCCATCCACGGCGATCCTCCCGCGTGGCAGAAGCCCGTCGGCCTGGTGCTGATCGGCGCCGGCGTCGTGGGCCTCGGTGTCGGCGGTGTCCTCGGGCTCTCCGCAAAATCGAAGTACGACGGCGCGTTCGACGGCGGAGGCTGCGACGCCGCCACCAAGACGTGCAACGCGAACGGTCAGAGCGCGGTCGACGGTGCTCGATCGACGGCGACCGTCTCGACGCTCGTGTTCGGTGCCGGCGCCGCTCTCGGCCTGGCCGGCGTGGTCGTTTTCCTCACGGCGCCCTCGGGCAGGCCGCGCGCGATTCACATCGCGCCGACCACGTACGCGGGCGGCGCGGGCGTATCGATCGGCGGCGCTCTCTGACAGGTGGGGCTTTGCCGGCTTCGCCCCTCAGGCTTCGCCTGGGCCTCCTCATCTTCGCGACCGGGCCGGGGTGATCGCCTGCGGCGAACGGTGCCGCGGCGGCACCGCTCTTCACCCCTTGCGGGGCGCGCGACCGCGGCGCAAGCGTCGGCGAGGTGCGCCGTGCTCGCGGTGCCCACGAGCGCCGTGCTCACGCCGTCGGCAAATGCCGCGACGCGGAGCGCGAGCTCGGGCCACGCGAGGGGCGCCGGATCGATCGCCATCGCGCGCGCGCGCTCCCAATACTGGCGCACATCGGGGGCCCCGGGCGCCGACTCGAAGCGCCACGCAGCATTGCCGAGCGTGCGCTTGGCGAGCACCCCCATTCCCGCCGCCGCGGCCGTCGCGACCGAGCCCCCGAGTGACCCGCGATCGAACGGGCTCACCGAGCACTCGATGACGTCGAACTGTCCTGACGACACGGCGGCCGCGAGCGCTTCGTTCCCTCCCGGGTATCCGCTCGCCCGAATCTTACCCGCCACCTTCGCGCGGTCGAGCTCGCCCAGGATGTCGTCGCGCCCGACCGTCGCGGCAGAGGAGCCGTAGCTCGGGGCCGTGTCGAACAATGTCACGCCTCGGTCGAGCGCAGAGGCGACGAGCGCCAGGGCTGCGCCGTCGTCGAGACGCGCGCAGCCGAGCGGCCCCGCGCCGAGCCCGAGAACGGAGACCTCGATGCCCGTCTTGCCGAGCATCCGCTTGGCGACGGACGCGAGGGTCACGTCGTCACGGCCAGAGGCGGTAGATGCTCGCGCCCGAGCTCGAGCGATTGCCGCCGACGAGGATGCGGCCGTCCTTCTGGATCGCGGCGGCGTACAGCGTGACGTCGAAGCCGTTGGGGGGACCCGCAGGCTCGATCGTCGCCGTCCCGGTGACACCGAAGGTCGTGTCCTTGTTGCCGTCGGCGAGGATGCGTTCGACGCGCGCCTCGCCGTTGCTGACCGCCGTGTGACCGGCCGCGATGAAGCGGCCGTCCGACTGTACCCCGATCCCGAAGAAGCCCGCGCTCGGCGCGAGCGCGTACGCGCGCGCGAATACCGACGCGCCCTTCGCCGTCGCGACGCCGGCCGTGTACCCGGCCCCGCCCTGCTGAACGTCGCCGACGAGCGCGATCGCGCCATCGGGAAGGAGCGCGAAGCCGTTCGCGCGATACGTGTTGCCGAACGCGGCCGTGCCGCCGCTGCCAAACGTCGGGTCGACGGCGCCGGTCAGGGTGCGGCGAGTGACGACGTACGAAGGCAGCGCGCCTCCGGTCGTGCTGCCAGCCGTGAGGACGCCTGCCGCGTCGACCGAGACCCCGACGAAGCGCGCGTTCGGGAGGACGACGGTGGTGCCGCCGTTGAAGGTCGCGTCGCGCGTGCCGTTCTCCTGGAAGCGGATGAGGATGCCGCTCTCGGTCGTCCCGACGATGTCGCGTCGTGCACCGACGACGACCACCGCGCCGTCAGCTTGCACGGCAACGCCATACGCGAAGGACGCGGTTCCGGCGACCTCGGCGGCGACGCGAACAGTGCCCCCCGCGAAGGTCGTGTCGAGCGCGCCCGTCGGAAGGAGACGCACGATCGTGAGCTGCTGGAGCGGGGCAGGCTGCGAGACACCGGCGACGATGATGTTGCCCTTGGCGTCGATGGCGACCGCGTGCGCCTCGCCGTCCGCGGGAAGGACCCCGGCCGCTGCCGTCTTCGCGCGGAAGGCGGCGTCGACGGCGCCGTTCGTGACGAAGCGGCGGACGAGCCAACCGTCGAGAGCGGCGGGCGAGGCACCTCCCGCCCCAGCGGCGACGACCATCGAATCCGGCTGGAGGGCGAGCGCGAAGAACGTCGAGCCGTTGCCCTTCGTCGCGTCGGAGGTGAGCCCGTCTGTGTCGTAGGTGGTGTCGAGCGCGCCCGCGCCGTCCGCGACGAGGAGCGGGACGAGCGCCGCCGGAAGCGTCGTACCGTCGGCATTGAGCGTGATCGTCTGCGGGCCGAGCGCGGCCGTCATGGTCGCGCTGATCTTGAGCGAGCCCGTCGTCACTCCCGGGGCGAGGGCCGCTGTCGAAGCCGTCACGCCGGCGGGCAGCGCAGACACGCGGATCGTCACCGCGCCAGTGACGTCGGAGGCGCGCGCGAGAGTGACGGTCACATCGACACTGGCGCCACGACGAACGATGAGAGAAGCGGGGATCGCCGTCAGTCGAGAGGTCCCGCCGTCAGGGTGAGGACCGCCCTCCTCGAGTGGACCACCTTCGACAGTCCCGCCCTCGACGAGGTCGGCGTCGGTGTCCGACCGAAGCGTCGTGTCCTCGAAGCCGAGCAACGCGGCGCATCCGCCGGCGGACGTGAGGGCGATCAGCGCGGCGATGGCCACGACGAGGAACACGAGAAAACGCGGCTTAAGCGGGGCTCGAACGCGGGCGAACATCGGACGTATGGGATCTTACCTAGCACGCGCAACGCTGATATGACTTGGGCATGCGCGTCTCGTTTGCCTCCCGCTCGCGTCGTACGATTTCCACGCCCCTTGGCCGCCTCGGTCGCCTCGGCCAGATCCTCGTGGTCGCCTCGCTGCCCCTCGCCGCGATGACGTTCGCGCCGGTGGCGTTCGCGCAGGACGCCGCCTCGCAGGACATCGCCCAGGCCCGGCAGCTGGGCCAGCAGGCCCAGGCCGCGTTCGACGCGGGAAACTTCCCCGAGTCCGAGAAGCTATGGACGGCGGCCGTCAAGCTGTACGGGCTCGCGCCGACGCTCACCCTCGGCCTCGCGCGCACGCAGGCCAAGCTCGGGCACGTCGTCGCGGCGCAGGAGAACTACAACAAGATCATCCGCGAGTGGGGCAACAACCCGAGCCCGCCCCCCGCGTTCAAGGATGCCCTCGAAGCCGCGAAGGCCGAGGTCGGCGCCGTGTCCGCGAAGGTCGCGAGCGTCACGCTCACCGTCGAAGGCGCCACGAACCCGGTCGTCACCATCGACGGTGCGACGGTCCCCGCCGCAGCACTTGGTCTCAGGCGCCCGGTCGATCCGGGCGCGCACAAGGTCGCCGCGTCCGCGGACGGATTCCACCCCGCGTCGACCGACTTCACAGTCGCCGAGGGCGGCACCGCTGTCGCGACGCTCAAGATGGAGAAGCTTCCTCCGGGTGCCGAAGGTGCGGCTGCCGGCACGGCGGGTGGCGGCTCGACCGACCCGAGCGCCGACAAGAAGAGCAACACGACCCTGGCGCTCGTCGCCTTCGGAGTGGGCGGCGCGGGCCTGGTCGTCGGCAGCATCACGGGCCTCATCGCGCTCGGCAAGGCCGGCGACCTGAAGGACAAGTGCGGCCCGGACAAGAGCACCTGCCCTGCCGACTCGCAGAGCGACATCGACAGCTACAAGACGATGGGCACGATCTCGACGGTCGGCTTCATCGTCGCGGGCGTCGGCGGCGCGGCTGGCCTCATCCTCCTCCTCACCTCGCCGAAGACCTCGACCGGCAGCGCTGGCAGCTCGCGCTACGCGACGGTCCCGGTGAAGCGCGAGACTGGCCTCTCGATGACGCCGTACTTCGGCGGCACCTCGGCCGGCGTCGCGGGGCGTTTCTAGCAGGTTGGGCTTTGCGGCTCACGGTTCGCGTGAGCCTCCCCATTTCGCCACGGGCTCGGCGTGATTCGCCTGCGGCGAGCGGCGCCGCAGCGGCACCGCGAGACACGCCTTGGGGACGCGAGACTGCGGGCATGGCAACCAACACGTGATCCTTGCCCGCGTGCGCCGGCGTCCGTTCTCGACCTGCTCCTGCTCCTGCTCGCGAACCCCTGACCTCTCCGCCTCCACCCTTCCGCTTCTTCCTGCGCTGATTCCCTCGTGCTAGTTCCGCGGCTCGATGCACGAGGCGTTGGTCTTCCGTCGGGTCCGCGCTGTCGATCCGTCCCAGACGGGGCGTGAGCTCGACGGCGAGGTCGATGTCGTCATCGAGGGCCGGACCATCACGCGCGTCGGGCCCGGCGCGGGCGACGAGCTCACGCGGACGAAGAGCGATCGCGTCCGGGTCGTCGAGGTGGCAGGCGCGCTGCTCCTCCCCGGCCTGATCGATCTGCACGCGCATCTGCGGGAGCCCGGCCAGGAGGGCAAGGAGGACCTGCGAAGCGGGCTCGCTGCCGCGGCCGCCGGCGGCTTCACCGACGTCTGCGTGATGCCCAACACGCGCCCCGTCAACGACACGCGCTTCGTCACGGAGATGCTCGTCCACAAGGCGCGCTCGATCGGCGGCACTCGCCTGCACCCGATCGGCGCGATCACCGTCGGCCAGAAGGGCGAGACCCTCACGGAGATGAACGACCTCAAGGAGGCAGGCGCCGTCGCCGTCAGCGACGACGGCCACTGCGTCACCCGCAGCGACGTCATGCGCCGCGCCCTGGAGTACGCGAGCACGTTCGATCTGCCGCTCATCCAGCACGCCGAGGACCACGCGCTGACGAAGGACGCGCAGATGCACGAGGGCGCCGTCAGTACGCGCCTCGGGCTTCGTGGGTGGCCGCGCGTCGCGGAAGACATCATCGTCGCGCGCGACGTGATCCTTGCAGAGTACACGCGTGCACGTTACCACCTCGCCCACGTCTCGACGCTCGGCGCGGTCCGGATCATCCGCGAGGCAAAGTCGCGCGGCATCGCGGTGACCGCCGAGGTGACGCCCCACCACCTCCTCCTGACCGACGCCTCACTCATCGGCTACGACACCGCGTGCAAGGTGAACCCTCCACTCCGTGAGGACGAGGACGTCGCGGCGCTGCGCGAGGCCCTCGCCGACGGGACGATCGACTGCATCGCGACGGACCACGCCCCGCACGGGATCCTCGACAAGGACTGCGAGCTCAGCGAGGCCTTGCCCGGGATGATCGGGCTCGAGCTCTGCGTGCCGCTCATGCTGGGCCTCGTCGAGAAGGGCGTCTTTTCGCTGTCGCGGCTCGTCCACTCGCTCACCCAGGGGCCGGCGCGCATCGTCGGCCTCACCGCCGCGCGTATCCGCGAAGGCAGCGAGGCGAACCTCACGCTCGTCGACCCGGCGCGCAGCTGGGTCGTCGCGCCGGAGCGCCTTCGCACGAAGAGCCGGAACACGCCCTTCCTCGGCCAGACCGTCAAAGGAATGGTCATGATGACGCTGGTGGCAGGTGCCATCGCGTTCGAGGCTACGGAGACCGCATGACTCGCACCACGCTCGACTCGCTTGCAGCTCACCTCGTCCTCGCGGACGGCACCGTCTTCGAAGGCGAGGCCTATGGCGCACGGAGCACCACCACCGGCGAGGCCGTCTTCACCACCACCATGACCGGCTACCAGGAGGTCCTCACCGACCCCTCGTACACGGGGCAGCTCGTCGTGATGACCGCCCCGGAGATCGGCAACACCGGCGTCAACGCGATGGATGCCGAGTCGATCGACGGTCGCCCTCACGTCGCAGGCTTCGTCCTGCGTGACGCGAGCCCGCTCGCCTCGAACTGGCGCTCCGAGCAGACGCTCGACGCCTACCTCGCCGAGCACGGCATCGTGGCGATCACCGGGGTCGACACGCGCAAGCTCACCCGCCACCTCCGCGACCACGGCTCGCAGAACGGCGCGATCGGCAGCGAGCCTATCGCCGCGCTGCTCGAGCGCGCGAAGAAGGCACCCGACATGTCCGGGCTCGACCTCGTGAAGAAGGTCACGCCCTCCACGTCGTACGCGTTCGCCGAGGGGCGTGGCGAGTGGCGCGTCAGTGACGGCCTGCCGAACGCGAAGCCGAAGGCGAAGCGCGAGCACCACGTCGTCGCCATCGACTACGGCGTGAAGAAGAACATCCTTCGCTGCCTCGTCGACGCCGGGTGCAAGGTGACCGTGGTTCCGGCGAGCACGAGCGCCGCGGACATCCTCGCGCTCGCGCCGGACGGCGTCTTCCTCTCGAACGGCCCCGGAGATCCCGCGGCGGTCGGATACGCCGTCGAGACGGTGCGCAGCCTGCTCGGCCAAAAACCCATCTTCGGGATCTGTCTCGGGCACCAGCTCCTCGCGCTCGCCCTCGGCGGCAAGACCTACAAGCTCAAGTTCGGCCATCGCGGTGCGAACCAGCCGGTGAAGGATCTCGCGACCGGTCGCATCGAGATCACGACGCAGAACCACGGCTTCTGCGTCGACCTTGCGTCGCTGCCGAAGGGTGTCGAGAGCACGCACGTGCACCTCAACGACGGAACGAGCGAAGGCCTCGCGGCGAAGGATCTCCGCGCCTTCAGCGTGCAGTACCACCCGGAGGCGGCGGCGGGCCCGCACGACTCGCTCTACCTCTTCGAGCGCTTCACGGCGCTGATGGGCGCCTGACCGAGGCGAAAAGTCGTTTCAGAACGAGCTCTTCGCGGCTCGCGCCTTTGCCCTGGCAAGCACCCATGTAGGTGCTACACCTCCGTCCGCGATGACCGTTCGTTCGCGCTTCCTTGTAGATTTGCCGCGCTGGCGGCTGGTCACGCTCGCCTTCACCGGCGCAGCGTTCCTGTTCGCGTGCGCGTCGGCGCCCGTCGCGAGCACGAAGAAGAGGCGAACCCCCGTCGAGCCAGGCGACGAGTTCTACGCCGACGACATTCCCACCCAGGAGGAGGGCCTCTCGCCGACCTCGAACGAGGACAGCGGCGCCTTCAGCCCCGCGGGCGAGCGACCCGCGCCGCTCGCGAAGGACTCCGGCACGCTCCTCGATGCCGGCGGCGACAGCGGAACGATCGCGCCGAAGGTGTTCTGCACCGGAGCGCTCGCGGCCGGTGATCTCGCGATCTCGGAGGTCCTCATCTCCTCCCGCGCCGGCTCCGGCGACGACGGCGAATGGGTCGAGGTCCGCAGCACGCGAGCGTGCTGGCTCGACGTGAAGGGGCTCTCGATCGAGTCGCCGCGGGGCACTGCGGCGCCGAACGCCGTCACGATCAGCGAGGACTTCGCGCTCGCGCCTGGCGGCACGTTCGTCGTCGCGGACAGCGCGGATCCAGCGAAGAACCACGGGCTCCCCGGCAAGGTGTTCGCGTGGGGGGCGCTCGACATCCTCAAGAACGACGGGGACACGGTCGCGCTCAAAGCCGCCGGCGTCGTGATCGACACCGTGACGTACCCGAGCTTCTCGAACCTCGAGGCAGGCCGCGCGGTCGCCTTCCCGGCCGACTGTCCCGCCACCGTGCGCGCCGACTGGGCACGCTGGAGCCTCACCTACGACGTGTTCGCGCCGGGCTTCAAAGGGACGCCCAATGCCGCCAATGGCGACGTCGCGTGCTACTAACCGCGACGCATCCAATGATCTCTCGCACGTCTCGCAAGCGCTCCCCCGCTCTTCCTCAGGGCGCCCCTCGCAAGATCCACTTCGTCAGCCTCGGCTGCCCGAAGAACCGCGTCGACACCGAGGTCATGGTCGGCGTCGCCCTCGGCGGCGAGGCGGGCGACTTCGTGCTGACGACCGAGGCCGACGAGGCGGAGGTGATCGTCGTCAACACGTGCGGCTTCATCGGTGAGGCCAAGAAGGAGTCGATCGACACCATCTTCGAGATGGCCGAGCTGAAGAAGCTCGGCGCCTGCCAGAAGCTCGTCGTCACCGGCTGCCTCTCGCAGCGCTACCCGACCGAGCTCAGCGCGCAGATGCCCGAGGTCGACCACTTCCTCGGGTCGAGCGACATGCTCAAGCTCGGCAAGGTCCTTCGAGGCAAGGCCGATCGCATGATGGTGGGCAACCCGGCCGACTGGGTCATCCGCGCCAGCGATCCGCGTATCGTCACGGGCAACAAGGCCAGCGCGTACGTGAAGATCGCCGAGGGCTGCAACCGCAGCTGCTCCTTCTGCACGATCCCGCAGTTCCGCGGCAAGCAGCGCTCGCGCCCCGTCGACGACGTCGTCCGCGAGGTCCAGCAGCTCGTCGCCCAGGGCGTCCGCGAAGTGAACCTCATCTCGCAGGACACCATCGCGTACGGCCGCGACCACGACAAGGAGGAGCGCGCGACGCTCTCCGAGCTCGTCCGCCGCGTCGCCGACGTCAAGGGACTCGACTGGGCGCGCGTCTTCTATCTCTACCCGGAGAAGATCGACG